>CAZRQN010000110.1:0-9537 GCA_964602115.1 uncultured Rhodobacterales bacterium
CGCAAGTGCCACGCCCCGCTCCCCTCCTGCGGCAGCGCGGCGGGCGAGCGCCCCCCCCCCTGGGCGGGGTCGAGCCCGCCGCTCCTCCCCCCAACCGGCGGAGCGGCCCCCTTCGGGCCGCGACAGAGGGCGGGAGGGCGCGGGCAGGGCGACGACGGGAGGTCCGCAAAAGCGCTCCGGCGGGGGCGGGTCTTCCCGGCGTTGACTTCCCGGAGGGGCTCGCCGAAAAGCGCTCCCCTGTCCGATCGAGGCCCGCCCATGTCCGACCTTGCCCGCACCCTGCCTGATGCGCGATTCGAGGGCTGGCCCGCGCCGTATTTCGGCAAGGTCCGCGACTGCTATGACCTGCCGGGCGGGCGGCGCCTCCTGATCACCTCCGACCGGCTTTCGGCCTTCGACCGAATCCTCGCGGTGATCCCGTGGAAAGGGCAGGTCCTGACCCAGACGGCGCGCTACTGGTTCGAGAAGACCGAAGACCTCTGCCCGCATCACGTCCTGGCCTATCCCGATCCCAATGCCGTCCTTGCCCGCCGGCTGACCATCCTGCCGGTGGAGATCGTGATGCGCGGCTATCTCGCCGGGACCACCTCGACCTCGATCCTGACGATGTACCGGGAAGGCAGGCGGGAGATGTATGGCCACCGCCTTCCCGACGGCCTGCGTCCGCACGAGGCGCTGCCGGCGCCGATCCTGACGCCGACATCGAAGGAATTTGACGGGGGCCATGACGAGCCGCTGACTGCGGAGGCGATCCTTGCCCGGGGCCTGCTGAGCCCGGAGCAGTGGGAGGAGGTCTCGGCCCTGGCGCTGGCGCTCTTCGCCCGGGGGCAGGCGATGGCGGCGGCGCGGGGGCTGATCCTCGCCGACACGAAATACGAGTTCGGGCTCGACGCCGAGGGCCGCATCCGCCTTGCCGATGAAATCCACACCCCCGATTCAAGCCGGTTCTGGAAGGCCGAGGGCTATGCCGAAGCACTGGCCAGCGGTACCCGGCCGCCCTCCTTCGACAAGGACGTGATCCGCGCCTGGGTGGCGGCGCGCTGCGATCCCTACCGCGACGCGGTGCCGGAGATCCCGGAGGCGATGATCGCCGAGACCTCGGCGACCTATATCGCCGCCTATGAGGCGATCACCGGCCAGGCCTTCCGGCCGGACATGTCGGGCCCCTCGCCGCGCGAGCGCGTCCGCGCCGCCTGCGCGCCGCTGATCGGCTGAGCCGGCGCTCGCGCCCATCGCCGTGCCGGCCCATGCGTCCAGGGCTCCGCTCCGTACGGGCGCAGCACGACGATCAGGGGGCGTGAAGGGCCTGCAGGAAGCTGTCCACTTCGGCATCGGAGGTGTTCCAGGCGGTCACGAGCCGGAGCCGCGCGCGGCCCTCCGGGGCGGGCAGGTCGTGAAAGACCGCGCCGGCCGTCCGCAGCCGCGTCCGGGTGCCGGGGGCGAGATCGAGGAAGGCCATGTTGGCCTGGACCGGATGGGCCGGCACCGCCGAGGAGCCGAGGCCGGCGGCGATCCGGGACATGGCGTCATTGGCGCGGGCCGCGAGGCGCAGCCACAGCCCGTCCGTGAGCCAGGCTTCGATCTGGGCCGAAAGGAAACGCTGCTTGGAAAGGAGATGCCCGGCACGTTTGCTGCGCAGGTCGAACTCCCGCGTCCGCGCCGGATCGAAGATCACCACCGCCTCGGCGCCGAAGAGGCCGTTCTTGGTGCCGCCGAGCGACAGGACATCGACGCCGGCCTTCCAGCTCATCTCGGCCGGCGTGGCGCCGGTCGCGACAAGGGCGTTGGCAAAGCGGGCACCGTCGAGATGGACAGAGAGCCCCGCCGCATGCGCCATGGCGGCCAGCGCCGCGATTTCGCCGGGCGCATAGACGGTGCCGGCCTCGGTGACATTGGTCAGGCTGAGGACTGCCGGTTGCATCACGCCGAGATCGTCCTTCGGCGAGTCTGCAAGTGCGGATGCGAGGGCAGCGGGAGCGATCCTGCCATGCGCGCCCGGCAGGCCGACCGGCCGCGCGCCGCCGGTGTACATCTCCGGAGCGCCGCATTCGTCGTTCAGGACATGGGAGCCCTGGTGGCAGAGGATCGCGCTCCAGGGCGGCGCCAGCAGCGCCAGCGCCAGGGCATTGGCCGCCGTGCCGGTGACGACGAAACGCACCACGGCCTCCGGCGCCTCGAAGACGGTGCGGACCGCGTCCTGGGCCCGGGCGGTCAGCGGGTCGGCGCCATAGCTGCGCGCCGGGCCCTGGTTGGCGCGCACCACTGCGGCAAGGATCTCCGGCGCCGCCGGGGCGCCGTTGTCGGAGGCGAAGTACATCAGGGACGCTCCGCGATCACATAGGTTTCGAGATCCTCGGGATCGACCTCGGTTTCCGGAATGGTCCAGCCGCGCACCGACCGGCCGGCCTTGTGGACCGTCTCGGCACTGCCGGACTCCAGAGGATGCCATTTTGCCAGCGGCTTGCCCTGGTGCAGCCGGCGATAGGCGCAGGTGCGGGGCAGCCAGTAGGCGATCTCGGGCAGTTTCTCCGGGGTGATGATCACGCAATCGGGGACATGGACAAGCCGGGTCTCGTAGTGCCGACAGCGGCAGGTCTGTCCGTCCAGCAGCTTGCAGGCGACGCGGGTGAATTCTACTTCGCCCGTGTCCTCGTATTCGATCTTGTTCAGGCAGCACTTGCCGCAGCCGTCGCAGAGCGCTTCCCATTCCTCGGCGGTCATGTCGGCGAGGGCGACGGTTTCCCAGAAACGCTCCCTCACAGCAGCGCCCGGACATGCGCGACATCGGCCTCCATCTGGGCGACGAGGGCCGGCAGGCTGTCGAACCGTGCCTCGGGGCGGAGGAAGTCCACCAGTGCCACCGAGAGGTGCTGGCCGTAGAGATCTCCGGTGAAATCGAGCAGGAAGGTTTCGATATTGGGCGCGTTGACCCCGAACATGGGCCGCACGCCAAGGCTGGCGGCGCCCCGGTAGCGCCCGGCCTGCGGCCCGGTCAGGACATCGACCCAGGTGGCATAAACGCCGAAACGGGGCAGGTGCAGGCCGGCAAGGCTCATGTTGGCGGTGGGAAAGCCCAGGTCGCGGCCGCGTTTCTCGCCGTGCAGGACCTCGCCCTCGATCCGGTGCCAGTGGCCGAGCATTGCCGCCGCCGCCCTGGGATCGCCGGCCGACAGGGCTTCGCGGATGGCGGTGGAGGAGATCGGGCGGTCCCCATGTTCGCGCAGGGGGGCCACGGTGACGCCGATGCCATGGGCGCCGCACAGGTCGCGCAGCGCGGCTTCGGTGCCGGCGCGGCCCTTGCCGAAGCGGAAGTCGGCGCCGACCACGACATGGGCCAGGCCGAGGCCCCGGTGCAGCACGGTCTCGACGAAGGCTTCGGGGCTCAGCCCGGCCAGACGCCCGTCAAAGGGCAGCTCGAAAAGCCGCTCCACCCCGAGCTTGGCCAGCCGGTTCGTCCGCGCCTCGTCATTCATCAGCCGGAAGGGCGGGGCATCCGGGGCGAAGTGCTCGCGGGGGTGCGGCTCGAAAGTGACGACGCCGAGCGGGCCGTGCGGCCTGGCCGCGTCGATCACCGTCTGATGGCCGAGATGCAGGCCGTCGAAATTGCCCATGGCCGCCGACGCACCGCGCGCGGCAGGATCAAGCCCTTGCCAGTGCTTGAAGATTTCCATGGCACCCCGGCGGGCGGGGGCCCGCGTCAATCGAATTTGCGGCTTGGCGCGAGGACGAGGGCCTCGCCTTTCAGCACGACCGTATCGCCCACGGCGCAGCGGGTTTCAAGCGTGACCCGGCGGCGGGAGTGGTCGATGGCGGTGACGATGACCTCGGCCAGCACCTGGTCGCCGGGCCGCACCGGGGCCATGAATTTCAGCGACTGGGAGAGATAGATCGAGCCATGGCCCGGCAGTTGCTCGCCGATCACCGCCGAGATCAGCCCGGCGGTCAGCATCCCATGGGCGATGCGGCCGCTGAAGATCGTCTGGCGGGCATAGTCCTCGTCGAGATGCACCGGATTCCGGTCGGTCGAGACTTCGGCGAAAAGCTCGATGTCCCGGTCTGTGATGACCTTCCGCAATGCGCGGGACATGCCGATTTCCATGTCCTCGATGACGACCGAGCCGCGTGGAGTGTTGTCGAGCATCGGGCTGTCCTTTCGGTCCATGCCCGGGAGGCTAGCAAATGCTGCGGCGCAGCGCAAGACGGTAAAGCAAGATTAGTACGAAACGCTATCCGCGTAGGACATTATCTTGCTCAGCTCTCAGCGCAGCATCCCCATCGCATGGGTGGCGGTGATCTCCTGTGCTGCCAGCCAGTCCGACAGGCTGGCCTTGTCGGGCTGGGCCGGATCGGCGCCGAAACGCGCTGCCATGATCCCGCCGGAGAGGAAGAGCGTGTCGATGCCCTCGCCGGCCGCGCCCCGGATGTCGGTGTCCCAGCCATCGCCCACGGCAAGGATGTCGCCGTCGCCGATGCCGGGATCCAGCGCCGCCAGCCGGCGGCGGGCGAGATCGTAGATCGGCGGATGCGGTTTGCCGAAATAGAGGCTTTCGCCGCCCATTTCCTCATAGGCTTGTGCCAGCGCGCCCGCGCACCACAACCGCTTGTGGCCCATATCGACCACGATATCCGGGTTGGCGCAGAGCAGTTTCAACCCCTTCGCCTTGGCGAGCAGGAGCTTGCCGCGATAATCCTCCGGCGTCTCGTTCTCCTCGTCGGCAAGCCCGGTGCAGACCACGCCCTCGGCCTCCGCGAGTTTGACCCGTTCGATCGGGGCCTCGCGGGCGGCGAGCATGGCGAGGTCGGGTGAAAATTCGGTGAAGAAGGGCAGGTCCTTGTCGGCGCCGATGTGGTGGACGCGGCGGCCGACGGCGCCGGCGAGCATGCCGTACTGGGCGGCCTCGCCGGAAGTGGCGATGTCATCCCAGGCGTCACGGGGCAGGCCGAGGCGGGCAAGCTGTTGTTCCACAGGGCCTTTCGGCCGGGGCGCGTTGGTGACGAGGATCACCCGCCCGCCACTGGCGCGGAAGGCCTGCAAGGCCGAGGCCGCCGCCGGGAACACCGCGACGCCGTTGTGGACGCAGCCCCAGAGGTCGCAGAACAGTGCCCGGTAGCGGCCGGAGACCTCGGCCAGCGAAGCGATGATCGCGGTCATGGGGCCTCTTCAGGGCTGGCGGGCGGGCGTCCCGCCGGTGTCGGTTCCGCGTCGGTCCGGTGTCGGTTTCCCGTCCCGACGCGGCGTTCTGTCGCAGCTCAGAGGCGCAACGCCGGGATGATCTGCTTCTTGCGGCTGACGATGCCCGGGAGGACGACCGTATCGCCCGCCACCGTGCAGGGGAAGGACGCCTCGGCGATCTGCTTGACCAGGTCGTTGGGGACCAGAAGCGTCGCCTCTTCCTTGAGGATATCGACGACGAACAGCAGCACCTGATCGGCCTTGTCCTCGGCCGCCACCGCCGGCATCGCCGCCATCAGCGCCGCCTTGCGGGCGAGCAGGACCTGGGGCGCGGTGGTTTCCAGCACCGAGACGCGCAGCTGCTTGCCGGCGACCTCGTATTCCTTCGAATCCATCCGCAGGAGCGCGGCATCGGAGAAGGCCGAGACATCCGACTTGGCCTCGAACATCTTCGTCGCGAGATCGGGGATCGACACGGCGAGGTCGTCGGCCAGGTGGATGGCGACCGCCCGGTCATGCGCCGTGGTGGTGGGCGAGCGGAATTCCAGCGTGTCCGAGAGGATCGCGGAGAGCATCAGGCCCTTGATCCCCTCCGGCGCCGAGGCCAGCGCCCCGCCCATCAGGTCGGCCATGACGGTGCAGGTGCAGGCCAGCGGGCGGATGGTGATGTCGATCGGCGCCTTGGTCTTGATGCCGCCGGCCAGCAGGTGGTGGTCGATGATCGCCGTCACCTCGGCCTCGGCCAGCGAGGGCGGCAGTTCGGCGGGGTTGTTGGTATCGACGATCACCACTTTCTGGCCCGGCGTCACATCGGCGATGATGCGGGGGGTGGCGAAGCCCCAGTGCTTGAGCACGAAGGCGGCCTCGGTATTCGGCTCGCCGAGGAGCACGGCCTCGGCCGGGGTGCCCTTGACGTTGGAAAGGTACCAGGCCCAGGCGAGGGGGGCGGCGGTGGCGTCGGTGTCGGGGCTCTTGTGGCCGAAGACGAGCGTGGTCATGGCAATCGGTCCTTGCACGGTTTGCGACGCCTATAGGGCGACGCAGGGCGATTGTCACGGGCTGCGGCCAATCGGCCGCAAGGGGGCAGAAGACATTTGACCGGAGCCGCCCGGGACGGCGACGACTGCCCGTCCCAAGCGGCGGAGCCGCGCAAGGCTCAGAGCAGCTTCTCCTTCTTGAGGAACTTCTCCATCTCCTTCTCGATCAGCTTCTGCACCCCGCGATCCTTCTCCAGCGCCTTGGCAGCGGCGTCGGACATCTTGTCGGGATTGTCGGTCGAGCCGAGCATGCTCAGGCCGACGGTGACGCCGCCCTTGAGCACTTCGCCCGAAACGGCATTCCAGACCTCGGCCTGCATCTTGGACATGACGGCGGGGGGCACCTTCTTGCCCTTGAGGAAGTTCTTCAACACGCTGGGGATCATCCCTTCCTCCACCGTGTTGCGCGCGTCGAAGGCCCATTTCTTCTGGAAACTGCCGAGGTTCTTCAGCAATCCGGCCGTCAGGGCGGTGATCAGCAGTTTCTGCACCGCTTCGTCGAAGTCGGCCTTCGTCGGAACCTTGCCCGACTTCACCATCTTGCCGACGACGTTCAAGCCCTCGGACACAACCGTCTTGATCACCTCCTGGCCGGTGCCGGAAAGGAAGCCCGACACATATTGAGCGATCTGCGGTGCGGCGGCGCCGGGGATCTTCGCGGCAAGCGCCGGGGCGATGCCCTTGGCCATGTCGTCGATGAAGCCGAGCGGAATCTTCGAGGTAAGGCCGGAACTGGCGGCCCCGATGATCGTATCCACCGCGACATTGCCGATCGCCTCAAGCACGGTGACCTTCTGCCCGGCTGCGACCCGCTCCAGTTCGCCCAGGGTCGAGGACAGCGCGGCGGTGCCCGCCCCCGAAACCGCTGCGGCCGTCGCGGCGCCGGCGCCCGCCGTCACCATGACGGGGACCGCGAGCGCCCCGGCGACGGCGAAACAGGTGGCCGAGCCGACCTTCAGCACAGAGACCGTCGTACCGGCAGCGCCGGTGAATTCCGCCAGGAAGCGCCGCATGTCCTCGATGAAGGCGTTGATCGTCTCCTCGCACTCCGGCAATGCGGCGTCGATCTCTTTCAGGTTGCGGCTGTTGGCCGCGCGTTCGAGACGGTTCGCCGCAGCGGTGGCGGCATTCGTGAGGCGCGCATCCGGATACTTGATGCTGCCGGCCTTGACGATGACGGCCTGGGCGATGGCATCGAAGTAGCCATTTCGCGCCTCGGCGGTGGCCATGTAGTCCTTGTACATCTCCAGATTGCCGCGCTGCCACTGCACCAGCCGCTTGATGTAGCGCGTCAGCGTGTCGAGCGTCTGATCGACGAGGTCGTCGTAGTCATCGCGGGTGAGCTGGTATTCCTTGCCGCGGAAGGTGACCTTCATCATCTTCTCGGCCGCTTCCGCCACGGCTTCCTTCTGCGCCTTCTCGAACTTGGGTTTGAGATAGGCGAAGACCGGCCCGTCCGGGTCGATGACGCCATCGGGGTTCTTGTTGCCGGCCTTTGTCTGGGCGGCCATGATCGCCTTGACCAGCCCGCCGTCGGCCCCGCCCTCGGGCGGGACGTTGAAGCCGTTGGCGCGCAGCATGGCGCGGACGGTGCGGACGTCCTCGGCCTTGTTGGTGGGGGGATTGTCCTTGCGGCCGGCTTTGCCCACCGGGCCCGAAAGCTTGGCACTTACGACGCGAACTGCGGATTCCATTAGCTGCCCCGAAAGAATCTCTCAATGACGGAAATTGAGCACGATTCGCATCTGGCGCAAACTCATTGATTCGTTATGCATGTTTCAGGTCCGGGTTGCTGGTTTCCCGGCAACGGCGGGCCTCATCCGGGGAAGGGCAGGCGCTCCAGCTTCCAGCCGTCCCGTTCCAGGAGCGCCAGCACCCCGTCCTGCCCGGACAAGTGCAACGCCCCGAAGGCCGCCACCACCGGGCCCTCTGCCGCTGCCGCCTCGATCACCGGGATCCAGGCGCGGTTGCGCGAGGACATCAGCGCCTCCTCGGTCTCGGCGAATTCACGGTCCACCTTGTCGCGCGTCTCGCCCGGCAGGCGATAGGAGACATCGCGCATGAATTCCCAGATCAGACGCGATTCCTCGGCGAAATAGGCGGCGGAAAGCGTCTCCATATAGTCCTCGGCGGTGCCTTCCAGCGCCAGGGTCGAGCGGATCATGGAGATCTGCGCATCCGCCGGCATGGCATCGAAAATGCCAAGCGCCGTGTCCCAGGGCTCCAGCGCCCGCACCGCGATGCCCTGCGCTTCGGCCCGGGCGATCAGGCGCTTGTCGAGCCCGCCGGCCGCCAGCGCCGGGTTCATCGCGCAGGGCGGCATCGCGAGCAGCATCGAGATGTACCAGTAGCGGAAACGCGCCGCCATGAACGGCGGCATGCCCCGGTCGCGCATCGCCTGGGCGAGAAGGTCCCATTCCTCGGCGGGCAGAAGCTGGACCAGCGTCGGCTCGCCCTGCGGCACCAGCATCAGGGACGGGTCCTTGGCCATGGCGGCGAGCAGGGCCTTTTCCTCCTCCGGTCCGGCCTCGACCAGCAAGGTCTTCGCGTCGTCCAGCGTCGGGACGACGGCGGCGACGATGGGCTCGTGGCGGGGATCGTCGAGGTGATAGGTGCCGAGCAGCGTCACGATCTGGCCGTTCCGGGTGGCCCGCCAGAAATTGCCGCGCGGGTAGGGCGCCGTCTCGGTCGCGGCGGCGATGGCGGCGCGCCTTTCCTCGGGAAGGGAGGCGATGAGATCGGCGCCGGCGCAGTCCGCCGCCCGCAGCGCGGACGGCAGGAGCAGCAGGGCGAAGGCAAGGCGGCGGAGCATCGGCGTTCCCATCGGCTGGAGCTACCGCCGATATAAGGGCGGATGGCAGGAACGTCACCTGCGGCTCTTGGCCGGAAGCGCCGGAACAGAGCGGGAATACCCTTCAGCGCAGGTTGACACCGCCGGACCGGGACCTTAGATCACCCGGCGTTGGCACTCACCTGATGTGAGTGCTAACCGGAAATCAACCTGGAACTCTAGGGAGTGTTACCAGATGGCATTCAAACCGCTGCATGACCGTGTCCTTGTCCGTCGCATTGCCGGTGACGACAAGACCAAGGGTGGGCTGATCATCCCCGACACCGCCAAGGAAAAGCCCGCCGAGGGCGAGATCATCTCGGTCGGCGAAGGCGCCCGCAAGGATTCGGGCGAACTGATCGCCCCCTCGGTGAAGGCTGGCGACCGCATCCTGTTCGGCAAGTGGTCGGGCACGGAAGTCAAGATCGACGGTCAGGAACTCCTGATCATGAAGGAAAGCGACATCCTCGGCATCATCGCCTGAGGAGCGGTGGGTT
>CAZRQN010000111.1:0-9507 GCA_964602115.1 uncultured Rhodobacterales bacterium
AGCAGACCGAACCGACATGAGCGCCACACGAGGCGCGCCCGCCAGGGCGCAAGACAGTCGGAGGTGCTGTCCTCACCGCAGGAGCGGTGCGGGAGGGGGCAGTTGCGGTCCGGAAAGACGAAGGGCGGCCCCATGGGGCCGCCCTTCGGGACGCTCAGGAATGGATCTTCAGGCCCGGGCCTTGCCGACGAGTTTCCAGGCCAGCGGGAACAGGAGGGCGGCGAGGGCGAGCTTGATCGCATCCGCGATCAGGAAGGGGGTCAGGCCCCAGGCCAGGGTTTGCGCCATCGGGCTGGCGAATTTCCCGGCGTTGAACATTCCGCCGGCGACCAGGTAGTAGAGCCAGGCAAGTCCCGCCACATAGATCAGCACATTGCCGACCAGCATCGCCGCGCCCATGCCGAGGACGTTGCGGTCATAGCCGCGCCGGGCGGCGAAGCCGAGCGCCAGCGTGGCCAGGACATAGCCGACGAGGTAACCGCCGGTCGTGCCCAGCATATAGGTCAGGCCATATTTCTCGGCCGAGGAATTCTGGAAGACATCGAAACCGAAGGCGCCGACCAGCATATAGCCAAGGATCGTGGCCAGCCCCAGCCGAGGCCCATAGGCCGCGCCGATGGACAGGACCGCGAAAGTGCCGAGGCTGATCTGCACCGGCGTGTTGGGGACCGGGACCTTGACCTTGGCGGCGATGGCCAGAAGCGCCACACCGAAAATCACCAGCGCCACGCGCTTGATCCAGACATCGGCGCCCTCGGTGCGCCAGAGCCGTTCCGTCAGTACCTGCGTCGTCATCAGCGCGTCCCCCGTGTGACCTCGGGGGAGTTCTGCCGCAATGCGGCGGAGGCTGCAAGCGTCAAGCCTCAGGCGGGCGACAGGACCTTGACCAGCGGCTCGTAGAGCCCGGCGTTGCCGGCAACGATCGTCCCCGTGTCGAAGGGCTTGCCGCTGCCCAGTCCGCCGGCGAACCCGCCGGCCTCGCGGACGAGAAGGATGCCGGCCGCCATGTCCCAGGCCTGCAGCTCGCGTTCCCAATAGCCGTCGAAGCGTCCGGCGGCGACATAGGCGAGATCGAGCGCGGCCGAACCCCAGCGCCGAACCCCGGCGCATTGCGGCATGAGGCGTGCGAGATCCTGAAGCATCAGCGGCAGCGTGCGCTTGGCGCCGAAAGGCACGCCGGTGGCAAAGACCGCCTCTTCCATGGCCCGGCGGCCGGAAACGCGCAGGCGCATCCCGTTCAGCCAGGCACCCTGCCCTTTCTCGGTGGTGAACATCTCGTCCTTGGCCGCGTCATAGATGACGCCGGCCACGACCTCGCCCTTGTGCTCAAGCGCGATGGACACCGCCCAGTGCGGCATGCCGTGCAGGAAGTTGGTGGTCCCGTCGAGCGGATCGACAATCCAGCGCCGCGTCGGATCCTCGCCCGGCTCGGCCCCTGTCTCCTCGCCCAGCCAGCCATAGGTCGGCCGCCCGCCCCGCAGTTCGGCCTTGATCAGCCGTTCCGCCTCGCGATCCGCCTTGGAGACGAAATCGCCGGGACCCTTGGCCGAGACCTGCAGGTTCTCGACCTCGCGGAAGTCCTTGACCAGGCTGCGGCCCGCCTTGCGCGCCGCCTTGATCATCAGGTTGAGGTTCGCGCTGCCGTCCATGCCCGCCTCCGGATTGCGGGGGCGGGATACACGCGGCGCGGAGATAAGGAAAGCCGGTCGCCGATTCTCGACGGTTCGGCTGTCCGGCCTTGCCGCCGGCAGGCCGCCCGGGGCCGAAGGTGCCGAGCCGCGCATCCGCCTGCGCCGGATCGCCTGCCGCGGAACGGAACGGCCCGGGGCCGGACTCGATTCGGGCGCCCGGGCGTCGATCGGCATCGCCGAACGCCGAGCTTGGCGGACCGGAAGCCGGCAGATATTGTCCGGGCGGGCAGATCGCCGAACCGGGCGCCCTGCGGTCAGGCATGGAACGGGACGGCAGGATGATTTCGCAGGTCGAGGACTTCTTCGCGCTCGGCTGCGGGCGCTGCGCCCGTTTCGCCACGCCGGACTGCTCGGCCCGGAAATGGGAGGCCGGACTGGCCGGGTTGCGCCGCATCTGTCTTTCGGCGGGGCTGGCCGAGACGGTGAAATGGGGCCATCCCTGCTATGTCCATGCCGGGCGGAACATCGCCCTGATCGGGGCGATGCGGGGCGATTTCGTC
Source organism: uncultured Rhodobacterales bacterium (assembly GCA_964602115.1). Taxonomy (GTDB): domain Bacteria; phylum Pseudomonadota; class Alphaproteobacteria; order Rhodobacterales; family Rhodobacteraceae; genus JANOGU01. The sequence goes on from CAZRQN010000111.1 coordinate 2,192, forward strand.
CTCGCCTTCATGAACGCCGCCCTGCTTTCCGCCGCCGGGACCGAACTGGTCACGCAAGGTCCGAACAGCCGGCATCCCGACGCAATGCGCTTCACCGATGCCGCGCAGGTGGCCGCGCGGGAGGGCTCGATCCGCGCCCTGCTGGCCGAGGCCATGGGCCATGCCGAGGCCGCGCGGCGCCCGGAGCGCGCGACCCGCGACCTCGACCTGCCGGAGGAGCTGATCGACGCGCTTGATGCCGATCCCTTCCTGGCCGATGCCTTCCACCGCCTGACGCCGGGGCGGCAGCGCAGCCATGTGATCGCACTGTCTTCGGCCAAAACCGCCGCCACGCGTCTGGCGCGGATCGAACGCCAGCGCGGGGCGATCTTTGCCGGCAAGGGCGCGAACGAGCGCTGAGGCCGGGCTGCCGGCCGGCGGCCTATGCCGCTTCCGCCTCCCCTGCCGCCGTGCCATGCGGCAGGCGCACCACCGTCACGCTGCAATCCGCCTCGGCCACCACCTGGGCCGAGACCGAGCCCAGATAGCGCCGGGCCGCACCCGAGGCGCGGGCGCCGATCAGGATATGGTCGGCTTGCAGCACCCGGGCATGGCCGATCAGCGCATGGGCAGGATCGGCATCTTCCAGCACCGTCGCCGTCATCCGCTCCGGCGGCAGGTCGAGCGCCGAGGCCCAGGCCTTGAGCTGGACCAGGCGCTGGACGTGCAGGTGGTTGCCCTCCGCGTCCCGCGCCTGTTCGAGGCCGATGCGTGGCGTCTTCAGCACGTTGACGCAGGCGACCCTTGCGTCGGGATCGAGCTTCAGCATGCGCTGGACATTGATGCGCAGCCGGTCGGCAAGCGCCTCCATCTCCGGCGCCAGATCGACCGCCACCATCAGGACCGTGCCCCTGGCAATGGTCTGGGCCACGGTGGCCGGAGGATCGGGGAAGCGGTCCAGCCGCCGCATCCTTCTCCAGCGGGAAAACACCGCGCCAAATCCGTCCACCTGGGTCTTGCGCCCCCGGTCGGTGACATTCACCTGCGCCGGATGGGTGAGGTCGAACTGGATCTGCGCCGCCGACTGGTAGCGCCGGGCGGGATCGACTTCGAGCGCGTGCAGGATGATCTCCTGCAGCCACTCCGGCAGATCGGGCCGCAGGCGACGCGGCGGAGGCGGGTCGATCCACAGCCGCCGGCGCACCTTGCGCAGCGAGGGCGGCTCGCCGAAGGGCTTGGCGCCGGTCGCCATCTCATAGACCATCGCCCCGAGCGCGAAGACATCGCTGCGCGGATCGCGCCGCTCGCGCAGCACCTGTTCCGGCGCGATATAGGGCCAGGTGCCCATCGGAATGGTGAATTCCTCCGCCAGCAGGTCCGGCAGCAGGTCGTGCCGGGCAAGGCCGAGATCGATCAGCACCATCTCTCCCGTCTCGCGCTGCAGGACGTTGGCCGGCTTGAGATCGAGATGGACGACATGCTGGCGGTGCAGGTCGTGGACTGCCTGGGCGATGCGGGCGGCGGTCTCGATCACCTCGTCCACCGGATGCGGCCTGCCGTCGAAGCGGGCGAGCAACGAGCCGCCGGCGATCCGTTCGGTGACGACATAGGGCATCACCGCGAAATCGCCGGTGGCGATCACCCGGGCGACATGCGGGCCGGCCAGGCGTGGGGCGATCATCTGCTCGACCTCGAAGCCGACGATGGTCGGAGCATCGTCGCCGTCGAGGATGGTGGGAACCTTCATCACCATCGGCTCGGGATGATCGGGATGGGCGACCTCCCAGATGGTGGCAAAGCCGCCGCGATGGAGAAGCGCGCCCAGCGTGAAGCCATCAATCGTCAGGCCTTCGCGCGGTGAGATTTGTCGTGCCATCAGTCCCCCGTCTGCAAGCGGAGCGCCAGCCGGTCCGGCAGCCCCTCGGCGCGCAGCCGCGCCACGGTGGCCGCCACGTCATAGGCGCAGCGGCGGAAGGTCAGGGTCGCGTCACCCGAATCGTGGATCGCATAGGCGGCCATCGGCACCCCGTCGCGCGGCTGGCCGACCGCACCCACCACGGCAAGCCAGCGCCGGCTGGACAGAAGCGGCACCGGATGGCCCTGCGGGATCGGGTGATCGGTGACAAAGCCGCGGACATCGCGGCTCATCAGCCGGGGGCGGTGGATATGGCCGCAGAGAATGAGCCGTGCCGCGCTGGCGCGGAAGGCCCCGGCGGCCCGCGCCGTGGTGGTGAGGTAGAGCCAGCCGCCGGGATCGTTGGGGCTGGCATGGACATAGGTGACATCCGCCGCTTCGGAGACCAGCGGCAGGTGCTGGAGAAAATAGCGCTCGGCCTGGGACAGCCGGGCACGGCTCCAGTCGATCACCGCCTGGGCGACCGGGTTCAGATCGCCCTGGGGCGCGTCGATGGCGGCATCATGGTTGCCCTTGACCACGATGGCCCCGGCCTGGGCCAGATCCATCGTCCGGGCGGTACACCAGCCCGGATCGGGGCCGTAGCCGACGATGTCCCCGAGGATGGCGATGCGGTCGATGGCGCGGCCGGACAGGTCGGCGAGCACGGTCTCGAAGGCGGCCCGGTTGCCGTGGATATCCGTCAGCACCGCCGTCCGCATCCGACCTCTCCTGCCTGCCCGGGTCCAGCATGGGCGGCGCTGCGGTCAAGCATGCCCGCCGCCCTGCCGCATTGATCCCGCTCAAGTTGCTGCACGACCGGGCACAACCGGTGCCGAGCGGCACGCCGCCCTGTCAGGGCAGCAGCACGATCGCCCCGGCGCCGCTGTCGAGCTCGTTCATCCGCGCCGGCCGCAGGGAGGGCGCGGCCGCCTGAAGGCGCTGGATGACCCCGTTCACATCGTCGGGGTGAACGGCGGAACCGTTGCGCTGGACCACGCCGCGCCGGTCCCATTGCCCGGCCTTGCGGACAAAGCCATCGGCGCGCAGCCAGCCGCCTTCGGCCCGGGACAGGAGCACCGCCTCGTTGCCCTCAAGCTCGGGCCAGAAGTCCGCCGCGACAAGGACGCAGCCGGGCGCCCCGTCCGGCAGGGCGGCATGGCAGGCCTCAAGCGCGGCGTCTATTTCCCAGGGTTCAAGCGCGGCAATCAAGGAATCGCGGTCGGCCGTGGCCGAGGCTGGCGAGACCGGAAGCAGGCGCAGCAGTTCGGCGCGCAGCACTTCGGTATCGGGCATGGCCGCTACCGCAGACCAGCTCGACTGGTCCGCCAGCCGTGCCGCGAGATCGGCGCGGGCCGGTTCCCTGGCCAGTTCCTCCAGCCGGGCGATGGCCGAAGCACCCGGCCGCCCCCAGCGCGACAGCGACCAGAGGTCCAGCTCGGCCGTGGGCGTGCGGCCGTCGAGATAGCGCGCCACCTGGCTGCGCGCGGCAATCGCCTCGGCATTGAGGAGCGGCGTCAGCCACAGCGCCGCCAGCAGGATGCAGCCGGCCGCAAGCCAGGTGTTCGCGATGCGGATGCGCCCCGACCATCCTCGTCCGCGCAGGACGGCGAAGAAATAGACCACACCATAGGTCAGCGCCGTTCCCGCCGCCGCCGCCGCCGCCACGCGCAGCGGGCTCCAGCCGGCATCCTCGACCCGCAGCCAGATGGCATAGGCCGCCATCCCGGCCGGCAGGGGAAGAAGTGCGGCCAGCATCCGCGTCGCCCCGGCCATCACCGGCCCGCGCGCCTGGGCAAGGGCATTGCGTTCCACCGAGGCCGAGATCAGCGCCACCGAAACCGCCGTCATCGACAGGAGCGTGGCCCCGACCGACAGGCCGCCGAAGCCGGAAAAGCCCTTCAGCGGCAGGGCGGCGACGAACACCACCACCACCGCCAGCACCCCGGGCAGAAGGAGCCGCAGGAAACGGATCGCGATGTCCGGGGCGATGGCATCGCTGAGTTCGGACATCACCGCCAGCGCCAGGCCGAGGATGGCGCCCGACACCACCCAGGGCGCCGCAGCCGTCTCGACCAGTTGTCCGATCACCGAGACATCGACCAGGGCCAGCATCGCATCCGAAAGGAAGATGAGCGCCCAGACCAGGCCAAGAAACAGGCCCGCCGCCGCCGCCCGCACCGCGATCGCCCAGGCTTCGCCGAACAGCACCGGATAGTCGTCCCACCCCCGCCACTGCGCCGCGATCCAGAAGGGCAAGGGCACGACGGCAAGCACCAGAAGCGCCGCCAGCGGATGGCCGGCGTCCAGCGCCTCGCCCGCCTGGTCGAAACGCAGGGCCGCCAGCGAGATCAGCAGGGCCGCCGCAGTACCGAGCGCTGCCGCCCCTGCCGTCGCCTGGGAAAGCCGCAGCGGCCCGGTCATCGCCAGGACGGCGCCGAAAAACACCATGCCGAAGACGGTGAGCGCCAGAAGCAGGCGTTCGGGCAGGAACGCGGAGATCCACAGTTCGTCCAGTCCCCAGAGGCAGAGGCCCGCGAGCGCGCCGACCAACGCAAGTGCCAGCCGTCCGGCCATCCCGGCCCCTCCCCGTCCCGTTCGCGGCACAGGCTAGGGGAAGCGGCAGGACAAGGGAACAGGCGCCGCGCTCACAACCCCATGCCGAGGCGCATCAGCCCCCGGCGCAGGGGCGCCACGTCATGCAGCGCCGCCATGGCCCGCGCCCGCAGGCCCCGCCAGGCGGGAGAGCCGGCCATCGAGGCGCGGTTGAGCATGTCGATCCCCGCCACCCGCGCGACCAGCGCCGGCAGGCGCCGCCGCTCGTAACGCGCCAGCATCTGCGGCGTGCCGAGGCCGTCGCGGTCGGCCTCGGCGAGATCGAGCAGCAGCGTGATGTCGGCCAGGCTCATGTTCAGCCCCTGCGCCCCGATGGGCGGCACGACATGCGCCGCCTCGGCGACCAGCGCCGTGCGCTCGGCGGTGAGTCGCAGCGCCACCTGCGCCATCATCGGCCAGAGCCCGCGCCGGCCGGCCAGCGCCAGCGGGCCGAGCAGATTGCAGGACCGGGCGGTCGCCTCGGCCGCGAAGGCCTCGGGCGGCAGGGCCATCAGCCGCGCCGCCTCGGCCTCGCGTTCCATCCATACCACCGCCGATGCCGGAACCCCGGCGCGGTCGGGCAGCGGGACGAAGGTGAAAGGTCCGCCCTGGCGGTGGATCTCGGTGGAGACGCCCTCATGGGGCAAGGGATGGGTGACCGGAAAGCTCAGCGCCGACTGGGCATAGCGGTGCGTCCTGACAGGAAGCGCCAGCGCCCGGCGCACCGGGCTGTCGCGTCCGTCGGCTGCGATGAGAAGCCGCGCCCGCACCTGCCGGCCGGAGGCCAGCCGCAGTTCGGCTGCGGTTTCACGCGTCAGCACGCCTGCCGTCTCCTCACCGGGGAGGAAGCTGACCTGCGGCAGTTCGGCGAGCCGCGCCACCAGTTCCCGCCGCAGAAGCCAGTTGGGGAAATTCCAGCCGAAGGGCTCCGGGGAAAGATCGCCGGAGCGGAAGTCGCGCACCGCGCCCAAGGACCCATCTTCCAGCGCCTCGGCGATCCGCATCACCGACAGCGCCGCCGCCTCGGGCAGAAGCCGCTCCCACAGCCCGGCACGGGTCAGAAGCGCCCGCGCCGGCCGGAGGAGCGCGGTGGTACGGGTGTCCGATCCGGGCGCCTCGGCAACCGTCACCGGCGGCGCCGGATCGACGACCAGGACAGAGAAGCCCGCCGCACCGAAGGCGGCAGCGGCGGCCAGCCCGGCCACCCCGCCGCCCGAGATCATCACATCGACGTCCATGCGGGTCATGCCGGGTTCTCCGCCGGCACGAGCGCCCCGAGAAAGGCCGCGAGGTCGGGGGTCCAGTGGCCGACATGTTCGGCCGTCTCGCGCTCCGGCGCGACATGGATCGTGCGCATGCCCAGGGCATGGGGCACGGCGAGATTGCGCGCCTCGTCCTCGAACATCGCGGCGGTGGCGGGATCGTATCCATCCGCCGCGATCACCCGGGCAAAGGCCGCCGCAGCCGGCTTGGGGACGAACCCCGTCTCCTCCACGCCATAGACCGCATCGAAAAGCCCGCCGAGCCCGCGCGCCGCCAGCACCCGGCCGGCATATTCCCGGTCGGCATTGGTATGGACGATCCGCCGTCCAGGCAGGGAAGAGATCGCCGCCGCCAGCGCCGAATCGACCGACAGGATGGCGAGGTCGATGTCATGGACCTCGGCCAGGAAGCCGGCAGGATCGACCCCGTGCTCGGCCATCAGCCCGGCCAGCGTCGTGCCATGGCGTGCCCAGTAATCGCGCCGCAGCGCATCGGCCTCAGGCTGCTCCAGCGCCAGGTTGCGCATGACCCAATGCGTCATCCGCGCGGAAATCTGGTCAAAAAGACGTGCGCTCGGCGGATAGAGCGTATTGTCGAGGTCGAAGACCCAGGTGCGGATATGGGTGAAGGCGGACCGGAGGGCGGGCATGGCGCGAGCCTAATCCCTCTGCCGCGTCGCGGCAACGCCGGCCCTTGCGGCGCCCCGCATTGACCGCCATGACGGGGCCTGGTGATCGGGACTTCAGGGGGACCAACGTGCAGAAAGACGCCTATTCCCTCATCCTGGAAGGCATCGAGGGCGGGATCTGGCGCCCCGGCGACCGGCTGGTGGAAAGCGAGCTGGCCGAAAGGCTCGGGGTCAGCCGCACGCCGGTACGCGAGGCGCTGCAGCGGCTCGAGACCCAGGGCATGCTGACCCGCGATGGCCGCAGCCTGATCGTGGCCAGCCTCGACCATAACCAGCTGGCGGAGCTCTACGCCGTGCGCGGCACGCTCGAAGGGCTGGCGGCGCGGCTGGCGGCGCGCCATGCCTCCGACGAAGAGGTGCGGGTCCTGCAGGCCATGGCAGCCGAGGACCGGCGGCTGATCGGCGGCGATCCCCGGGCGCTGGCCCGGGCCAACAAGCGCTTCCACCGCCAAATCCATCTCGCCAGCCACAACCGCTTCCTGATCCAGCAGCTCGATCTGGTGCACCGCGCCATGGCGCTGATGGCGACAACGTCCTTCGCCGCCGAAGGCCGCGACGTCCAGGGGCTCGGCGAGCATGAGGCGATCGTCCAGGCCATCGCTTCCCGTGACGGAGACGCCGCCGAAGCCGCGCTGCGCAACCATATCAGCCAGGCCTTCGAAACCCGTCTCAGGGTCGATGCGGGAGAATTGCGCACCCGCTGAAGCCCCCGCGCCTGCGGCGCGGGTCCAGGCAAAGGGGGGCCAGCGGCCCCCCTTTGCATCCCCGCAGCGCTTCGGACTGAGAGGGTAGCGCCGGTGGCCGTCTTGCGCCCTGGCGGGCGCGCCTTGTGCGGCTCTCATGTCTTTGAGCCCTGCTCTGGTGGAGAGACCCGGGGCGCTGCCCCGGGCCCCGGGG
>CAZRQN010000112.1:0-9504 GCA_964602115.1 uncultured Rhodobacterales bacterium
CCGACAGAAAACCACAACACGCCGCCCTCACAAAGCCCGTGTCGTGTAGTGTGGGTTTGGTTAGGGAGTGTGGCGAGGTTAACCAGCCGGACGCAGGATCAACGATGACCTCGCCCCGGGCCTGACCCGGGGCCTCCGGTCGCGGGTCCGTCGCCGAGCGGGGAGAGGTCCCCCCGGATCAAGCCCGGGGCAGGCTTGGTCAGGCCCGGGACGGGTTGTCGGTGGCTCGGGCCCCCGCTCTCCCCGGTCGCGCGGTCAGATCGCCGCGAGCAGGGCCTCGCCGCCGGAGATCTCGCAGGTGCCCTTGGCGACCTCGATGTTCAGGACGCGGATCACCCCGTCCTCGGCATAGAGCGCGAAGCGCTTGCAGCGGTCGTAGAAGCCGATGGCGGGCACGGTATAGGCCATGCCCACCGCCTTGGCGAACTCTGCCGCGCTGTCGGCCAGCAGGGTGATCCCCGCCGCCGTGGCGCCGGTGGCCTCGCCGAAGGACTTCATCACGAAGGGATCGTTGACGGCGATGCAGATCACCTCGTCCACGCCCTTGGCGGCCAGCTTCGGCATGACGCGGATGAAGCTCGGCACATGCGCCGTGGTGCAGGTGCCGGTGAAGGCGCCGGGCAGGCCGAAAAGCGCCACGCGCCGCCCGGCGAGCTTTGGTCCGAGCTGGACGGTCTGCGGCTCTCCGTCGCCCTTCCAAAGCAAGGGAACGTCGGGAAGGCGGTCTCCAACGGCAAAAGTCATGGGCATGGTCCTTGCATTGCACAGGGGCTTTGTCGGGATATAGGGTCAGCGCCGGTCGCAGGCCAGAGGGGGAGTCCATGCGGGTCGTGGTCATCGGCGCGGGTCAGGCCGGCGCCTCGCTGGTCGCCAAGCTGCGGGCGCTGGGGCATGCGGGGGAAATCACCCTGATCGGCGCGGAGCCGATGGTGCCATACCAGCGGCCGCCGCTGTCCAAGGCCTATCTGCTGGGCGAGATCGGGGTGGACCGGCTGATCCTGCGCTCTGAGGATTACTATGCCGAGCAGCGCATCGCCCTGCGGCTCGGTTCGCCGGTGCTCGCCATCGACCGGGCCGCGCAGATGGTGCGGCTGGACGGGGAAGCGGTGCCCTATGACGCGCTGGCCCTGACCACCGGCTCGGTCCCGCGCCGCTTGCCGGGGGCGATCGGCGGTGATCTGGCCGGCGTCTTCACCGTGCGCGGCATCGCCGATGTCGAGGCGATGCGGCCGTCCTTCCGCCCCGGGGCGCGTCTGGTGATCGTCGGCGGCGGCTATATCGGGCTGGAGGCCGCCGCCGTCGCCCGCAAGCTGGGGCTGGAGGTGACGGTGGTGGAGATGGCGCCGCGCATCCTGCAGCGCGTCGCGGCACCGGAGACCTCGGACTGGTTCCGCGCCCTGCATCTGGCCCATGGGGTGACGATCCTCGAAGGCACGGGGTTGAAGCGCCTGGTGGGCGAGGGCCATGTCACGGGCGCAGAACTGGCGGACGGGCGGGTGCTGCCGGCCGATTTCGTCATCGCCGGCGTCGGCATCCTGCCCGACACCGCGCTGGCGCAGGCGGCGGGGCTGGCGCTGGACAACGGCATCGCGGCGGACGAACTGGGCCGGACCTCGGACCCCGCCATCTGGGCGGCGGGGGACTGCGCCTCCTTCCCCCAGGGCGGCGGACGGCTGCGGCTGGAATCGGTCGGCAATGCCATCGACATGGGCGAGGCGGTGGCGGCGAACATGCTCGGCGCCGGGGCGCCCTATGTCGCAAGACCGTGGTTCTGGTCGGACCAGTACGAGGCCAAATTGCAGATCGCCGGACTGAACAGCGGATATGACCGGGTCGTCACCCGCAAGACCTCGGACGATCAGCTGGCCTTCTGGTATTTCGCCGGCGACAGGCTGCTGGCGGTTGATGCGATGAACGACGCCCGGGCCTATATGGTCGGCAAGCGGCTGATCGAGGCGGGCAGGTCGCCCGATCCGGCGCTGCTTGCCGATCCTTCCGTCGATCTCAAGGCGCTGCTGAAGGCATGAGGATCATCGGCGGCGCGGCGCGGGGCACGCATCTCGCTCCGGTGGGCGAGGGCGATCCGGCCGCGCATCTGCGGCCCACCTCCGACCGGGTGCGCGAGGCGGTGTTCAACCTGCTGCTCAACAGCCTGCACCTGGACCTTGCCGGGATGCGGGTGCTGGACCTCTTCGCCGGCACCGGGGCGCTGGGGCTTGAGGCGCTGAGCCGGGGGGCGGCGCGGGTGGCCTTTGTCGATGACGGGGTGGCGGCGCGGGCGCTGCTGCGGCGCAACATCGAGATCCTGCGGGCGATGGGCGCCACCGATGTCTGGCGGCGGGATGCCACGCGGCTGGGACCGAACCGGGGGCCGGGCTACGGGCTGGTCTTCCTCGACCCGCCCTATGGCAAGGGCCTGGGCGAGGCGGCGCTGGCCTCCGCCCGCGACGGCGGCTGGCTGGCCCCGGGCGCGGTGGTCGTGTGGGAGGAAGGGGCACCGCCGGCGGTGCCGGAGGGCTTTGCGATGCTCGACCAGCGCCGCTATGGCGACACGCTGGTGACGCTGCTGAAGGCGCCGGAATGAGGCCGGCGGCGGTGCTGTTCGACTGTGACGGCGTGCTGGTGGACAGCGAGGCCACGACTTTCGACCTATTGCAGGCCGATTTTGCCGCCCATGGGCTGCACCTTTCCCGTCAGGACCTGCGCGACGGGTTTCAGGGCGGGACGATGCAAGGGGTGATGTCCAAGGCCCGTGCCCGGGGTGCCGGGCTGCCGGAGGGCTGGGTGGAGGATTTCTACGAGCGGCTCTACCTGCGGCTGGCCGAGGGCACGCCGCTGGTCGAAGGGGTGGAGGCGGTGCTCGACCGTCTGGATGCGGCGGGGATCGTCTATGCCGTGGGTTCCAACGGCAGCCGGCGCAAGATGGGCATCACCCTCGGCCAGCATCCGCAGTTTCTTGCCCGGCTGAAGGGGCGGCTGTTCTCCGGGCAGGAGCTCGGCCTGCCCAAGCCGCATCCCGGCCTGTGGCTGCATTGTGCCGCAGTTCTGGGCGTCGGACCGGGGGATTGCGTCGTGGTGGACGACAGCGCCTCGGGCCTGATCGGGGCGGCGGCGGCCGGGATGCGGGCGCTGGGTTTCGCCCCGCATGGCGGGCAGCGGCTGGCGGAGGAGGGCGTGCCGCTGTTCCGGTCGATGGCGGAACTTCCGGGGCTGCTCGGCCTGTGACCGGCGGCGTCAGCCCCGGGTCGGGTGAAACCTTCCGGCGGGCGAAAGGGTGAAGATCTCCGCCCCCGTGGCGGTCACGCCGATCGAATGCTCGAACTGCGCCGAATCCTTGCCGTCGCGGGTCACGGCCGTCCAGTCGTCTGGCAGGACCTTGGTTTCCGGGCGGCCGAGGTTCACCATCGGCTCGATGGTGAAGAACATCCCCTCCTCCAGCACCGGGCCGGAGCCCGGCCGGCCGTAGTGGAGCACGTTCGGCGGGGCGTGGAAGACGCGGCCGAGACCGTGGCCGCAGAAATCGCGCACCACGCTCATGCCGTTCTTCTCGACATGGGTCTGGATGGCATGGCCGATGTCGCCGAAGGTACGGCCCGGGCGCACGACCTCGATCCCCTTCATCAGCGCGTCATGCGTGACCTGGATCAGCCGCGCCCGCCAGGGCTTGAGGCTGCCGGCGGCATACATCCGCGAGGTGTCGCCGAACCAGCCGTCCTTGATCACCGTCACGTCGATATTGAGGATGTCGCCGTCCAGCAGCACGTCGTCGCGGCGCTTGGGGATCTTGGCGCCGGGGATGCCGTGGCAGACGACCTGGTTGACCGAGATGCAGGAGGCGTGACGATAGCCCTTGTAGCCGATCGTGGCGGAGGTGACGCCGTGGCGCGCAATCTCGGCCATGATCGCCTCATCCAGCGCGCCGGTGGTGGCGCCGACCTGCACCAGCGGCACCATGGCGTCGAGGATCGCCGCCGCCACCCGGCCGGCGGCCCGCATCCCGGCGAAATCGGCATCCTCGTAGATGCGGATGCCGTCCTTGGTCACGCGCGCACGGAAATCGTCCACATTTCCCCCGGGGTCTGCCGGCGGCCGAATATAGGAACTTCGCCGCGCCTTTGCCAGAGGCGGGGGTTTCGCGGCCCCTGCGGCCGGCCTATACCGGGCGGGACGCAAACGGTGCCCTCATCGAGCCCTTGCGGGCTCTCCTCGGGCGCGTCACCCCCGAGGAGAGCCCGCGAGGGCTCGATGAGGGGACGGCGGGAGGGACGGCGATGCGCAATCCGACGGCGGCGATGCTGGTGATCGGCGACGAGATCCTTTCGGGCCGCACCCGCGATTCCAACCTGCATTTCCTTGCCGGCGCCCTGACCGGTCACGGGATCGAGCTGAAGGAAGCGCGCGTGGTCGCCGACGACCATGGCGCCATCGTCGCGGCGGTGAAGGCGCTGCGCGCGGGCTTTGACCATGTCTTCACCTCCGGCGGCATCGGCCCCACCCATGACGACATCACCGCCGATGCGGTGGCGGCGGCCTTCGGCGTGGCGATCGGCCATCGCGCCGATGCGCTGGCGCTGTTGCAGGCGCATTACGACCGCGCCGGCCTGCCCTTCAACGAGGCGCGCCGGCGCATGGCCCGCATTCCCGAGGGCGCGGTGCTGATCGACAATCCGATCTCCACCGCCCCGGGCTTCAGCCTCGGCAATGTCCATGTCATGGCCGGGGTGCCCGACATCTTTCAGGCCATGCTCGCCTCGGTCCTGCCGCGCCTGACCGGGGGGCAGCCGCTCCTCAGCCAGACCTGGCGGGTGATGCGCGGCGAGGGCGAGATCGCTGCGGCCTTCGGCGGACTGGCGGCCGGGTTTCCCGACCTTTCCATGGGCTCCTATCCGTTCCAGGTGAACGGGGCCTATGGCACCAATCTGGTGATCCGCGGCACCGATCCGGCGCGGGTCGATGCGGCGATGACGCGCCTTGCGGCGCTGTTTCCGGTCTCATGACCCTGCTGTCGGCGATGGAGGCCACCTGGCCGTCGGTGGCGCGGCACCGTTTCGGGCCCTGGACGGTGCGCGAGGGCGGCGGTGGCGGCAACCGGGTGAGCGCCGCGACGGCAGAGGGCGCCTGGACCGAGGCCGACCTGCCGCAGGCCGAGGCGGCGATGGCGGCGCTGGGACAGCGGCCGCTGTTCATGCTGCTGCCGGGCCAAGAGGCGCTCGATGCCGTGCTGGCGGCGCGCGGCTATGCGGTGTCCGCGCCGGTGGTGCTGCTGTCTGCGCCGGTGGCCGCGCTGATCGACCCGGACCTGCCGCCGCTCTCCGGCTTTCCGCACTGGCCGCCGCTGGCCATCGCTCGCGACATCTGGGCGCAGGGCGGGATCGGCCCGGCGCGGCTTGCGGTGATGGAGCGCGCGCCGGCGCCCAAGGCGGCGATCCTCGCCCGCAGCGGCGACCGCGCGGCGGGCGCCGCCTTTGTGGCTGTGAACGGCCCGCTGGCGGTGATCCATGCGATCCATGTCGATCCCGCCCTGCGACGCCGGGGCACGGGGCGGGCCTTGATCAGGGTGGCCGCCGCCTGGGCTGCGGAGAACGGGGCGGCGAGGCTGGCGCTGGCGGTGGAGCGCGCCAATGACGCGGCCTGCGCCCTTTACGCCAGCCTGGGGATGACCGAGGCGGGCGCCTATCACTATCGCGAGGCACCGAGGTGAGCCGGCTTGTCGCCCTCGTCCTCGCTGCGGCCCTGATGCCGGCGGCGGCCCGTGCCTTCGATCCGGTTTTCGCCGGTCCTGCGGAGCCGAGCGCCGCCGCCGCGCCGGTGCCGGGCAGCTATCTTCTGCCCACCGGGCCCTTCCGCGACGGCGCCGTGCCGGGGAAGACGCTGGAGGGCCGCGTGCAGCGCCGCGCCTGGCGCATCGAGGACCCGGAGGGATCGACGCTGGAACTGGTCAGCGCGCTGCGGACGCAACTCTCCGAGGCCGGGTTCCGCATCCTCTTTGATTGCGAGACCCGGGCCTGCGGCGGTTTCGACTTCCGTTTCGGGCTCGACATCCTGCCCGAGCCCGACATGCATGTGGACCTCGGCGATTTCCGCTTCCTGTCGGCCGAACGCGGCCCGGGCGAGGCGCTGGGCCTGCTGGTCAGCCGCTCGACGCGTACCGGCTTTGTCCAGATCACCACGGTGGAGCCGGCGGCTTTCCCCGCCACCCCTCCCGGGCCGGTCCCCGCGCCATTGTCACCGCCGCCTCCGGATCTGCCGGCAGCGCAGGCGGACGAGCCGCAGGCGCCGCCCTCTTCGGCCGCGCAGACGGAGATCGGCGCGGCGCTGGTCGCCGCCGGCCATGCGGTGCTGGGCGATCTGGATTTCGCCCCGGGGAGCGCCGAACTGGCGGGCGGCAGTTTCCCCTCGCTGGTGGCGTTGGCCGCCTGGCTGGAGGCCAATCCGCAGGGCAGCGTCGCGCTGGTCGGCCATACCGATGCCTCGGGCGGGCTTTCAGCGAATATCGACCTGTCGCGGCGGCGGGCCGAAGCGGTGCGCCGCTATCTGATCGACGTCCTGGGGGCCGATGGCGCCCGGCTGGAGGCGCAGGGCGTGGGCTATCTGGCGCCGCTGGGCAGCAATGCCACTGACGAGGGCCGGGCGGTCAACCGCCGGGTCGAGGCGGTGCTGACCAGCGGACCCTGACTGCCGACCGTGGCGCAATCGGGCCTCAGCCGCCCTCGGCCCTGGCCTTGAGGCTGGCCAGACCGCGTTCGAAGTCGGCGCCGACCCAGCGGTCCAGGAACAGGACCCCCATCCAGCGCGCTGCAGGGTTCAGCCCCATGTCGGACATCAGCGTCCAGGTGACTTTCGTGCCGCTGCCTGCCGGTTCGAGGGCGAAGACGGCGGTGGAGGGCGGCATTCCGCTGAAGGTCAGCCGGTTTTCCACCCGGCGGTCGGGCTCGGAGGCAACGATTTCCTGGGTGCCGTCGCCGACGACCTTGGAGGCCCAGGCCATCCGCGCCCCGACGCCGGCCTCCGGCCCCTCGAAACTCTGGGTCATCGCCGGGTCCATCGCCTGCCAGGGCGACCAGGCGGTGAAGGATTTCAGGCTGTTGACCTGGGGAAAGACCGCCGCCGGCGGTGCGGCGATCTCCGCCGAGCGCTCGATGCGCACCTCGCGCGGCAGGAGGAAGGCCGTGGCGGCAAGGACGAGAACGAGGAGGACCGCGCCGATCAGAAGCCGCCCGAGGACCCGCATCGCCCTGTCTCCCCTTCGTCACCGCCGCGCTCATTCTAGCGCGGCGGCGGGATCCGGGCAACCGGGGCGCCCCCGGGGCAGTTCAGGCCAATGCCCCGGCCGCGATGGGCCGGAAGCCCTGGGCCGGGTCGTAGTGTTCAAGCCCGCCTTCGCCGGTGTCGTTCCACAACCCGTGCAGGGTGAGCCGGCCCTCGGCCACTTCGCTGGCGACATAGGGGAAGGTCATCAGGTTCTCGAGGCTGACGACGACCGCCTCTTTCTCCAGCGCCGCCACCTGTTCTTCCGCCGGCAGGTGCAGGACACGCTCGAAGCCGGGACGCAGGATGTCCATCCAGCGGCCGACGAAGCTCGACTTGTCCTCCAGCGCCGGGGCGGTGCCGGAGCACATGGAATGGCAGGCATGGACCCCGCCGCAGCGGGAATGGCCCATGACGATGATATGGGCGACCTTGAGGCCGGCGACCGCATATTCGATCGCCGCCGAAGTGCCGTGGGTACGGCCGTCCGGATTGCAGGGCGGAACCAGGCTCGCGACATTGCGGTGGACGAAGAACTCGCCCTCGTCCGCGCCGAAGATCGAGGTCACGGGAACCCGGCTGTCGCAGCAGGAGATCAGCATGGCGCGCGGATGCTGTCCGGCTTCGGCCAGTCGGCGGTACCAGGCGCGGTTGTCGAGATAGGTCGTCGCCCGCCAGCCGAGATAGCGCTGCACGAGGTAAAGCGGCAGTGGCCGTGCCTTGTCCATCCCGAACCCCTCTGCCTGCGATGGCGGAACGAAGGTAGGGACAAGTCGCGGAAGATTCGAGGGGTTTCCGGCACTTTTCGCCGTTCCCGCGCAACCGAATCTTCATGGCGGCCGCCGAGCCTCTTCCCCGGGGGTTCAGGCGTGTGGTGTGGTGAGATGACGGCAAGTGTTTCGTCGCTGCTGCCGGTGGAGCAGGTGCTGCATGACAGCGCTCCGGTGGCGCTGATGTATCGCAATATGGGGGCCGCTGCGGCGGAGGAGGTGGTTGGCCGCGCGCTGGGCGAACTGGCGCTGACGCTGGCCGGTCTGGAAGCCTTCCGGCGGACCGCCGATGGCACCGGACTGGCGCGGCAGCTCCGGCGGCTGCAGCGGATGGCCGAGCAGCTGGGGCTGATCACCTTCGGCCGGGTTGCAGGCGATGCGCAGGCGTCGCTGGCGGCGGGCGACGGGCCGGCGCTGGCGGCCATCTGGGCGCGTCTGATGCGGGTGGCGGAACTGTCGCTGACCCCGGATGCCGCCCGGCAGGACCTCGGCGCCTGAGCCGGGTCAGGCGTTTTCGCCGCCCCGGCGGATCAGCCAGGCCCCGGCGGGGCCTTCGCGCTCCTCGCTGAGGAGCGCATGGCCGGCCTCGCGGCAGAAATGCGGGAGATCCACCGCCGCCATCGGATCGGTGGCCAGGACCCGCAGCACCTTGCCCGGTGCCATGGCCTGAAGGCGCTTGCGCGCCTTCAGCACCGGCAGCGGGCAGAGAAGGCCGCGCGCGTCAATTTCGTCGTCCCATTCCATGCGCCATCCCTGTCCGCCCGCCGGAGCAAAAGCAAGCGGCCCGGAGGTTTCCCTCCGGGCCGCCGCCATGACCGCGCCGGGGCGGATCAGTAGTTGTAGGCGGTTTCGCCGTGGGACGTCTGGTCGAGGCCCTGGCGTTCGTCGTCCGAGGCCGGACGCAGGCCGAACAGCGCCTTGATGACGGCGAAGAGAACGAAGGACACCGCACCCGACCAGACGACCGTGACCAGCACCGCCTTGATCTGGATGATGACCTGGGCGCCCATGTCGTAGGAAGCCGCCACCGCCGGGAAGACGGTGTAGTCGAAATAGCCCTGCCCGCCCAGCGACGGATCGGCGACGATGCCCGTGGCGATGGCGCCGACGATGCCGCCCACGCCATGGACGCCGAAGACGTCGAGGCTGTCGTCATAGCCGAAGGCCTTCTTCACCTTCGAGACGAAGATGTAGCAGACCGGCGAGACCACCAGGCCGAGGACCAGCGCCCCCATCGGCGAGGCGAAGCCCGAGGCCGGGGTGATCGCCACCAGACCCGCCACCGCGCCGGTGACAGCGCCCAGCAGCGAGGGCCGGCCATGGGCCGTCTGTTCCACCAGGCCCCAGGAGAGCGTTGCCGCCGCCGTGGCCACGAAGGTGTTGATGAAGGCCAGCGCCGTGATGCCGTTGGCTTCGAGGTTGGAGCCGGCATTGAAGCCGAACCAGCCCACCCACAGCAGCGAGGCGCCAACCATGGTGAAGGTCA
>CAZRQN010000113.1:0-3499 GCA_964602115.1 uncultured Rhodobacterales bacterium
GCCCCTGGGCGGGGTCGAGCCCGCCGCCCCTCCCCCCAAACCGAAGGAGCGGCCCACTTCGGGCCGCGACTAAGGGCGGGAGGGTGGGGACCTCGTGTCGGAGGCGGGTCATGCCTGTGCCGGCGGGTCAGGGAGTACGGCCATCTTTCGCATGTAACCCTTGAGCAGTCCGACCCGCCGGGGCCGGAAGGTCTCGCCGGTCGTGGCGAGCGCGGCGATGCGGTCGATGCGGAAGGTCCGCCAGTCCTGGCGGAGGAGGCACCATGCCAGAAGGATCAGCCGACCCTCGATATAGCCGATGGTCAGGGGCAACACGCGGCGGGTGGTCTCGGCGCCGTCCTCCGCCCGATAGGCGAGGTCGAGCGCCTCCTCCGCCCAGCAGGCGGCGCGGATCGCGGCGAGGTCGGCCGTCGGGGCGGGGTCGGGGTTGCGGCGCGAGACATAGCTGATCGCATGCGCGGCCTCTCGCTGCTGGCGTTCGGGCAGCGTGGCGATGATCTTGGCCCGCGCCGTCTCCGCCGCCTGCGCCACCTCGCCGTCGCCGAGATTGCCGGCCAGCGCCAGGCCGATCAGCAGGGCCTCGATCTCGATGCGGGAGAAGCTCTGCGGCGGCAGGGCCGGGTCTTCTTCCAGCGCATAGCCATAGCCGGCGGAGCCCTCGATCCGTGCCCCTGCGGCGCGCAGTGCAGCGATGTCGCGGTAGAGCGAGCGGACGGAGACCTCGGTCTCCTCGGCCAGCCGGGCCGCAGTGACCGGCGCGGGCAAGGCGCGCAGCGCGTGCAGGAGGCGGAAGAGGCGGTCGGTGCGGGCCATGCTGACGGAAACTGGCAGGAGAGCCGCACCATACCGCCCCGGCACCCAGACACCATCCCGAAAGGACCCTGCCGATGCTGACCCTGTTCCATGCCCCGTTCTCCCGCTCCTCGCGGGTCATTGCGCTCCTGCACGCCCTGGGCGCCATGGACCGGGTGGAGGTGCGTCCGGTCTCCGTCCGCCGCCAGGACGGCAGCGGGGCGCCCGACCCGGCCAATCCCCATCCCGAGGGCAAGGTGCCCTATCTCCTCGATGGCGGGGCCGCTGTCTGGGAATCCCCTGCCGTCATCCTCCACCTGACCGACCGCTTCCCCGGGGCCGGCCTGGGCTTCGGCCCCGACGATCCGCTGCGGGGCACCTATGTCTCCTGGCTCGTGTGGTACGGCACGGTGATGGAGCCGGTGATGATCCTCGAAGCCGCAGGCCTCCGTCACCCGTTGACGACGGCGGCGATCCGGGGAATGCCCGAGGCATTGGCGCGGCTGACGGCGGCGCTGGAGCGCGGGCCCTGGATCATGGGCGGGCGCTATACGGCGGTGGACCTGCTGCTCGCCTCGGCCTTTCTCTTCTACCGCGCCCCGCTGACCGACCATCCGGCGGTGCGCGACTGGGTGGCGCGCTGCGGGGCGCAGCCCTGCCTCGCGGCGGCGCGGGCCTATGACGAGGGGCTGATGGCGCCTGCGGCCTGACAGGCCGGGGGCGGTCCGGACCGGGCCGCCCTTCCCCTGCGCCGGCCTTTGCGCTAAGCCCCCGGCCCGGAACGGAGGCGCTGCGATGAAGTTCACGCTGGACTGGCTCAGGGACCATCTCGACACCACGGCATCCCTTGCCGAGATCAGCGAGGCGCTGACCGACCTTGGCCACGAGGTCGAGGGGATCGAGGACCCGGCGGCAAAGCTCGGCGCCTTCCGCATCGCCCGGGTGATCGAGGCGGTGCAGCACCCCAATGCCGACCGGCTGCGGGTCTGCCGGGTGGAGACCTATCCGGGCGGCCCCGGCACTGCGCCGATCGAGGTGCAGGTGGTCTGCGGTGCGCCCAATGCCCGCACGGGCCTGGTCGGTGTCTTCGCCCCGCCGGGCACCCATGTGCCGGGCACCGGCGTCGATCTCAAGCCCGGGGTGATCCGGGGCGTCGAGTCGAACGGCATGCTGTGCTCCGAACGCGAGCTGATGCTGTCGGAGGATCATGACGGCATCATCGAACTGCCCGAGGATGCGCCGCTGGGCGCGCGGTTCATCGACTGGCGCGGCCTTGCCGATCCGGTGATCGAGGTGAAGATCACCCCCAACCGGCCCGACGCGCTGGGGGTGCGGGGGATCGCCCGCGACCTGGCCGCGCGCGGCCTCGGCAAGCTGAAGCCGCAGGACGAGAGCCCTGTCGAAGGCCGCTTCCCCTGCCCGGTGGCGGTGCGCATCGATCCGGAGCTGAAGGCGAAGGGCTGCCCGCATTTCGCCGTCCGCCTCATCCGGGGCGTGCGCAACGGCCCGTCTCCCGCATGGCTGCAGGCGCGGCTGAAGGCGATCGGGCTGCGGCCGATCTCGGCGCTGGTCGATATCACCAACTTCTTCACCATCGGCCTCTCGCGGCCGCTGCACGTCTTCGACGCCGCCAAGGTGGCGGGCGACCTGCGCATCCATCCGGCCGGGGGCGGCGAGGAGCTGCTGGCGCTGGACGGCAAGACCTACCGGCTGGCGCCGGGGCAGATGCTGATCTCCGACGATCACGGGCCGGAGAGCCTCGCCGGGATCATGGGCGGCGAGCTGTCGGGGGTGACGGAGACCACCACCGATGTGATCGTCGAAAGCGCCTATTGGGATCCGATCACCATCGCCGCCACCGGGCGGGCGCTGAAAATCTCCTCCGACGCCCGCTATCGCTTCGAGCGCGGCATCGACCCGGCCTTCACCCGGCCGGGGCTGGAAATGGCGACGCGGATGATCCTCGATCTCTGCGGCGGCGAGGCCTCGACCGTGGCCGAGGACGGCGCGGCGCTGGATACCACCCGCCACTACCGTTTCGACGCGGCGCGGGCGGAGCGGCTGGTGGGCATGGCGATCCCCGAGGCGGCGCAGCGCGTGGCGCTGACCGCGCTCGGCTTCAAGGTCGAGGGCAACCGGGTGAAGCCGCCGAGCTGGCGGCCGGATGTGCAGGGCGAGGCCGACATCGTCGAGGAGGTCGCCCGCCTCGCCTCGCTGGCGAAGCTGCAGGGCGTGCCGATGGCGCGCGCCGTGCCCGGCGTGCCGAGGCCGATCCTGACCGAGGCGCAGCGGCGCGAGCGGGCGGTGCGGCGGGTGCTGGCCGGGCTCGGCTACAACGAATGCGTGACCTACAGCTTCATCCCGGAAGCGGCCGCAGCGGCCTTCGGCGGCGGCAGCGAGGCGGTGCGGGTGGAGAACCCGATCTCGTCGGAGATGACGCATCTGCGGCCGGACCTGCTGCCCGGACTGCTGGCCGCCGCCGCACGCAATCAGGCGCGCGGGTTCATGGACCTGGCGCTGTTCGAGGTCGGGCCGGTGTTCGCCGGTGGCGAGCCCGGCGAGCAGGAGGTTCAGGCGGCCGCTCTTCTCGAGGTACTGCATGAAGCGTGTCTGCGCGTCCATCAGCTGCGGCGCGATGCGCCCGGTGACCGACAGCACCTGGGTCTGGAAGACGTTGTCGCGCAGCACGAGGGCGGCGACCTCGTCC
>CAZRQN010000113.1:3509-8865 GCA_964602115.1 uncultured Rhodobacterales bacterium
TCGGCGATGCGGCCGGGCGCGATCCGCATGGCTCGCGCCGTCCGGTCGATGTCTTCGATGCCAAGGCCGATGCCGAGGCGGCGCTGGCGGCCCTCGGCGCCCCGGCGCGGGCGCAGGTCGGGCGTGGCGCGGCCGGCTGGTGGCATCCGGGCCGCTCCGGCGTGATCGGGCTGGGGCCGGTGCGGATGGCGGCCTTCGGGGCACTGCACCCGCGCGTGCTGGCCGCCTTCGGGATCAAGGGTCCGGCGGTGGCTCTGACCCTGTGGCCGGCCGCAGTGCCGGCGCCCAAGGTCAAGTCGCCCACGCGGCCGGCGCTGGTCCTGTCCGACTATCAGGCGGTGGAGCGGGACTTTGCCTTTGTCGTCGATGCCAGGGTGGAGGCGGCGGCGGCGGTGAATGCCGCGCAGGGCGCCGACAAGGCGCTGATCGCCGGGGTGCGTGTCTTCGACCAGTTCGCGGGCGAGAAGGCCGAGGCGCAGATGGGGGCGGGCAAGAAGTCCATCGCCCTGACCGTACGCCTGCAACCCAGCGCCGGCACCCTGACCGAGGCCGAGATCGACGCGGTGTCGAAGAAGGTTATCGAGAAAGTGATGAAGGCCACCGGCGGCACGCTGCGCGCCTGATCCCCGCGCTTCAGGCCGTTTGCGTGCCGGTGAGGAAGACCTCGACCGTCTCGGCGAAGGCCTTGGGCTGGTCGGCATGCAGCCAGTGGCCGGCGTCGGGCAACCGGGCAAAGCGGGCATGGGGGAAAAGCGCGCGGATCGTGTCGCGGTGCTCCGGCAGGACGTAGCTCGATTGCTCCCCGGAGAGGAACAGCGTGCGCCCCTCGAAACGGCCCTGCGTCTGCGGCCAGCCGACGATCTGCGGCATATAGGCCTCCAGCACATCGAGGTTGAGCTTCCAGCGCGGCGGTTCGGCGCGCAGGTCCAGCGACTGGAGGAAGAAGGCGCGCAGGGCCGGATCGGGCTCCAGTAGCGCCATCCTGCGGTCCACCTCGGCCCGCGTCAGGGGCGGCGACAGGTCCAGCGCCCGCATGGCGGCGATATGGCGGGTGTTGTCGTGGGTATAGGCCACCGGGGCGATGTCGGCGACGATCAGCCGGTCCACCAGCCCCGGATGCGCAAGCGCCAGGGTCATCACCGCCTTGCCGCCCATCGAATGGCCGAGCACATCCATCGCCCGCCCCTCGGCCTCGATCACCGCAGCAAGGTCGGCGGCCATGTCGGCATAGGAATGGCTGGGGAACCAGGGGCTGTCGCCATGGTTGCGCAGGTCCACCGTCACCACGTCTCGGCCGGCGGAGAGGGTGCGGGCATGGCCGACCCAGTTGCGGGCCGAGCCGAAAAGGCCGTGCACGATCAGCAAGGCCGGCTGGCCGGAGGGGGTGCGGGCGGGAAAGCGGGCGGTTTCAAGCATGCCCCGGGAATAGGCGGTCCGCCGCGATGGTTCCAGCCCGTTGTCGGTCCTGCCGCCGCCGCCTATTGTCGCGGCAACGGGAGGCGGCGATGGGCGCGATGTCGATCCAGCAGATGGCGGACCGCGTGGCGGCGCTGATGGAGGAGCGGCTGTCGCTCCGGGGCCAGGGCCTGGCGGCCAAGCTGGCGCGGGGCGGGCGGCGCCTTCCGCGCCAGGTCCGCGAGGCGGCGTCGCGGCTGGCGGATGCGGCGGCGAAAGCGCCCAACCCGAAGCTGCTCGTGCAACTGGACGAGGCGCGGGTGGCGGCGGACTTCGACCTTTGCCTGCGCCATCTCAATGGCGTCAGCCGGTGGGAGCGCCGCAAGGCTGCGCTTCTGTCCGTGGCCGGGTCGATCGCCATCAGCCTGGTGGCTGTTGCGCTTCTGGCGGTGGCCTTCGCCTATTGGCGCGGGCTGATCTGACCGCCCGGCAGCGCGCGGGAGTGCAGCGCCCGGCGCGTCACCAGCGTGACGGTGACGAAGGCGACGTAGAGCAGCAGGTACCACGATCCGAGCTTGGCGAAGCTGACCCACTGGCCCGGGCGCTGGCCGGCGTAAAGCCAGGTTCCGGTGGCGGTGCCGAGGTTTTCGGCCACCCAGAGCGCCAGGCTGGACAGGAAGGCCGCCAGCGGCAGGGGCATCCAGCGGTCGGCGTGGTCCACGCGGAACCAGATGCGGGTGCGCGCGTAAAGAGCCACGGTCGCGGCAAAGAGCGCGAGGCGGATGTCGGGCAGGAAGTGGTGGGCGAAGAAATTGGCATAGATCGCCGCCGCCAGCAGCATGGTCAGGGCGAAGGGCGGATAGGGGGCAAAGCGCATGTCGAAGATGCGGATCACCCGCGCCATGTAGCTGCCCACCGCCGCATACATGAAGCCCGAGAACAGCGGCACGCCCATCAGCTTGAACAGGCCCGGCTCGGGATAGGACCAGCTACCGGCATGGACCTTGAACCATTCCATCGCCGTGCCGGTGAGGTGGAAGAGCAGGATCACCCGCGCCTCCTCCCAGGTCTCCAGCCGGTAGCGCAGGAACAGCGCCTGCATGGCAAGGGCGAGAGCAAAGAGCGCGTCATAGCGGTGCAGGGCCCAGTCCGCATGCCAGGCGAGCTTGCTTGCCACGATGGCAAGCAGCAGCAGCCCGCCGAACAGGCAGGCCCAGCCCTGTTTCAGGACGAAGAGGACCGGCTCCACCGCCCAGGCCGGCAGCCGGCGGCGCGCCCAGTCGCCGAGGCGGTGTTCGAGGCCCCTGGTCGTCTCTCTGCCGCCCTGCATTCCCGCCCTCTGCGCCCCGCGCCACCCTAGCGCCCCCGGCGGCGGCGCCAAGACGGGTTCCGCCGGCGACGGCCGGGCCGGGCTTGCCCCGGGCGGCCGGGAATGTCATGCGTGAACGCGGTTCAAGGGGGCGATGATGAGCAGGACCGAAGAGCGCCGCGCCGGTCTGCGCGACACGCTGGTGGCGCTGGCCGAGGCGCAGATCGAGCGCGGCGGGGTGGCCAGCCTCAAGGCCCGCGACCTGGCGCGCGAGGCGGGTTGTGCGGTGGGGGCGATCTACAACGTCTTTGCCGACATGACGGCGCTGGTCATGGCGGTGAACGGCCGCACCTTCCTGCGCATCGGCCAGACAGTGACCGGCGCTGTCGAGGGCCATGGGACCGAGCCGCCGGAGCGGCGGCTGATCCTGCTGTCGCTGGCCTATCTCGACTTCGCCGATGCCAACCACAACCTGTGGCGGGCGCTGTTCGACCTGGACCTGCCGGACGATGCCCAGGTGCCGGACTGGTACCGGGCCGGGCTTTCGGCGCTCTTCGGCCATATCGCCCTGCCGGTCTCGCAGCTTTTCCCGCATCTTGCCGGGCGGGATCTGGAGCTGATGGTGCGGGCGCTGTTCTCCTCCGTCCACGGCATGGTGCTGCTCGGCCTGCAGAACCGCATCTCCGGCGTCCCGCGCGCCAACATCCGCGCCATGATCGAAACGGTGCTGACCCGGCTGGCGACAGGACGTGACGTCACTTCGTGAACGCGGTTCACGAATCGCCTTGAACGACGTTCACGCCATGCTAGAAATCCGTCATGAACGATGTTCACGACGGAGGGAACGATGTTCGGAACGATACGGACCTTGATGCGGGGCCATGCGGTGCGGGCGGAAGACCGGGTGCGCGCGGCCTATTCGATCGAGCTGATCGACCAGAAGGTGCGCGAGGCGCAGGATGGGCTGAAGCTCGCCAAGGCGACGCTGGCCAGCCTGATCCAGCGCCAGCGCGGCGAGGAGCGGCAGGTCGCGGCGCTGGAGGGCCGCATTGCCGATTTGACCGGCCGGGCGCGGGACGCGCTGGCCGGGGCGCGCGAGGACCTGGCGGCCGAGGCGGCCGAGGCCATCGCGGTGATGGAGAACGAGCTGTCGCTGCGGCGCGAGACGCGGGCGCGGCTCGAAGCGCGGGTGGTGCGGCTGCAGGCCTCGGTCGAGGCCACGCATCGCCGGATCATCGACCTGCGCCAGGGTGCGGTGGCGGCGCGGGCCCTGCGCGACGAACATGCGCTGCAGGGCCGGCTGAACGCGACGCTGGCCGGGTCCGATCCGATGACCGAGGCGGAGGAGCTGATCGCCACCGTCCTGCGCCAGGACGACCCGCTGGAACAGGCGGAAATCCTCACCGGCATCGAACGCGGCCTGAACCGCGAGGCGGTGGCCGACCGCCTGGCCGAGGCCGGTTTCGGCCGGCCGATGAAATCCACCGCCGCCCAGGTGCTGGCGCGGCTGAAGTCCGCCTGACCCCCTGTCACGCCCCAAACACGAAAGGTGATCCCGATGAAGACGATCCATTCCGACAACAGCCTGATCCTCAACCTCAACGCGCTTGGCGTCGCTCTGGCCTACGGGCTGCTGGCGCTGTCGCTCTACCTGTCCACCGAGGTGCCGCTGGCGACCAAGGGCTACTGGGGAATGGGGGTGCTGCTCCTGACCCTGTCGCTGGTGAATGTGGTGAAGTACCGCTTCGACGCCCGCGCCAACGAGGACCGCATCCGCCAGCTGGAAGAGGCCAAGAACGAGCGGCTGCTGGCCGAGTTCGTGACCGAGAAGTGACGCTGGACGCTGATCGCCTCCCTTCCCCCTCGTGGGGGAGGGATGGGGCGGGGGGTGCCCCGGCCCGACGCAGGAAACCCCGTCAGGCCCCGCCTGGCGGGGTATCGTCTTTTCCGTCAGGCGGGGTGGCTTCTGGTGGCGCTGCCTCGTCCGGCAGGCGCCACAACGCCCTGAACCAATCGCACAGGCCCCGGAACCTGAAGCGGAAGCGGAAACGGTAGCTTGGGCCGCGAAATCCGCCGCCACCCCCCGAGCCCCCGGACGGCGCCGCATGCCCCGTCCCCCGGCTCGCGCGCGCGGACAGGCCGCGTCCCCCGCCGCCCCGTCCGCGTGCCAAGGCTCACATCCCCGGATAGAGCGGGAAACGGTCGCAGAGGGACTGGACCTTCCCACGCACCGCCGCCTCGACGGCGCCGTTGCCGTCCTCGCCATTGGCCGCCAGCCCGTCCACCACCTCGACGATCCAGTCGGCGATCTGGCGGAACTCGGGCTCGGCAAAGCCGCGCGTCGTGCCGGCGGGAGAGCCGAGGCGGATGCCCGAGGTGACGAAGGGCTTTTCGGTATCGAAGGGAATGCCGTTCTTGTTGCAGGTGATATGCGCCCGGCCGAGTGCCGCCTCGGCGGCCTTGCCGGTGACCTTCTTCGGCCGCAGGTCGGCGAGGCAGAGGTGGTTGTCGGTGCCGCCGGAGACGATGTCGATCCCGCCCTTCATCAGCTGGTCGGCCATGGCGGCGGCGTTCTTCTTCACCTGTGCGGCATAGGCCTTGAACTCGGGGCGCAGCGCCTCGGCGAAGGCCACGGCCTTGGCGGCGATGACA
>CAZRQN010000113.1:8875-9503 GCA_964602115.1 uncultured Rhodobacterales bacterium
TGCATCAGCGGGCCGCCCTGCAGGCCGGGGAACACCGCCGCGTTGATCTTCTTGGCGATGGCCTCGTCGTTGCACAGGATCATCCCGCCGCGCGGCCCGCGCAGCGACTTGTGGGTGGTCGTGGTGCAGACATGGGCATGCGGCAGCGGCGAGGCATGGACGCCGCCCGCGACCAGACCGGCGATATGGGCCATGTCCACATGCAGATAGGCGCCGATTTCGTCGGCGATGGCGCGGAAGGCCGCCCAGTCCCATTCGCGGCTATAGGCAGTGCCGCCGGCGAGGATCAGTTTCGGCCGGTGCTCCAGCGCCTTGGCGCGGACGTCGTCCATGTCGAGCCGCTGGTCCTGCTGGCGCACGCCGTAGCTGACCACCTTGAACCACTTGCCCGACATGTTGACCGGCGAGCCATGGGTGAGGTGCCCGCCCGAATTGAGGTCGAGGCCCATGAACGTGTCGCCCGGCTGGAGGAGCGCCAGGAACACCGCCTGGTTCATCTGGCTGCCGGAGTTCGGCTGGACGTTGGCGAAGTTGCAGCCGAAGAGCTGCTTGGCGCGCTCGATCGCCAGCGTCTCGGCGATATCGACATACTGGCAGCCGCCGTAATAGCGCTTGCCCGGATAGCCCT
>CAZRQN010000114.1:0-9349 GCA_964602115.1 uncultured Rhodobacterales bacterium
CCGAACCCGAAATGGTGAAGAACGGCACGCCCGCCTCACCCGCGATGGCGCGGGCGAGCAGCGTCTTGCCGGTGCCCGGGGGGCCGACCAGCAACGCGCCCTTCGGAATCTTGCCGCCGAGGCGGGAGAATTTCTGCGGGTTGCGCAGGAACTCGACGATTTCCTCCAACTCTTCCTTGGCCTCGTCGATGCCGGCCACGTCGTCGAAGGTGACGCGGCCGTGCTTCTCGGTCAGGAGTTTCGCCCGGCTCTTGCCGAAGCCCATGGCCCCGCCGCGCCCGCCGCCCTGCATCCGGTTCATGAAGAAGATCCAGATTCCGATCAGGACGAGGAACGGCAGCCACAGCGAGATCAGCGAGAAGAAGCCCGACTGTTCCTGCGCCTTGGCCTTGACCTCCACGCCCTTGCCGATGAGCTGCTGGGCGATTTCCTCGCCGTCGGGCTTGATCGCCACGAACTGGCTGCCGTCCTTGGCGCGGATTTCCACCCGTTCGCCATCCAGCGTGACCGAGGCGACTTCGCCGGAATCGACCCTGGCGATGAAGTCGGAGTAGCTGATGGCCCGTTGCGACAACGTCGCCTGCCCGCCGGAGAACAGGTTGAAGAGCGCCAGCACCAGGACGAAGAGGACGACCCAGAAGGCGATGTTTCTTGCGTTGCCCAAGAAGGAAACTCCCTGAAGTGCCGGGAACATCCCTGCACGCCGCTCTTCCCCAAGATAGAGATAACACCGGAAGGTTCAATGTCCGGAGCGACGGACGCCTGCCGCCTCGGCCAGAAGCGTCCCATCGGCCGGCGCTTCGGCCTGCCAGCCCGCCTGTGGGGCCGCGAAAGGGGCAGCCAGCAGCGTCGCGCCGCGCCAGACCGCCGGGCTGGCCAGCAGCGTTGCGCGCGGCAGGCCGGTGGCGCGCCAGTCCGGGCAGGCGCGCAGCCCTTCCGTACCCAGGGCGGCGATACGGTCGCCGGCAGCGAAGGGGCCGGTGACACGCCAGCGCCCGTCCCAGAGCGCGCCGGGTGCGGCACTGGCCCCTGCGGCGGCGCGGAACTCGCGCCCGATGCGCAGCGTCCCCCGCCCTTCCGTCAGCAGGCATCCGTGCAGCGTCCGCCGCCCTGCGGGGCCAGGCCCCTCCAGCACCGCCCGCAAGGCCGCCAGGCGCGGACGGTAGGGGGCGGAGGAGATCCAGCGCAGCGCCCCGGCCACCAGCCGCAGCCTTGTTTCCTCCCGCGCGGCGGCGAGCCCGGCCCGGTCAAGGATGACATCGCCGGCCTCGATCCGGGCGATGCGGGCAGCAAGATCGCGGGCGGCATCGTCCAGCACCTCCCGCGCCCGCGCCATCCAGCCTGCCGTCGCCGACAGCGTCTCGGCCGTGAGGCCCAGAGGCGCGAGCGCGGCCAGCGCCTGGCGCGCCCTGGTCCGATCATAGGCGGTATCGGCATTGGTCGGGTCCTCGGCCCAGCCGATGCCGCGCTCGCCCAGGTAGCCGCGCAGCGCCTGCCGGGGGATGGCGAGCAGCGGGCGCAGAAAGGCGATACCGCCGATCTCGCGGCGCCCCGCCATTCCGGCGAGCCCGTCCACCCCCGAGCCGCGTGCCAGCCGCATCAGGAAGGTCTCGGCCTGGTCGTCGCCGGTGTGACCGAGCGCCACCTCCTTCAGCCCCTCGGCCGCCGCCCAGCCGCAGAGCAGGCGGTAGCGCGCCGCCCGGGCGGCGGCCATCAGGTTGCCCTGCGGCCCTTCCTGCCAGCGCAGGGTCGCATGCGGGATGCCGAGCCCGGCGCAGATCAGAGCGACATGGCTTGCCTCGGCCGCCGCCTCCGGCCGCAGCCCGTGATCGACCGTGGCGGCCGACAGGGCGGGTCCGCCCGCCGCCCGCCAGTCGGCGAGAAGATGGAGAAGCGCGAGGCTGTCGCCCCCGCCGGAGACGGCAACGCCCAGCCGCGCCGGCGGCGCGCCAAGGGCCTCCCTGAGTGCCGTGAGGAGTGTTTCGCCTACTGGCACCCGAAGGCCCGCTGGGCCGCAGCGGCATCGGCGGCGGGCTGGCTGCCGGGGAAGCGGACCGTCACCTCCGCCAGCGTCACGCAGGCCTCGGGCGTCTGGCCCAGCTGCCCGAGCGACTGGCCGAGCTTGAACAGCGCCTCCGCCGCCCGTGCCCCGTCCGGCGCCCCGGAGAAGGCCTCGAGATAGGACCGCGCCGCATTCGCCGTCTCGCCCAGCTGCGCCAGCGCGTCGCCGCGCAGGACATGGGCGTCCTGGGTCAGCGGCCCGCCGGTATAGGTGCTGGCGAAGCTGGCGAATCCGTCCGCCGCCGCACGGAAATCGCCGGCATCGAGCGCGGCCTTGGCCTTGTCGAAATCCGCCTGCTCGTTGGCCGCCAGTTCCACGCCACCCGCAGCCGGCGACGGGGTTGCCGGGGCCGGGGCGGCCACCGCAGGAGCCTCGCCGCCCAGCGGCGGGGTCTCCGGGATGGCACCGAGATCGCCGCCGGCGAGTTCGGTCAGGCGGAACTCGATGTCGCCGATGCGGTTGGTGCCGTCGGCGACCACCCGGTTGAGGTGGTTCTCGATCCCTTCGGCCTTGGCGGTCAGCGCTGTCAGCGCCGCCTCGATCGTGTCGAGCCGCTGCAGCGCCGGGCCGGTGGAGCCCGAACCCTGGGCCGCCCCGGTTGCCGTCAGCTCCGCTTTCAGCGCGTCGATCTCGCCCCGGAGCAGCACCAGTTCGGCGCGGATGTCGGCGATGGTCTGCGCCTTGTCCTGCGCCACGGCGAAGCCGGGCGCGAGGAAAAGCGCGAGGGCGAGAAGGACGGCGCGCATCGGATCAGGCTCCCGCACCTGCCGAGAGGACCGTCACGGCGCGGCGGTTGCGCGAATAGCAGGCCTCTTCCGAGCAGACCTCCACCGGGCGCTCCTTGCCATAGCTGATGGTGCGGATGCGGTCCGGGGCGACGCCCTGGCTGATGAGGTAGTTCTGCACCGCGCTGGCGCGCCGGGCGCCGAGGGCGATGTTGTATTCGCGCGTCCCCTGCTCGTCGGCATGGCCCTCGATGATGATCGCATAGCCCGCACCCTGGTTCATCAGCCAGCCGGCCTGCGCCGTCAGCGTGCCCTGGGCCTCGGGGCTGAGCGTGGACTGGTCCACCGCGAAGAACACCCGGTCGCCCAGCGTCTGGGCGAAATAGGCCGGCGAGTTCGGGTTGTTCGGATCGCCGAGCCCGGTCGTGTCGATGCCGCCCGCACCGCCGGCGCCATCGGCCCCGCCGCCGCCGCCGAAACGGTCGGGGTTGTTGCAGGCCGCCAGGCCGAGGACGGCGGCGAGAAGAAGAAGCCGGGGGGCGAAGGACATCGGGGGTTTCCTCGTGGTTATTGGCTCGATTTCGGCAACAGTAACAGCTTCGCGGCGCCTTGTGAATCAGGGCAGAAGCGGTGACCAGGCGGGATCCGAGGCCGGGCCTTCCAGCGCGATCTGCCGCAGGTTCCGCCCGGTGATATCGACCGAGAACAGCCCCGGCTGTCCGCCCTCGCCCGCCGTCTCGCGGGTAAACATGATGACGCGGCCGTTCGGGGCCCAGGTCGGGCCCTCGTCGAGGAAGGAGGCGGTCAGGAGCCGCTCCTCCGACCCGTCCGTCCGCATCACCCCGATATGGAAGCGGCCGGCGTTCTGCTTGGTGAAAGCGATGTAGTCGCCGCGCGGCGACCAGACCGGGGTGCCGTAGCGCCCCTCGCCGAAGGAGATGCGCTGCGGCTCGCCGCCGCCGGTGCTCATGACATAGAGCTGCTGGGTGCCGGAGCGGTCGCTTTCGAAGACGATCTGCGATCCGTCCGGCGAGAAGCTGGGCGCGGTCTCGATCGAGGGGGCATTGGTCAGCTGGGTGCGCTGGCCGCTGCCGGTGTCGAGCGCGTAGATGTCGGTATTGCCGCCCTGTTCGAGGCTGAAGACCACGCTGCGCCCGTCAGGCGCGAAGCGGGGCGCGAAGGTCATCGTGCCCGGCTGCTCGTCCAGCGCCCGGCGGTCCAGCGAGCCCACATCCATCACATAGATGCGCGGGAAGCCGCTCTCGTAGGAGGTGTAGATGATCCGGCTGCCATCGGGCGAGAAGCGCGGGGCAAGCACGATCGAGGCGGAATCGGTCAGGTAGGACGGATTGGCCCCGTCATAGTCCATCACCGCCAGCCGCTTGCGCTTGTCGTTCTTCGGCCCGCTTTCCGAGACGAAGACCACCCGGCTGTCGAAATAGCCGCCCTCGCCGGTGATGCGGGAATAGACCGCATCGGCCACCTTGTGCGCCATCCGCCGCCAGCTTCCCGTCGTGCCGGCGAACTGCAGCCCCTCGCCGAGGAGCTGGCCGGAGAAGACGTCATGGACGTAGAACTTGACCACGATCCGGTCGCCCGAAGCCTGCACCGCGCCGACGATCAGCGCCTGGGCGTTGATCGCCTTCCAGTCGGCATAGGCCACTGGCGCGTCGAAGGCGGTGACGCGGGAGATGAAGGCCTCCGGCGGCACCTCGCGGAAAAGGCCGGTGCCGGCGAGATCGGCGGCGACGACCCGGGTGATGTTGCGGGCGTATTCCTCCGCCCCGCCGGTCTCGGCGATGAAATCCGGGGCGGCGAAGGGCAAGGGCTCGATCACGCCCTCGGTGAATTCCAGATGCAGCCGCTCGGCACTGACCGGTGCCGGAAGAAGCAGCGCGGCGAAGGGCAGGGCCAGGGCCAGGGTGCGGAGAAGGGTCATGGAAGTCCTCTCAAGGCGAGGGGGATGGGGGCGGTCATCGCAGCACGCCCCCGGAAAAAGTCATTTCGGCCTTCGACCAATAGGCGGCCTTCTTCGGCGGCAGGTCGAGGCCGGAGTTGCCGCAGCGCAGGATCGCGCGGCGGGCCGCTTCATAGGCCAGGGTCAGCTCGGGGCCGGAGGCCGCAGTCGGGCTGTGGTTGATCAGCCGGATCGAATCCGCCACTGGCCGGCGGGCGGCATCGATGGTGACGGCCAGGGTAACGCTGACGGTCTGCGCGTCCGGTGGCAGAGCGGCGAAGTTCCAGCATTTCCCGACAGAGGCAGCAAAGACGGCGCGCTCTGCATCGGTCATCGGGACCGGAATCGAAGCCGGTCCCCTCGTCTCGGCCTGGACAGCGCCGACGAGGGTAAGGGCAAGGGCAAGCGCGGTGAGGGCGCAGCGGATCATTTCATCCGCATCCCGGACGGGTTGAAGACCATCTCGATCTCCCGCCACTGGTCGAACTTGTCGCGCGGCAGCGGATAGCCGTCCTTGGCACAGCGCAGGATCGCCCGGCGCGCGGCGTCGAAGGCGCTGCGGGCGCCGGACTCGGTGCCGCCCTCGTAGCCGAGGAGCTGGATCGAAGCGGGATCCGGCTTGCCGTTCTCGGCCATCGCCACCAGCACCGTCACCGTGGTCTGCATGGCATCGGTCGAAAGCGTGCCGAGGTTCCAGCAGGACTGCACCGCCATCCGCATCGCATCCTTCTCCGCCCCGGTCATCGGCGGGCCGTTCGAGGTGGCCGGCTGCGCCGCCGCCGTCTCGGCCTCGGCCACCGCAGCGGCCACCGCATCGGCGAGCGGATCGGTCTGGGGTTCCACGGTCTCTGCCGCTGCCTCGGCTGCCGCCTCTGCGGCTGCGGCCGCAGCTTCGGCCGCAGCTTCGGCCTCGGCGCGCGCTTCCGCCTCGGCTGCCTCCGCCGCCGCTGCGCGTTCGGCCAGATCAGCCGGACGGGCGCGCGGGCGAGGCGAGGGTGGCGGACCGCCGGAGGCCACATCCTCGCGGTTGGCCTCGGTCTCCAGCACTTCGCCGGCCTCTTCCGGGGCGGCGGCGGCCTGTTCTTCCTCGACCACCGGCACATCGGGCACCGGATCGGGCGAGACTTCCTCCACCAGTTCCGGCGCCTCGGGCAGGTCTTCCTGCGGCTCCTCCACCGGCACAGGCGCCACGCGCTCGGCCGGGCGCGGCTTCGGGCGCGGCGAGGTGACGGGGGAAAGCGAGGCCACGGCCTCGGGCACCGGCGGGGCGGGCACCACTTCGGCCGGCGCCTCGGGATCGGGCAGCAGGACGACCTCTTCGGTCGCCGGCTCCGGCAGCGGCTCGGCCTCGGGCTCCGGCGGGGGCGCAGCTTCGGGCTCGGCGGGCGGTTCGGGTGCCGGCGGCGGCTCCGGCGGTGGCGCCTCGGCCTCGGGTTCCGGTGGCGGTTCGCTCTCGGCCGGGGGTTCCGGCGCAGCGACCGGGGCAGGCTCCGCCGCCGGCGCCGGGCTGGCTGCCATCATCGCGGCAAACTCCTCGCCGGACATCAGCGAAACCTCGGTCACGGCCACGGCCGGTGCATCCTTGGGCGTGAACAGCAGCCCGCCGAGCATGACATAGAGGATCACCCCCCCGTGCCCGACGCCCGAGATGACCGTTCCGCGCTCCATCGCTCCGGCCTCAGCCCCCGCTGCCGCCAAAGGTCGGCCCGTCGGTATCGGTGACAAGGCCGATGTTGCGGAAGCCGCCGGCGTTCAGCGCCCCCATGATCTGGGCCACGCGCTCATAGGGGATGGCCCCGTCGGCGCGCAGGAAGATCTTGTCCGAGGTCCGCTCGGCGGCGATCGCCTTCAGGCGCGGGATCAGCTCGCCCTCGGCCACTTCGGTGGTCTGGATCAGGGTGCGTCCGTCGGAGGTGAGGGTGATGGTCAGCGGCTCCTCCTGCTCGGTCGGCAGGGCGCTGGCGGCGGTCTTGGGCAGTTCCACCGGCACGCCGACGGTCAGCAGAGGCGCCGCGACCATGAAGATGATGAGAAGGACGAGCATCACATCGACGAAGGGCGTGACGTTGATCTCGCTCATCGCCGCCGCCTTGTGGCGGCGCCGTCCGCGCCGGGTTCCGCCGCCGGATTTCTGTGCGACCGAGGCCCCCATGGCTCAGGCCGCCAGGTCGAGCTGGCGCGACAGGATGGTCGCGAATTCGTCGGCAAAGGCCTCGTAACCCCCGACGATCCTTTCGGAATCGGCGTTGAGCTTGTTGTAGAACACCACCGCCGGAATGGCGGTGACAAGCCCGATGCCGGTGGCCAGCAGCGCTTCGGCGATGCCGGGCGCCACCACGGCAAGGTTGGTGTTCTGGGAGATCGCGATCTGCTCGAAGGCGTGCTTGATCCCCCAGACGGTGCCGAAGAGCCCGATGAACGGCGCCGTGGCGCCGGTGGTGGCGAGGAAGGACAGGCCCCGGTTCAGCCCCTCGCTCTCGCGCGCGATGGCCACGTCCATCGCCCGGTCGATCCGCGCCTGGGCTCCGGCGATCAGCGCCCCGTCCTGCTTGTGGCTGCGCCGCCATTCCAGCATGCCGGAGGAGAAGACCTTTTCCGAGGCGCCCTTCGGCTCCTGCCCGATCTTTTCGTAAAGCTCGTCAAGGGGTTCGCCCGACCAGAAGGCGCGGTCGAAGACCGAGGCCTCCTGCTTGGCGCCCCGGAAGAGGATGTGTT
This sequence comes from uncultured Rhodobacterales bacterium, assembly GCA_964602115.1. Taxonomy (GTDB): domain Bacteria; phylum Pseudomonadota; class Alphaproteobacteria; order Rhodobacterales; family Rhodobacteraceae; genus JANOGU01. The sequence continues at coordinate 7,460 of CAZRQN010000114.1, forward strand.
TCTGGATGATGATCGCCCAGGACCAGAAGGACATGGCCAGGAGCATCAGCATCACGATCTTCACGGTGAAGGTCGCGCGTGCGAAGAGCGCAAGCAAGGAGAAGTCGATCTCCTGCGCGGCGGCGAGGGTCGTTTCCATCGGTCTCTCAGGTCTGCTCGGGGCCACTTTCGGGCCGTTCTTTTGCCGGGAAACTACACGGAAACGCGCGGGAATGCCAACACATGTGCGTCACGCGGCTGCAACACTCTGCACCTGCGGTGCTGCCTGCGGCCCCTGGCCTGCGGCTCAGGGCGCCAGCCTGGCCCGCAGATCGGCGGGAAGCCGCCGGGGCGCGCCGTCGGCACCGAGCGCCACCAGCACGACCCGCGCGGTGAACAGCCGCTCGGCGTCGCGCAGCACCGTCTGATCAAGCTCCAGCCGCGCGCCACTGGCCGAGGCCAGTGCCGTCTCCACCGTGAGAAGGTCGTCGAACCGCGCCGGCGCGAGATAGTCGGCCTCCACCCGGCGCACCGCGAAGACGATCCCCGCCTCGGCCCGCAGGCGGCCCTGGTCGATGCCCAGCGTCCGCACCCATTCCGTCCGCGCCCGTTCGATGAAGCGCAGGTAGTTGGCGTAATAAACGATGCCGGCGAGGTCGGTATCCTCGTAATAGACGCGGCAGGCGAAGCGGTGGGTCATCGCGCAAGGGTGGCCTGACCGCTTGCATGGCGCAAGCCGGGATCGCCCCTGCCCTCAGCGCAGCTTGTCGGTGCCCGGCGGCGGCGGCAGGGCGCTGACGGCCAGTTCGGTCAGCTCGCGCAGGAGTTTCTGCTCCATGGCGCGGCGGAAATCCTCGTAGCCGTCTGCGGTTTCGACAAAGGCCCCGGGGCCACGGACCACCTTGGCGGCCAGGTAGCGCGGCAACCAGTTCTCGTCGTCGCCGATCAGCAGCTCGCCGGTGACCGCCAGGGCGTTGATGGTGACGCGGGCCAGGGCCGGGGCGTCGCGGAACGCCTCGGGCGTGGGCTCGGCGTTGTTCTCGCCATCGGCGGCGAGGTCGATCACCTGCCGGCGGCAGTCGGGCCCCTCGGCCAGGAGCGCGGTGGCGAAGGCCAGCGACGAGCCGATGGCGGTGCGCCCGTCGAAACTGCCGCGCCGGGGGAAGGAGGCGACCTCGGCCGCCAGCGCCTCCAGCGTCGCCCGATCCTCCACGAGCGTCCAGCCCCCCACCAGCGCCTGGTCGCCCGGGCCGCTCCACTGGTAGAGCGCGATCGCCACCGGCGGGTCGGCGCCGAGGATTGCCGCCGCCACCGACGGGGCGGTCAGGGCAGCGGCCATGCCCCGGGCCTGCAGCTCGTATTCCTCGCTGCTGACCGAGGCCGAGACATCGAGCCCGATGACAAGGCCCAGGCGGCAGGCGGCCTGCGCGCCGGAGGCGGACAGCATGGCGGCAAGGATCAGGGCCGGCAGGGGGCGCATGGCCGGATGCTTGGCCGCGCGAGGCCCCGGGTCAAGGCTTTCTCTGCGTCCTCAGTCGAGCGCCTTGGGGAGCGTCAGCGCCAGGATGGTGAAGCGCAGCCGGGCATAGGTCTCCGGCCAGTCGGAATGAGCGGCGCACAGGGCCTGAATGTCTGCAAAGGGCGTCTCCGGCGCCGGCATCAGCGCCTCGACCTTCGCCGCCTCGGCAAAGGCGGCCACCGCCTCGGGCGCCACCCGATGCGCGGTGAGGATCGCCACCGCCTCGGCCGCGTCCTTCTCCCAGCCGGCGGCGATGAAGCCATGCGGCCCGGGATCGAGCGCCGAACAGGCGAGATAGACCCGCTGCTCGGCCAGCGCCCGGGTGAGCAGGATGTCGGCCTCCGGGGTCCCGGTCGGGACGATCTGGGCGAAGGCCAGGGTGGGGAGGAGGG
>CAZRQN010000115.1:0-9345 GCA_964602115.1 uncultured Rhodobacterales bacterium
CGGTCATCACCGGCCTCTTCGGCGCCATCCCCGGCATCGGGCCGGACATCCAGACCTGGCTCCTCGGCGGGCCGGCGGTCGACAATGCCACGCTCAACCGCTTCTTCTCGCTGCACTACCTCCTGCCCTTCGTGATCGCGGCGCTGGTGGTGGTCCATGTCTGGGCCTTCCACACCACCGGCAACAGCAACCCCACCGGGGTTGAGGTGCGGCGCGGCTCCAAGCAGGAGGCCGAGAAGGATACGGTGCCCTTCTGGCCCTACTACATCCTCAAGGACTTCTTCGCCCTGGCGGTGATCCTGGTGGTGTTCTTCGCAGTGGCCAGCTTCATGCCCAACTTCCTCGGCCACCCGGACAACTATCTGGAGGCCAACCCGCTGGCGACGCCGGCGCATATCGTGCCGGAATGGTACTTCCTGCCCTTCTACGCCATCCTGCGCGCCTTCACCGGCGATGTCTGGCTGGTGCAGCTGACCCAGTTCCTGTCCTTCGGGATCATCGACGCCAAGTTCTTCGGGGTGCTGGCCATGTTCGGCGCCATCGCGGTGCTGGCGCTGGTTCCGTGGCTGGACACCTCCTCGGTGCGCTCGGGCCGCTACCGGCCCATGTTCAAGTGGTGGTTCTGGCTCCTCGTCGTGGACTTCTTCGTCCTGATGTGGGTGGGGGCCATGCCGGCCGAGGGCATCTACACCTGGGTGAGCCTGATCGCCGCCACCTACTGGTTCGTGTACTTCCTGATCGTCCTGCCGCTGCTGGGCGTGATCGAGAAGCCGCTGCCCCAGCCGGCGACGATCGAGGAGGACTTCAAGGCGCATTACGGCGCAGCCCATCCGGCGGAGTGAGAAGGAACCGATGATGTTCAGGAAAACGCTCATCTCTGCCGCCGCCGCGCTGTCGCTTGCCGCAGGCGCCGCCTTCGCCGCCGGCGAAGGCCCGGAGATCCCCGACGTGTCCTTCTCCTTCGAGGGACCCTTCGGCACTTTCGACCGCCACCAGCTCCAGCGCGGGCTGCAGGTCTATACCGAGGTCTGCGCCGCCTGCCACGGGCTGCGCTACGTCCCGATCCGCTCGCTCTCCGACGAAGGCGGGCCGATGCTGCCCGAGGACCAGATCCGCGCCTATGCGGCCGCCTTCCCGGTCAATGACGCGGCCTCCAACCCGCAACTCGTCGATCCCGCCACCGGCGAGGCCCGGGCGCTGACCCCGCCGGACAAGTTCCCGGCCCATTTCGGCGCCGGCGCCCCGGATCTCAGCCTGATGGCCAAGAGCCGCGCCGCATTCCACGGGCCCTATGGGCTGGGGATCAACCAGCTCTTCCGCGGCATCGGCGGGCCGGAATACATCCACGCCGTGCTGACCGGCTTCGAGGAGGCGCCGGAATGCGCCACCGGCAACGAGTCCGGCGCCTACAACAAGTATATCACCAAGGGCTTCGTGCCTGACGAATGCAAGGATGAGCACGGCCATTCCGAGATCGAGGGCAGCTGGATCGCCATGCCGGCCCCGCTGTCGGATGATCAGGTCACCTATGCCGACGGCACCAAGGCGTCGGTGGACCAGATGGCGCTGGACGTCTCCGCCTTCCTGATGTGGGCCGCCGAGCCGAAACTGGAGGCGCGCAAGCATGTGGGCTTCCAGGCGGTGGTCTTCCTCATCTTCCTGGCGGCACTGCTCTACCTCACCAACAAGCGCGTCTGGGCCAAGGTGAAGGGCAAGCACGCCTGAAACCGGCCTGCGCCTGACCGAAACCAGAAGACCCCCGCTGCGGCGGGGGTCTTCGTTTTCGGGCATCGCGCCGCGCCGGGCGGAGCGCCTCAGGCCCAGAACTGGTCCCAGTTGTAGAGATCGAAGAAGTGCTCCTTGCCGGAGGCGATCTTGCCGTCCTGCACCACGAAGGTGATGCAGCACATCGTGTCCAGCGCCTTGCCGTTGCGCATCCCGGTGTTGCGGTGAACCCCGATCACCCGGCCCTGATCGCCGGCGGCCACATAGTGCAGCTCGGCCTTGAAGGTGCCGTCGGTGCCGCCGAGATAGGCGCCGTACTGGTCATAGACCGAAGCGCGGCCCTCGCGCAGGCCGGCACGCGGCGAGCTTCCCGGGGTTTCCCAGCTCAGCCCGTCCAGCGACAGGGTGGTGAACAGGTCGAGATCGGCGGTGTTGAAGGCGTGATAGGCGCGGCGGACGACATCGGCGGCTTCGGTGGCGGTCATGGCGGTTTCCTCTGCGGTTGAGCGGCTGGACAGGAGAGCGATCGAGGGTGCGGCGGCTCCGAGGACCGCCACCCCTTTCAGCAGCCCCCGGCGGGTGAAGGGCACGAGCGTGGACGGCCCGGCGGGCGGGTCATTGTGATGCATCGGTGGTCTCCGTTTGGGCGGCAGGCTGCCCGTCTGCCGGGTGGACGGGCCGGCAGTCATTCACCGGCGCGCAGGCTGAACCTGCCCGCTTCGCAGGGCCGGCACATGAGGAGGATTCCCTAGACCGCGCCGATCCCGGGCCGGGTCCGGGCGGGGTTTCGCGTCCCGGCCGGCGGGACGGGTCCCCCGCACCGCCCGCGCCAGGGCGTGTCGCGCCCGATCGAGACCGGGAACACCCGCCCCGGGCCTGACCCGGGGCCTCCCGTCTCCGTGGCGGCGCGGGTTGACAGGAGGCCCCGGGTCACGCCCGGGGCGGGGTCTGGCGCGCCAGATCGAATCCAGCTGTCTGCGACACGCCCTAAGCGGCCAGCCCGTGCCGCACCAGGCCGCGCTCCACCGCGAAGAGCGCGGCGCCGGCGCGGCTGGAGACGCCGATCTTGGAATAGAGGTTCTGGATGTGGTTGTCGGCGGTCTTGGGCGAGATCGCCAGAAGCCGCGCCGTCTCCTTGGCGGTATGGCCGGCGGCGATCAGGCCCAGAACCTCGATCTCGCGGGCGGTCAGGCCGGCGGGGGCCGCTGCGGGGCTGGCCCGGCGCGAGGCCTGCCCGGCGGCCGTCAGCACCGCCTCGCCGGCGTCGGGGCAGAGCTTGCCGTCACGGATCAGCGCCCGCAGCCGCGCCGCCGCCATGGTCTCGGAAACCGCCGGGCGATGGGGGCGATCCTCGCGCATCGTCGCATAGGCCTCGGCGGCGGCGAGGATGCGGGCCGCCGGGGACAGGTCCGGCGCCCGGGCATAGCGGTGATAGCCGCTGCCATCGAGCCGCTCGTGATGGCGCAGGACCAGCGCCGCGACCGGCTGGCCAGCCGGCCCGAGCGCCGCAAGCGCCCGCTCGCCGTGATAGGGGTGCAGCTGCGCCGCATCGACATCGCGCGCGGAGAAGGGGGCCGTCCGCATCCAGGTCGCCACCGGGAGGGCCAGTTCGCCGATGTCATGGACATAGGCCGCCCAGCGGATGACGCGCAGATCCTCGGCGGCGAAGCCCATGCAGCGGCCCGCCGCCTCGGCCAGCGCGGCGACGGCGCGGGAATGGCCGAGCGTGAAGGGCATGCGCATGTCGATCATGTCAGCGATGGCGAGCAGCGCCTCCTCGCAGGCCGCCGCATCGTGCAGCGCATGGGGAAGAGGCTCCAGCGCCAGGATCGCCTCCCGCCCCACGCCGGCGTCGGTCCCGGCCAGAAGGCCTTCGGGATCCGCCAGGAACAGATCGGCAAGCTCGGCCTCATAGGCGCCGCCCCGCCGCCGGGCGATGGCCTCGGTCATCGCCGCATGGCCATGGGCCTCTCGCAGCGCGATGACATCCTGCGCCAGCGTCACCAGCCGCACCGGCAGCCCGACCGCCGCCCCGGCCAGACCCTGCGGCAGCCCGCGCCCATCCCAGCGCTCATAGAGTTGGCCGAGGTTCCTGAGCATCGCGCCGTCGAGCCCCAGACGGCGGCCGATGCGCTGGGCCACCTCGCAATGGCCGGACAGGATGGGAACGCTGACCGCCAGCGCCGAGGAAAGGCCCTCCTCCACCGCGCGCTGCAACGCATCGGGCGCCATGCTCGCGAAGGCCCGCGAAAAGGCGCGCAGGAAGATCGCCCCCAGTTCGGACTGGTTGCCGAGATCGGCAAGCGCCAGGTCGCGGCGCATGGCGATCTCGTCGCCGAAGGCCGAGGCAAGCAGATGCGTATCGGCGTTGCAGCCGATGTAGCGCAGCATCGCCTGGTGATAGACCTCGCGCCGCGCTTCGGTATCCAGCGCCAGCCGCTCGGCCAGCCGCATCGCCAAGACGCAGGAGCGCAGCGCGAAATCCCGCGACTGGCCGGTGGCAAGGTCGGTCGCATAGGCGAGCAGCATCATGAAATCCGCTCGGCGGACCGCAGGCTCGGCCATTTCCACCCCTTGGCGCCCCGTCCCGGAGCTGGCGCCACCATGCTCCGCGACCGGGCCGTCAGGCAAGCGCGCTGCGGCGGGCGGCGGGCACGGGTTTCTCCGCACGGCGCAGGCGGCCACGGGCGCCGCAGCGCCGGGATCCGCGATGCGCCAGAGTGACGCCCAAGCCTCCCTGCCACGCGCCTGCAGTAGCCCGGCGGGTGAGGCGCGCCATTTGACAGGCGCAGTTCCCGCCAGCACAAGTTCGCCCGGGCGAAGCACTGCTGGCTCACAAAGGCTCGGGGTACCGATTTCATGCTGATGCGTATCGCCCCCGTGCTTTTCGTCCTCTTGTGGTCAACAGGCTTCATCGGCTCCCGGCTTGGCGCGCCCTACGCCGAGCCCTTTACCTTCCTGACCCTCCGTTTCGCGGTGGTTCTGGCGCTGCTCTGGCCTGTTGCCATCCTGACCGGCACGGCCGCCCGCAACTGGCGCGAGCGTGCGAATTCGATCGTCACCGGCCTGATGATCCACGGCGGCTATCTCGGCGGCGTATTCTGGTCGATCCGCCATGGCATGCCCCCGGGGGTCTCGGCGCTGATCGTCTCGCTGCAGCCGATCCTGACGGGGCTTTTGTCTGCGCCTTTGCTCGGCGAGAGGCTGACTTCGCGCCACTGGCTTGGCCTCGTCCTGGGCCTGGCAGGCACGATCCTGATCCTCGAACCCGGCCTCACCCTCACCCTCGGGGCCGACAGCGGCATCACGGCGGCAACCATCGGCGCAAATGTGCTGGCCCTGTGCGCCATTACTGCGGCGACCCTCTACCAGAAGCGCTTTTCCTCAGCGACGAATCTGCTCGCGGGCACGATCTGGCAGTATTCCGGGGCGATTCTGCTGGTTGGTGCCGGATCGCTGCTGTTCGAAACCCGCGATGTCCACTGGGCACCGGAGTTCTTCTTCGCGCTTGGCTGGCTGGTCGTCGTATTGTCCATCGGCGCGGTCCTGCTGCTCATGCTGCTGATCCGCTCCTCTGCGGTGGTCAGCGTCTCGGGGCTTTTCTACCTGCAACCGGCGGTCGTCGCGCTCGTCGCCTGGCAGATGTTCGGCGACACGCTCGTGCCTCTGCAGCTGGGCGGTCTGGCACTGGCCACTGTCGCGGTCTTGCTGACGTCCGGAGGTCTCGTGCGGTCACGCCGGCAATGACCCGGGGCCGCGACCGGCAAGGGCACACAGGGGCCTGCGCAGACCGCCGCCGGATACGCCGAGCCGGGTTTCACCCGAATCGGCGCCATCCCTGCGCTTGCCGAGACTGCGCGCAGGGCCCGGGGAAAGCTCCATTTCCTGGAATTGAGTGGTGAGCCGGACAGGATTCGAACCTGTGACCCGCTGATTAAAAGTCAGCTGCTCTACCAACTGAGCTACCGGCCCACGGGGGGCGGTCCTAAGGGGGGCGGCGCGCGCGGTCAAGGGGGCGCTGGAAGAATCCGGTCGGGGAAGGTATGGGGCGGACATGGATGCGCGCGGACCCCAGGGCCTCGCTTTCGTGAAGATGCACGGGGCGGGCAACGATTTCGTGGTGATCGACCGCCGGGCCGGCGGCGCGGCGGTGACGACCACGCTCGCCCGGGCGCTTGGCGACCGCCATCGCGGCGTGGGCTTCGACCAGCTGGCCGAGATCGGCGCGGCGGCGGATGCCGATCTGGCGCTGACCTTCTGGAACAGCGACGGCACCACGGCGGATGCCTGCGGCAATGCCACCCGCTGCGTCGCCTGGCGCGAGATGGAGGCGACCGGCCGCGAGAAGCTGGCGATCCGCACCGGGCGCGGGCTTCTCCACGCCGAACGGCGCGAGGGCCGGGTCTGGGTCAACATGGGCGCGCCGCTGCTGGCCTGGGACGCGATCCCGCTGGCCTACGAGACCGACACGCTGCACCTGCCGCTCGCCGGCGATCCGGCGGCGGTGGGCATGGGCAATCCCCATGCGGTGTTCTTCCGCGCCACCGATGCCGATCCGGCGGCCGAGGGGCCGGGGGTGGAGCACGATCCGCTGTTCCCGCGCCGCACCAATGTCCATTTCGCCCGCACCATCGGCCCGGACAGCCTGCGCGTGCGGGTGTGGGAGCGTGGCACCGGCGTGACGCTGGCCTGCGGCTCCGGCGCCTGCGCCGTGGCCGTCGCCGCCCACCGGCGCGGCCTCACCGGCCGCAAGGTCACGCTGGAGATGGACGGCGGCACGCTCGTCGCCGACTGGCGCGCCGATGGCGTCTGGCTGACCGGCCCGGTTGCCGTGGTCTTCGAGGCCAGCCTTTCCCGCGAATTCCTCGCCGCCCATCCATGAACGCGCCCCATCGCCCCCCGGTCTTCGCCACGCTCGGCTGCCGGCTCAATGCCTACGAATCCGAGGCGATGCGCGAGCTTGCCGCCGCCGCCGGGCTGCAGGGCGCGGTGGTGGTCAATACCTGCGCCGTCACTGCCGAGGCAGTGCGCAAGGCCAAGCAGGAGATCCGCCGCCTTTCGCGCGAGAACCCCGGCGCCCCGGTCATCGTCACCGGCTGCGCGGCGCAGACGGAGCCCGAGACCTTTGCCGCCATGCCCGAGGTCACCCGCGTCCTCGGCAACCGCGAGAAGATGGAGCCCGCCGCCTGGGCCGCGCTCGCCCCCGACCTGATCGGGCAGACCGAGCGGGTGCAGGTGGACGACATCTTCTCCGTCCGCGAGACGGCCGGCCACCTGATCGACGGCTTCGGCCGCCACCGCGCCTATGTCCAGGTGCAGAACGGCTGCGACCACCGCTGCACCTTCTGCATCATCCCCTATGGGCGCGGCAATTCCCGCTCCGTGCCGGCGGGCGTGGTGGTGGAGCAGGTGCAGCGCCTGGTGGACAGGGGCTTTCTGGAGGTCGTGCTCACCGGGGTGGACCTCACCTCCTGGGGCGCGGACCTGCCCGGCACGCCCCGCCTCGGCGATCTGGTGATGCGCCTGCTGCGGCTGGTGCCGGACCTGCCCCGCCTGCGCATCTCCTCGATCGACTCGATCGAGACCGACCCCAGGCTGATGGAGGCCATCGCCAGCGAGCCGCGCCTGATGCCGCACCTGCACCTGTCACTGCAAGCGGGCGACGACCTGATCCTGAAGCGGATGAAGCGCCGCCACCTGCGCGACGACGCCATCCGATTCTGCGAGGAGGCGCGGCGCCTGCGCCCCGGCATCGTCTTCGGGGCCGACCTGATTGCGGGCTTCCCGACGGAGACGGAGGCGGCCTTCGAGAACTCGCTGCGGCTGGTGGAAGACTGCGGCCTCACCTTCCTCCACGTCTTCCCCTTCTCCCCCCGCCAGGGCACCCCGGCCGCCCGCATGCCGCAGGTCCCCGGCCCGGCGATCAAGTCCCGCGCCGCCCGCCTGCGCGCAGCGGGAGAGACCGCCCTCGCCCGCCACCTCGCCACCCGCGTGGGCACGCTGCAGCGGGTGCTGACCGAGGGCCCGCGCACGGGCCGCTGCGAGGACTTCACCGAGGTGGCCTTTGCGGCGGACCAGCCGGAGGGAAGGGTGGTGGAGGTGCGGGTGACGGGGGCGGGCGAGGGGCGGTTGCGGACGTAGGGTGGGTGCGTTGCACGCGGGCTGTTTGCGATAGTCTTGGTCGTTTCGGACCGTTGCATTGAACGCGTAGGGTGGGTGGAACCCACCACCGCAACGGTGGGTTCCACCCACCCTACAAGTCATTTGGCCCCCCCACCGCACGGCCCCTTAACCCGACCCCAGTCCCTGCCTAACCCCTAACGACTCACCGCACCCCACTGGATTCGCTCACATAAAAAGATGTCCCGCCGTGTGACGCCCCCCGTGCCGCCGGTGTGGGCCGCCGCACGCAACGACGCCCGTAGGGCGGGGTTCACCCCGCCATCGGCGCCACGGCGGGGTGAACCCCGCCCTACGCCGCCACCCTCTCCGGGTCCGCGAGGCCGACGATATCCATCATGATCCGGTTCAGCGAGAAATCCTTCGGCGTATAGACCGCCGCCACTCCCATCGCCTTCAACCTCACAGCGTCCTCCTCCGGGATGATCCCCCCCACCACCACCGGCAGGGAAAGCCCCTCGCGCCGCAGCCCCTCCAGCACCTCGGCGACCAGCGCCAGGTGGCTGCCCGAGAGGATGGAGAGGCCCAGCACATGCGCCCTTTCGCGGGCGGCGGCGGCTACGATCTCGGCGGGGGTGAGGCGGATGCCTTCGTAGTGGATCGCCATGCCGCAATCCCGCGCCCGGGACGCGATCTGCTCGGCGCCGTTCGAATGCCCGTCGAGCCCGGGCTTGCCGACAAGGAAGGTCAGCGGCCGGCCGAGGCGGGCGGAGACGGCCGAGACCGCCTCGCGGACCCGTTCCAGCCCCTCGGTGCGGTTGGAGGGGGCGCGGGAGATGCCGGTGGGGGCGCGGTATTCGCCGAAGGCGGCGCGCAGGGTCGCCGCCCATTCGCCGGTGGTGACCCCGGCCTTCGCCGCCTCCACCGAGGGCGGCATGATGTTTTCGCCCGAGGCGGCGGCCTGGCGGAGCCGGGCCAGCGCCCGCTCCACGGCCTGCGGGTCGCGCCCGGCGCGCCAGGCGGCGAGGCGGGCGGTCTGGTCGGCCTCGGCCTCCGGGTCGGCCTCCATGATCAGCCCGGTGCCGGTGGTCAGGGGCGAGGGCTCGGTGGTGGTGAAGCGGTTGACGCCGACCACCACCGTCTCGCCGCTCTCGATCCGGGCCAGGCGCTCGGCATTGGCCTCGACCAGCCGGCCCTTCATGTAGCCGATGGCCGCCATCGCCCCGCCCATGGCGTCGATGGCCGCCAGTTCCTCGCGCGCAGCGGCCTTCAGCGCCTCGACCTTGGCACTGACGGCGGGGTTGCCGTCGAAAAGGTCGGGGTATTCCAGCAGGTCGGTCTCATAGGCCAGCACCTGCTGCATCCTCAGCGACCATTGCTGGTCCCATGGACGCGGCAGGCCCAGCGCCTCGTTCCAGGCGGGGAGCTGGACGGCGCGGGCGCGGGCGCTCCGGGACAGGGTGACCGCCAGCATCTCGAGCAGGATGCGGTAGACATTGT
>CAZRQN010000116.1:0-9211 GCA_964602115.1 uncultured Rhodobacterales bacterium
GGGGGGCCGGTGGCCCCCCTTTGCCTGGTCCCGCGCGGCGAAGCCGCGCGGGAGGTGAGCCGATCGGCTCGCTCAGACGGCGGAGCCGCCCACCGTCAGCCCGCCGATCAGCATCGACGGCTGGCCGACGCCGACCGGCACCCATTGACCGTTCTTGCCGCAATTGCCGATCCCGGGATCAAGCGCCAGGTCGTTGCCGATGGCGCGGATGTGTTTCAGCGCCGTCGCGCCGTCGCCGATCAGCGTTGCGCCCTTCACCGGGGCGCCGCGCTTGCCGTCCTTTACCAGATAGGCTTCGGTGCAGTTGAAGACGAACTTGCCGTTGGTGATGTCCACCTGCCCGCCGGCGAAGCCCACCGCATGGATACCGTCCCTGAGATCGGCAAGGATGTCCCCGGGCTGCGCCTGCCCGGCCAGCATGTAGGTATTGGTCATCCGCGGCATCGGGATGTGATCGAAGCCCTGCCGCCTGCCGTTGCCGGTGGCCCTGGCCCCCATCAGCCGGGCGTTCTGGCGGTCCTGCATGTAGCCCACGAGGATTCCGTCCTCGATCAGCACATTGCGGCCCGAGGGCGTGCCCTCGTCGTCGAAGCTGATCGAGCCGCGCCGGTCGGGGATTGTGCCGTCGTCCACCACCGTGACCCCCGGCGCCGCGACGCGGCTCCCCATCAGCCCGGAAAAGGCGGATGTGGCCTTGCGGTTGAAGTCGCCTTCCAGCCCATGGCCCACCGCCTCGTGCAACAGCACGCCGGTCCAGCCCGGCCCCAGGACAACATCCATCACCCCCGCCGGCGCCGGCACCGCCTGAAGGTTCACCCGCGCCACCCGCAGCGCCTCCTCGGCCACGCCCTGCCAGTGGTCGCGCCCCATCAGGCCGGAGAGGCCGAAGCGTCCGCCGCCGCCGGCGCTGCCCGTCTCGCGCCGGCCGTTCTCGTCGAGAATCACCGAGACATGCAGCAGCGCCATCGGCCGCACATCCCTCAGCCGCAGGCCTTCCGGGCGCAGGATCTCCACCTCCTGCAGCGAGGCCTCCAGCCGGGCAGAGACCTGCACCACCCGGGGATCCCGCTCGCGCAGGAAGGCGTCGATCTGCCGCAGCGTCTCGACCTTCACGGAGAAGGCGGCATCGGCCATCGGGTCGCCGTCGCCGTAAAGGCGGCGATTCGTTCCCGGCGGCGGATCGGCCAGAACCCCGCCACCCGCGCCCACCGCCAGCCGCGCCGTCTCTCCCGCCCGGCGCAGCGCCGCCTCGCTGATTTCGGTCGAATGGGCATAGCCTGCCACCTCGCCGCGCACCGCACGAAGGCCGAAGCCCTGCCCGGCCTCGTAGCCGGCGGTGCGGATGCGCCCGTCGTCCAGGACCAGCCGCTCCGCCCGTCGCCGTTCGAGGAACAGCTCGCCGTCATCGGCGCCATGCGTGGCCTCGCGAAGCGCGGAAAGTGCGGCCTTTTCGTCAAGATGGGTCTCGAAGGGGCGGAACGGGGCCTCGGTCACAGGGATTCTCCGGCACGGGCCCGAAGGCGCGCAAATATGGCCACGGCGCACTTGCCGTAGCCCCCTCAATATGGTTTCAGGAACGGCAGAAACAACGGGGTTCCGGCGGCTCTCCGGCATCTCAAAATCGCGGTCGGTCAAGGCCGCTTCTGACGGACGGGAACCGGACATGCGGCAGCTTGGCAAGATTTGGGCGTTTCTCGGCGGCATGGCGGCGGCCGGCGCGGCGGCAGCGCAGGAGCTTCCGATCATCGGCAGGCCGGTGGACGGGGCGATGGGCTTCCAGCCCTCGGCCACCGAGCTGAAACACGACATCGTCTGGCTCGACACGATGCTGCTCTATATCATCACCGCGATCGTCATCTTCGTGGTGGCGCTCCTGATCTATGTGATGCTGCGCTTCAACCAGCGCGCCAATCCCAAGCCCGCCACCTTCACCCACAACTCGCCGCTGGAGGTCGCCTGGACGCTGATCCCGGTCGTCGTGCTGCTGTTCATCGGCGCCTTCTCGCTGCCGGTGCTGTTCAAGCAGCAGGAATTCCCGGAGGGCGAGGTCAATATCAAGGTGATCGGCCACCAGTGGTACTGGAGCTACGAATACACCGATGACGGTTTCGGCTTCGATGCCAACATGATCGGCGCGCCTTCGACCGGGGGCGACTTCCGGCTGACCCCGGCGGTCGAGGAGCAGCTCAAGGCGGCGGGCTATTCGCGCGACGAATGGCTCCTGGCCACCGACAATGCCGTGGTCGTGCCGGTGAACAAGGTGGTGGTCATGCATGTCACCGCCACGGATGTGATCCATTCCTGGAAGATCCCCTCCTTCGGCGTGATGCAGGATGCCGTTCCGGGCCGCCTCGCACAGCTGTGGTTCAAGGCCGAGCAGGAAGGCATCTATTTCGGCCAGTGCTCCGAACTGTGCGGCATCGCCCATGCCTATATGCCGATCACCGTGAAAGTGGTCAGCGAGGCCGCCTATGCCGAGTGGCTGGCCAAGGCCAAGGCCGAATTCGCCGCCCTGCCGGAACCGCTGGCGGTGGCCTCGGCCGACTGATCCGGCCTCTCCGGAGGCCGAGCCGCGACAGCAGGGGACCGCGCGCAGCATGAGCGAAACGAGCCTAGAGGCCTTTGTCAGCGAACCCCGCGAGGCGGGGTTCGGCGACTATGTGGCCCTGCTCAAGCCGCGCGTCATGTCGCTCGTGGTCTTCACCGCGCTGGTCGGCCTGCTCGTCGCCCCGGTGCGGCTGCACCCGGTCGAGGCGGTGGCGGCGATCCTGTTCATCGCGCTTGGTGCCGGGGCGTCTGGCGCGCTGAACATGTGGTGGGACGCCGATATCGATGCGGTGATGCGCCGCACGGCGCGCCGTCCCATCCCGCGCGGCGCGATCGCGCCGGGCGAGGCGCTGGGGCTGGGGCTGGCGCTGTCCGGCATCGCGGTGGTCATGCTCGCGCTCGCCACCAACCTGCTGGCCGGGGCGCTGCTCGCCTTCACCATCTTCTTCTACGCCGTCATCTACTCGATGTGGCTCAAGCGCTCGACGCCGCAGAACATCGTCATCGGCGGCGCGGCGGGCGCCTTCCCGCCGGTGATCGGCTGGGCCTGCGCCACCGGCGGCGCCGGCTACGAGGCCTGGCTGATGTTCGCGCTGATCTTCATGTGGACGCCGCCGCATTTCTGGGCGCTGGCGCTGTTCATGAAGGAAGACTACCACAAGGCCGGGGTGCCGATGCTGACCGTGACCCACGGCCGCAGGGCGACGCGCGCCCATATCCTGGCCTACACGCTCCTGCTCGCCCCGGTTTCCTTCGCCGCCGCGCTGTCCTCGATCGGCGGGCCGGTCACGCTCGCGGCTGCGGTGGTGCTGAATGCCCTCTTCGTCCTTGGCGCCTTCCGCATCTGGCGGCGCGACGAGGCCACGGCCGAGGCTGACCGCTACCGGATCGAGAAGCAGGTCTTCACCTTCTCGCTCTTCTACACCTTCCTGCATTTCGGCGCCTTCCTCGCCGATGCGGCGCTGCGCGGATGGTGGGCATGACCCTGCGCCCGACCCATGAAATCCACACCCGCCGCTTCGGCCGCAACCTCGGCCTTGGCCTGACGCTCGGCGCTTTCGTCCTGCTGGTCTTCGCCCTTTCGGTGGTCAAGATCACCCGGGGCGACACGCTGCTGAGCTACGAACACGCCCGGCCCGCTGCGGCGGAGGGCACGCCATGACCCCATCCTCCGCCACCGCGCTGAAACTTGCCGGCCTGGTTGCGGTCATGGCCGGGCTGAGCTTTGCCGCCGTGCCCTTCTACGACTGGTTCTGCCGTACCACCGGCTATGACGGCACTCCCGTCAGGGCCGAGGGCAGTGCGGGAGAGATCCTCGACCAGACGGTGACGATCCGCTTCGATGCCTCCACCGATCCGGGCCTGCCCTGGACCTTCGTGCCTATGCAGCGGCAGATGACGGTGCGGGTGGGCGAAACCGCGCTGGCTTTCTACGAGGCGGTCAATCTCGCCGATCGCCCGGTCGCCGGCGCGGCCAGCTTCAACGTCACCCCCGATGCCGCCGGCGCCTATTTCACCAAGATCGCCTGCTTCTGCTTCAACGAGCAGGTGCTGCAACCGGGCGAGCGGGTGCAGATGCCGGTGACTTTCTTCGTTGATCCCGAGATGATGGCCGATGCCGAAGGCCGCTTTGTCAAGACGATCACCCTGAGCTACACCTTCTTTGAGACCGACCTGCCGGAAGAGCAGGCCGCGCTTGCCGCCCCGGCGGCGTCGCGGCCCTGAAACAGACGAGGGAACCGATGGCCCACGCCAAGAACCACGACTACCACATTCTCAAGCCCTCGATCTGGCCGTTCCTCGGCGCACTCGGCGGTTTCACCATGCTCTACGGCTTCGTCCGCTTCCTGCATGGCAGCGGTCCGTGGATCGCGCTCGCGGGCCTCGTCGTCGTGCTCTACGTCATGTTCGCCTGGTGGTCGGACGTGGTCGCCGAGAGCCATGCCGGCGACCACACGCCGGTGGTGCGCATCGGCCTGCGCTACGGCTTCATCATGTTCATCATGTCGGAGGTGATGTTCTTCTCCGCCTGGTTCTGGGCCTTCTTCAAGAACGCGCTCTATCCGATGGGCCCGGAAAGCCCGGCAGTGGACGGCATCTGGCCGCCGGCGGGGATCGAGACCTTCGATCCCTGGCACCTGCCCTTCATCAACACGCTGATCCTGCTGTGCTCGGGCGCCGCCTGCACCTGGGCGCACCATGCGCTGGTGCATGAGAACAACCGCCGCGACGTGATCAACGGGCTGATCCTGTCGGTGCTGCTCGGGGCGCTGTTCACCTTCTTCCAGGCCTACGAATATTCGCACGCCGCCTTCGGCTTCTCGGGCAATATCTACGGCGCCACCTTCTTCATGGCGACGGGTTTCCACGGCGCCCATGTCATCATCGGCTCGATCTTCCTTCTCGTCTGCCTGATGCGCGCGTTGAAGGGCCACTTCACCCCGGAGGCGCATATCGGCTTCGAGGCCGCCGCCTGGTACTGGCACTTCGTCGATGTGGTCTGGCTGTTCCTCTTCGCCGCCGTCTATGTCTGGGGCGGTGGCTGAGCTGCCGGACTGACCGGGGCCCGATATCGCAGGGGCGCGGACCGGCCGGTCCGCGCCCCTCGCATGAAGGGATGTTGATGCGCTATTTCTTTCCACTGGTCCTCGGCCTCGCCGGCTGCGCGATCCTCGTTTCCCTGGGCATCTGGCAGTTGCAACGGCTGGCGTGGAAAGAGGGCGTGCTTGCGACGATCGCCGCGAAGATGGCCGCCCCTGCAGTGACCGTCCCCCTGCATCCCGATCCGGCAGCCGACCGCTATCTTCCCGTCGCCATCGCTGGCGGACTGACCGGAGAAGAAGCGCTCGTCCTCACCAGCCTGCCCGAACGCGGGCCCGGCTTCCGCGTCATCGCCGTCCTTGCGACGGCCGACGGCCGCCGCCTTCTCGTCGATCGCGGCTTCCTGCCCGAGGCGGCACGCCGCACCCCGCGCCCGCCGCGCCAGATCCGCATCGCCGGAAACCTGCACTGGCCCGACGAGGTGGACAGCTACACCCCCGCCCCTGGCCAGGGCCTCTGGTATGCCCGCGACGTTCCGGCGCTGGCTGCCGCCCTGGGCACCGAACCGCTGCTGATTGTTTCCCGCAGCGAAACGGGAGACGGAATCACGCCACTCGGGGTTGATACTTCAGGCATTCCCAACAACCATCTGGGCTATGCCGTGCAATGGTTCGGCCTCGCCATCGTCTGGGCGGGGATGACACTTCTTTACCTCTGGCGTATCAGGCACAGGCAGGCATGAGGGGGGACATGCGTTACGTCTCGACACGCGGACAGGCGCCGGAACTCGGCTTTTCCGAAGCGATGATGACCGGGCTCGCCCGCGACGGCGGGCTTTACGTCCCGGCGTCCGTGCCGGTGATGCCTGCGGCAGAGATCGCCGCACTGGCGGGCCTTTCCTATGAGGAGCAGGCGTTCCGCATCATGCGCCCTTTCCTCGGCGGGGCCTTCGCCGATGACGAGTTCCGCGCCCTGATCGCCGCCGCCTACCGGGGTTTCGGCCATCCGGCCCGCGCGCCGCTGAAGCAGCTCGGAGCCAATCACTTCCTCCTGGAGCTGTTCCACGGTCCGACGCTGGCCTTCAAGGACTTCGCCATGCAGCTCATCGGCCAGATGATGCAGGCGGCTCTGGCGAAATCCGGGCAGCGCATCACCATCGTCGGCGCCACCTCGGGCGACACCGGCTCGGCGGCGATGGAGGCCTTCCGGGGCCTGGCCAATGTCGATCTGTTCATCCTCTACCCGCATGGCCGGGTGTCCGAGGTGCAGCGGCGCCAGATGACCACGCCGGCCGAGGCCAATGTCCATGCCATCGCCCTCGACGGCGATTTCGACACCTGCCAGGCGCGGGTGAAGGATCTCTTCAACGACCACGCCTTCCGCGACGAGATCCGTCTCGCCGGAGTGAATTCGATCAACTGGGCCCGGGTCCTGGCCCAGGTCGTCTATTACTTCACCGCCGCAACCGCGCTCGGCGCCCCGCACCGGCCGGTCAGCTTCACCGTGCCCACCGGCAATTTCGGCGACATCTATGCCGGCCATATCGCCCGTGCCATGGGCCTGCCCATCGCCCGCCTCGTCGTCGCCACCAACCAGAACGACATTCTCGACCGCGCCCTGCGGTCCGGCGACTACCGGACCGACGGGGTGAAACCCTCGATCTCGCCGTCCATGGATATCCAGGTCTCGTCAAATTTCGAACGCGCGCTCTTCGATGCGCTGGACCGCGACGGCAGTGCGGTTTCGGCCCTGATGGAGGACCTGAAGTCCGGCGGCTTCCGCATTCCCCAGGGTGCGTTCCAGGCGCTGCGCGCAGGTTTCGCCTCCGGCCGCGCCTCGGAGGACGAGACTTCCGCCACCATCGCCCGCACCCGCGCCGCGACGGGCGAGCTTCTGTGTCCGCATTCCGCCGTTGGGGTCCATGTCGCCGAAAGTCACCTCGGCCCCGAGCCGATGGTCACGCTCGCCACCGCCCACCCGGCCAAGTTCCCCGATGCCGTGGAAGCGGCCACCGGCCTGCGCCCACCCTTGCCCGCCCGCATGGCAGACCTCTTCGCGCGGCCGGAGCGGGTGACGCGCCTGACCAATGACCTCGGCGCCCTCAAATCCCTGATCCGCGAAAGGATCGCCCGTTGAGCCAGCTCTCCACCCTGCCCAACGGCCTTCGCGTCGTCACCGAGCACATGCCCGGCCTGCAATCCGCCGCCGTGGGCCTCTGGGTTCTGGCCGGCGGACGCCATGAGCGCGAGGAACAGAACGGCATCGCCCATTTCCTCGAACACATGGCCTTCAAGGGCACGACCCGGCGCAGCGCGTTGCGGATCGCCGAGGAGATCGAGGACGTCGGGGGCTATATCAACGCCTATACTTCCAAGGAAACCACCGCCTACTACGCCCGCGTGCTGACCGCCGACGTCGGCCTCGCGCTCGATGTCATCGCCGATATCGTGCTCAACCCCGCCTTCCATGCGGCGGATGTCGAGACCGAGCGCCATGTCATCCTGCAGGAGATCGGCCAGGCGCTCGACACGCCCGACGACATCGTCTTCGACTGGCTGCAGGAGGCCGCCTATCCTGCGCAGCCCTTCGGCCGCACCATCCTCGGCCCGGCCGAGCGGGTGGAGGGTTTCTCGGCCGACGACTTCCGCCGCTTCGTCGCCGAACGCTACGGGCCCGACCAGATGATCCTCTCCGCTGCCGGCGGCGTCGATCACGATGCGCTGGTGCGCCAGGCGGAATCGCTCTTCGGCCAGCTCAAGCCTCTCGGCGCCAGCGCGATGGAAGCCGCCCGTTTCGACGGCCGCGAAAGGCGCGAGGTGAAGGACCTCGAACAGGTCCATTTCGCCCTGGCGCTGGAAGCCCCGGGCTACCGCGACGCCCGCGTCCATGCGGCGCAGGTCTATGCCATGGCCATCGGCGGCGGCATGTCCTCGCGCCTGTTCCAGAAAATCCGCGAGGAACGGGGCCTGTGCTACTCGATCTTCGCCCAGGCCGGCGCCTATGAGGATACCGGCTCGATCACCATCTACGCCGGCACCTCGCGCGAGGAGGTGGGCGACCTGACCCGCCTGACGGTGGAAGAGCTGAAACGCTCGGCCGAGGACATGACCGAGGCCGAGGTCGCCCGCGCCCGGGCGCAGCTCAAGGCCGGGATGCTGATGGGGCTGGAAAGCCCGTCCTCCCGGGCCGAGCGGCTGGCGCGCATGGTGGCGATCTGGGGCCGCGTGCCCGAAGTCGCCGAGGCGGTGGAGAAGATCGACGCGGTCACCACGGCTGATGTGCGCCTCTATGCCGGCAGCCTCTCTGCCGGCGGCTCGGCGCTGGCGCTCTATGGTCCGGTAAAGAAGGCGCCGGGGCTTGCCGCCATCCGCGAGGGGCTCAGCGCCTGATGCTGGGCTTCCGCCGGAAGCTCGTGATCGAGACCGAGCGGATGACGCTGCGCCTGCCGCAGCATGCCGACTGGCGCCCCTGGTCGGACCTGCGCCGCGCCAGCGCCGCCTTCCTCGCCCCCTGGGAGCCGGCCTGGGCTCCCGACCACCTGTCGCGCCGCGCCTTCACCAACCGCGTCTATTGGGCGGCACGCGCCTATGCCCAGGGCACCGCCGTGCCGCTGATGCTCATCCGACGTCAGGACGCGACGCTGATCGGCGCCATCACCCTCGACAACATCCGCCGGGGACCGGCCCAGGCCGGCACGCTCGGCTACTGGACCGGGCAGGAGCATGCCCGGCAAGGCTATATGCGCGAGGCGATCCTCGCGCTCGTCCACCACGCCTTCAGCGAGATGGATCTGTCGCGCATCGAAGCCGCCACCCTGCCGGAAAACGCCGCCTCGCGCCGGCTGCTGGAGGGAACGGGGTTCAAGTACGAGGGCGTGGCACAGAGCTACCTCCAGATCGGCGGCCGCTGGCGCACCCATGTCCTCTACGCCAACCTGCGCCACGACCGGCGCGGCCGCACCGACGCCGGCTGAGCGCCGAAAGCGGGGGACACCCAGGACTTCCTCCCCCGGGAACCCGTGCGCAGCCAGGACGCCAGGGATTGCCCGTTTTCGCATCGCGGTTCCTTTGCCCACCACTTCCTCCCGCGCGGCTTTGCCGCTTGGGGGAAGCAAGGGGGCGGC
>CAZRQN010000117.1:0-9132 GCA_964602115.1 uncultured Rhodobacterales bacterium
GGCGCATCCGGCGGTCTGGTACCTGCACAACGTCGCCGGCCCGGTCTATCTGGGCGGCGCCATCACCGGGATCCAGCCGCCGGTCCACTACGATTTCAAGGCCCGCCGCGACACGCCGAACGAGCTGCGCGCGCTGTTCCGCAAGCTCGGCTGGCGCAAGGTCGTGGCTTTCCAGACCCGCAACCCGCTGCACCGCGCACACCAGGAACTGACCTTCCGCGCCGCCCGCGAAGCGCAGGCGAACCTGCTGATCCATCCCGTCGTCGGCATGACCAAACCGGGCGACGTGGACCACTTCACCCGCGTCCGCTGCTACGAGGCGGTGCTCGACAAGTACCCGGCGCAGACCACCGCGCTGTCGCTTCTGAACCTCGCCATGCGCATGGCCGGCCCGCGCGAGGCGGTCTGGCACGGCATCATCCGCCGCAACCATGGCTGCACCCATATGATCGTCGGCCGCGACCACGCCGGCCCTGGCAAGAACTCGCAGGGCGTGGACTTCTACGATCCCTATGCCGCGCAGGAACTTTTCGCCGCGCACCAGGCCGAGATCGGCATCGAGATGGTGGACTTCAAGCACATGGTCTATGTGCAGGAAAAGGCCCAGTATTATCCGGCGAACGAAGTCCCGGCAGGGACGACCGTTCTGGACATCTCCGGCACTGAATTGCGCCGCCGCCTGCGCGAGGGGCTGGACATCCCGGAATGGTTCTCCTTCCCCGAGGTCGTCACCGAACTGCGCCGCACCTCGCCGCCCCGGTCACGCCAGGGCTTCACCGTCTTCTTCACCGGCCTGTCCGGTTCCGGCAAGTCCACCGTCGCCAACGCGCTGATGGTCAAGCTGATGGAGATGGGCGGGCGGCCGGTGACGCTGCTGGACGGCGACGTTGTGCGCAAGCATCTGTCGTCGGAGCTTGGCTTCTCCAAGGAACACCGCGACATCAACATCCGCCGCATCGGCTATGTCGCCTCGGAGATCACCAAGAACGGCGGGATCGCCATCTGCGCCCCCATCGCCCCCTACCTCGCCACCCGCCGGGCGGTGCGCGAGATGATCGAGGCCTTCGGCGCCTTCGTCGAGGTCCATGTCGCCACCACGATCGAGGAATGCGAACGCCGCGACCGCAAGGGTCTCTACAAGCTCGCCCGCGAGGGCAAGATCAAGGAATTCACCGGGATTTCCGACCCCTACGAGGCGCCTTCGAGCCCCGAACTGCGGCTCGACACCGAAAGCGTCAGCGTCGATCACTGCGCCCACCAGGTGCTGCTGACGCTGGAAAGCATGGGGCTGATCAAGGCCTGATCGGGTGCTGCGGATGCCCCGGCCGCGCCGCCAAGGCGCTGCGGCCGGGGGCCGGCCGCCTATTCCGGCCGCATCATGCGCAGGAGCAGGCCATCCTTCAAGATGTAGTGGTGGAATAGCGCCATCAGCGCATGAGCGCCGGCCACGACCATCAACAGATTGGCGACCAGCGCATGGCCCTCGCCCAGGGCGGCGACGCCGCCGAACCAGGCGATGGCTCCGCCAAGGGGCACGGCAATCATCAGAACGTAAAGCAGCCCGTGGCCCCAGCCGGCCGCGCGGACGGCAAGGGAGCCCGGCTGGCCCGGCGCCTCGGGTGCACCCCGGCCCAGCCGCAGGATCAGGCGCAGGCCGGCCAGCGCCAGCACCGCAACGCCCACCCAGACATGAACCTGTCCGCTGCTGTCATCGGCGCCGGACAAATGGGCGCGCAGGGCCCCGCCCATCCCTTCCGACCACAGGTAGTTGAACAGGATCAGGGCCGCGATCGCCCAGTGAAGCGCCAGTTGCGCGAGGGAGTAGCCGGTTGTGGTTTTCATGGCGACCTCATCGGGATGCCGGACATCAATGTCGCAGCCCGGCGAATCCGTCGCCCGCAGACTGCTTTTCCGAGGGGAACCATTGTCTCAGTGGACGCTGACCGGCACCATCTCGTTCTGCAGCGACAGGGCAAAGGCCAGCGCCTTGTCGCGCACCAGCGCGACGCGCATCCCGTCGGGGCGGTGGACCGACCAGATCGTCTCCAGACCTTCGGCCTGCTGACGGATCTCGTCCGGCAGTTCGGCAACGGCGACCGGACGGATATAGACGATCCGATCCTCGCCGCCCGGCAATCCCTTGAATTTCGTGTCCATGGCAGGGCCTCCTCTCAGCGCCCCTTGACCGGTCGGCCCTTGCCGATCGGGATCGACTGCACCACGGGCTCGGGCACCTTGCGGTGCAGGTCGATATGCAGAAGCCCGTTCTCCATCGCCGCCCCCGCGACCTCCACCCCCTCGGCCAGCACGAAGGAGCGCTGGAAGGCCCGCGCCGCGATGCCGCGATGCAGGAAGATGCGGGACCCGTCTTCCTCGCCCTGCCGCCCCCGCACCACCAGCTGCCGGTCCTCGACGGTGATCGCCACGTCTTCCTCTCGGAAGCCGGCGACAGCGAGGGTGATGCGATAGGCGTTCTCCGCCACAGCCTCGATGTTGAAGGGCGGATAGCCCTCGGTGGCACCTTTGGCCGTACGCTCGACCAGCCGTTCGAGCTGTTCGAAACCGAGGAGATAGGGATGCGCCCCAAAGCTGAGCTTGGTCATCGGACTGTCCTTGTCACAAGCGACGGTTCGTCGTCCGCGAAGCCCCGCTCATGCAGCGACCCCCGAACCCGGCAAATATGGGGCACCCCTCCCTGCGCCGCAAGGGTTGGGGCACCCCTTGCGGAAGCGGCAGTCCATGCCGATTTCTGAGCAATGCCGCGCCGGAATCGTCTATTTTCCGGCACGAATCGCAATCCGGTCGCCCCTACGATGAACGCCCCCTTCGAGCTCGACAACGCCGAGGTCCTCCAGATCAAGCTGGAGGTCCTGCGTTGCGAGCATCGCGATCTCGATGCCGCGATCCTGGCGCTGGAAGAGCAGATGCGCCCCGATCAGCTGATGCTGCGGCGCCTCAAGAAGCAGAAGCTGGCGCTCAAGGACCAGATCGCCCGGATCGAGGACCGGCTGATCCCCGATATCATCGCCTGATCCTCATCTCAGGCGATCACGCCACCCGGCTGCGCCGTCACCATCGCATCGTAGCGCTCGGCCATGGCTTCGGTCTCGCCCAGCACCGCAGAGATGCCTGGCCGGTCGCAGACCTGCGCATAGAGACGACCCACGGCCGGCAGATCCGTCAGCGCCGCCGCGCCGCGCAGCCAGGCGATCCAGTAGGCAAGGAGCGCATCGGCCATCGAGAACCGCGAGCCGAGCAGAAAGGGCCCGGCGCCGGAAAGACGCCCTTCCATCACCGCCAGCCGGTTCATCACCGTCTGCCGCGCCAGGCGCTGCACCGCAGGACTGTCCTCCGGCCGAAGGGCATAACGGTGCGGATAGTGATACCGCTTCATTTCCGGCTGGATGTCGCAGGCCACCTGGAGCATCGCCGAAAGGAACGGCCCGCGTTCGGGATCGGCGGGCGCCGGTGCCAGTTCGGCCAGCGCATGCCGGTCGGCGAGATGGAGCATCAGCGCCGCTGTCTCGGTCAGCACCTGTCCCTCGGGGGTGACGAGGACCGGCACCTGCCCCGCCGGATTGATCGCCAGAAAGGCCGGCGTCCGGTGCTCGTCCTTCAGGATGTCGATCCGCCGGAATTCGAAGGCCAGACCTGCCGCTTCCAGGACCCACTGGACAAGCGTGGATCGGGTGTAGTCACCGCCGTAGAGGACATACATCGTTGCCCACCCAACCTGCCGCCGGGGGATTAAAACGACGCGTGCGGCAGGCTCTCAATGCCCCCGCCATTGCCGCCCGCCGCGGTGCGGCTATAGTGCCGCCTCCTTTCGGAGGCAAGGCATGGTCAGCGTCGGCATCATCATGGGCAGCCAGTCCGACTGGCCGACAATGAAGGCGGCGGCGGAAATTCTCGAAGAGCTTGGTATCGCCTACGAGACCCGGATCGTTTCCGCCCATCGCACACCCGACCGGCTTTGGGACTATGGCAAGACCGCCGTTGAACGCGGGCTCAAGGTCATCATCGCCGGGGCCGGCGGGGCGGCGCATCTTCCGGGAATGATGGCCTCCAAGACCCGCCTGCCGGTGATCGGCGTGCCGGTGGAGACCAAGGCGCTCGGCGGCCAGGACAGTCTCTATTCCATCGTCCAGATGCCGCGCGGCTATCCGGTCGCCACCATGGCCATCGGCGGAGCGGCGAATGCCGGCTTGATGGCCGCCGCGATCCTCGCGCTCGGAGACGAAGCGCTGGCGGCGCGGCTGGAGGCCTGGCGCGCTGCGCTGAGCGACAGCGTGGCCGACGTGCCCGGCGACACGCCTCGCTAATCCCGCTGGCCGCGCAAGCCGGCCAGAAAGAACGAAACGGCGGCCTTGGCCTGGCGGTCGATCTCCGCCTTTTCCAGCCGGAAGTCCGGCAGCAGCACGCATTCGAGGAAGTTCTCCGCCCGGCAAAGGGCAATGAACTGGCCTGCCGCGTGGCGCACGTCGTGCGGCCGGATCTCGCCTCTGTCGATTGCGCGCTGCAGGACCTTAGCCACCTGGTCGCGCCCCTCCGACACGATGGCCCTGTAGAATGCGGCTCCCACCGCCGGCAGCCGCGCCGCCTCGGCGACCGCTGTGCGGACCAGGGCGCGGCCTCCGTCGTCGCCGATCACTCGCAGGAACCGTGCCGCGATCTCGGTCAGAACCTCCTCGAGCGGGCGCGCGTCTTCGGGCAGGGGATCGTCGAACAGACCATCGACCGCCTGTTCCGCCTTTTCGAGGAGCCAGGCGGTGAACAGCGCCGTCTTGTCGTCGAAATGCCGATAGAGCGTGGCCTTGGACACGCCGGCCGCGCGGGCGATGTTATCGACGCAGGCCCCCGCCAGCCCGTCGCGCAGGAACACGCGGTCGGCGCCCTCGATGATGCGCGCGATGCTCCCGGCCTCCCGCGCCGACGGCGCGGGCAAGTCGGCAAGGACCCTCGGCGGGGCCGTTTCAAGGTCGGTGTCCTTCGGAGCTTGGCGGGACATCCGGAATGCAGTCCTACGATTTCGGGGCGCGGTAAAGGCAAGATAGGTGGCTGTGCAGCATTGCACAACGACCCCTACAGTACGAAACAGTTTCGTTCTATTGGAAACCGCGCCGCGGGACCCATATAGACTGAACGAAACAGTTTCGTTTCTGTCACAAGGAAAACCAAGATGAAACGCCTGATCCTGATCGCCCTCACCGCTCTCGCCATCCCGGCCTCGTTCGCCGCCGCCAGCACGCCTTCCGACGAAACCATCGCGGACCGCCTTGCCACCGGCAAGTTGACCATCGCGTCGCTGGAGAACTTCATCTCCGGTTCCGGTCTGACCGTCGCAGAGGTGCAGGAGCTGACGCTCCTGGATGCGGCCGTCCTGGTCCGCCAGCTGACCGACGAGCAGCGCTCGTCCGACAAGTGATCCATGTCAGCTCCTACCCCGCGCGCCCCGGCGCGCGGGGGCACTTGTTGCCGCAGTTTCGGCGTCTATAACGCCGTCCATGACCCTCCCCCCCCGTCCTTTGCCCCCCGGGGCCGTGATCGGCATCCTCGGCGGCGGCCAGCTCGGCCGCATGCTGGCCATCGCCGCCAGCCGCCTGGGCCTGCATGCGCATATCTACGACCCCGATCCGCTGGCTCCCGCCGCCGAGGTCGCCCGGGCCGCCACCTGCGCCGCCTGGGACGATGCGGAGGCCCTCGCGTCGTTTGCCGACGCCGTCGATGTCGTCACCTACGAATGGGAGAACGTCCCCGTCCCGGCACTCGACGCGCTGGAGCCGGTCCGCCCGATCCGCCCCGGCCGCCGGGCGCTGGAAGCGTCGCAGGACCGGCTGAAGGAAAAGGACTTTCTTGCCGGTATCGGCCTGCGGACCGCGCCCTATGCCCCGGTCGCCGATGCCGCATCGCTGGAGGCCGCGCTCGCCCGGATCGGGACGCCCGCGATCCTGAAGACCACACGCATGGGCTATGACGGCAAGGGGCAGGCCCGTCTGGCCAACCCGGCCGACGCTACCGCCGCACTGTCGGCGATGAAGGGCGCTCCGGCGGTTCTCGAAGGTTTCGTGACCTTCGCGCGCGAGGTCTCGGTCATCGCCGCCCGGGGACTGACCGGCGAGGTCGCGGCCTACGATCCGGGCGAGAACGTCCACCAGGGCGGCATCCTCGCCACCACAACCGTTCCGGCCCGCCTGACCTCCGCCCAGCGCAGCGATGCGGTCCTGATCGCCGCGCGCATCCTCAACGCGCTCGACTATGTGGGTGTGATCGGGGTGGAGCTGTTCGTCACGGGCGAGGGGCTGATCGTCAACGAGATCGCCCCCCGCGTCCACAATTCCGGCCACTGGACGCAGAACGGCTGCGCCGTGGACCAGTTCGAGCAGCATATCCGCGCCGTGGCCGGCTGGCCGCTGGGCGACGGATCGCGGCATTCGGATGTGACGATGGAAAATCTCATTGGCGCGGACATCGACCGCCTGCCCGCGCTCATGAAGGAACCGGGCACCGCCGTGCATCTCTACGGCAAGGCCGAGGCACGTCCGGGCCGCAAGATGGGCCACGTCAACCGGGTCTCTCCCCGGGCCTAGACCGGCTTCCAGGACGGACCGCTACGAACAGACGATCGCTACCACCATGAACTTGCAGGTCGGACCCTTCTTCTCGGGTTTGGCCGCAGCGGCAGGTTTCTGCGTGGTGGATTTTGTCGTCGTCTTGGTCGTGGTCTTGGTGCCGGTATCCGCCGCAGGCTTCGCGGCGGCAGGTTTCTTCACCGTCTTGGGCTTCGGCGCTGCGGCGACCGGCTGCTTGCAGACTCCTTCCGGCTCGGCCGAAACCGTCCGCCAAAGGGCTTCCGTGGGATCCAGCGGCTCGATCGGGGCCTGCTTCTTGGCCGCGTAATAGCCTTTCAGCGCGGCGCGCGAGCCCCCGCCCCAGTCGCCATCGACGCCCCCGCCATAGCAGCCGATCCGCTTCAGCTCGGTCTGCACCGCCGCCGGAAGTTCCTCGGCCGAGGGCGCGGGCACCAGGTCGGTCTGCCCTTCAAGCCCCGGCGCCAGCGGATCGGGAATGGGCTCCAGCCGCTCGCGGTCGCGCGGCGAAAAGGCCGAGAGCGTGACCGGCACCTGCCGGCGGTCCAGCCGGCTTTCGCCGGACGGCAGCACCGCCGAAAGCTGCGGGGGCGCGACCCCCGTCGTGCCGGCAGGAACCACCGCAGCGGCGGGCGTGCCCGGATGGTTCAGCGCCGCGAGCGCCTCCTTCTTCAGCTGGGGTTTGGCCGGGGTCTCCGGCGGGGCCGGATCGACGGCCACCTCGGTGCCCTCGGGAGCCTCCGGAACCTGCGCCTCCGGCGCTTCGGCCACGGCCGGACCCTTTCCGGAGGCGACCTTGGGCAGCGAGGGCTCGGCCTCGGGCGCGGAGCGGACCAAGGTCTCGGGCGGCGCTTCCGGCACCGAGGCCGAGCTTGCGGCCGCCACGACCGTGTCGGACTCGACCACTTCCAGCCCCGCGAACAGGTCCACCTCGCCCGAGGCCTCCGGCGTTTCCGGCTCAGAAGCGTCCAGCGGCCGGAACTGGAAGGATTCGCGCAGCGAAGACTGGTCCCAGGGAACCTGCCGGCCGACCGTCTCGGCCTCGACATCCCTTCGGACCCGGATCATCAGGTCGGAAATACCCAGGCCTGGCGTCTCGATATGCGACAGGAGCGCCGCAGCGAAGGGGCTGACCGGCCCCGCGCCCTTGTCATAGCTCACCTGCCCGGGCCGCGTGGCGAAGGCCACGAAAGTGCCCGTCTCGCCATCCATAGCCGCCAGCCCGTCGCCGCCCACGGCCGCGCCAAGGGGGTTGGTCCGGCAGGCGTCGAGGAAGACCAGCGTCGTGGCGCCCGACGACTGCAACTGCCGCAGCACATCGCTCATCGACCAGGCTGAAGCGGCGGGATCGGCGGCATCGGGCCTGGCCTCGACCGGGAGCAGATAATTCTCCCCGCCGATCTGCAGCGCATGGCCGGAATAGTAGAAGACGACCGCCTCCGCGCCCTTTGACTGTTCCGCCACCACCCCGAGCATCGCCTTGAACATGCTGTCGGAGACATCGGAAAGCAGCGTCACCTCGAAGCCCAGCCGCCGCAGGGCCTCGGCCATGCGGCTTGCGTCCTCGCCCGGCGTCTTCAGCTCCGGCAGGGACTGGTAATGCGCATTGCCGACCACGAGCGCCAGACGCCGGCCCTGCGCCTCAGCCACGGGTGCGAGGACAAGCCCTGCCAGGACGAGAACGGTCAGCGCAGCCAGCCTGCGCCAGAGGGCGGTCATCGCGAAATCCTCATTGCAAATCGCTCTCAGGATACCCCGGTCGCGGATCGAAGGCCAATCAATTCCGGCGGCGCCGCTCAATCAGAACCAGATGGGCTCCAGCGGGTCGTAGTGCAAGCCCTGGCCCCAGGCGAGATCGGCGAGGCTGTCGGGCTTCACCCGCAGCCCGGCCATCTCGTCCCGCGTGACGAGGCGCTGGCGGTTCACCACGCCCTCGCTGTCGGCCCAGTCCGCGCCCGGGGTTCCGGCGATGACCGCACAGCGGAAGAAGATCTCGACCTGGTGGAACCCGCTCGCCGGATCGTGGAACTCGTTGACCAGCGCCGGGCCGCCGACGGATACGGTCAGCCCGGTTTCCTCGCGCAGTTCGCGGATCAGGTTTTCGGGCAGGCTCTCGCCGGCATGAACCCCGCCCCCCGGCGCGCACCACAGGTCGGACTGCTGGCCCGGCCAGGCATTCACGAGCAGGAGCCGGTTCTCGTGAAGGATGATGGCCCGAACGGCCAGACGGGGAACGCGAGGCTTCATCCCGACAAGCTGACAGCGCGCTCCCGGCCTGTAAATCCCTCTGCGTGACGCCATCCGGTGCCCGCCCCCTCCCGCCCTCTGTCGCGGCCCGAAGGGGGCCGCTCCGCCGGTTGGGGGGGAGGAGCGGCGGGCTCGACCCCGCCCCGGGGCGGGGGCGCTCGCCCGCCGCGCTGCCGCAGGAGGGGAGCGGAACGTTGCGCTTGCGGTGAGGGAGAGAGAGGGGGGCTCTGCCCCCCGCGCCCCGAAGGGGGCGCTCCCCCCGGGATATTTGGAGACAAGAGAAGATGGGGGAGCGGGT
>CAZRQN010000118.1:0-9047 GCA_964602115.1 uncultured Rhodobacterales bacterium
CAAATACCCCGGGGCCCGGGGCAGCGCCCCGGGTCTCTCCACAAGACCGGACCGAACCGACACGAGCGCCACACGAGGCGCGCCCGCCAGGGCGCAAGACGGCCGGAGGCGTCACCCTCTCCGCAGGAGCGGTGCGGGGATGCAAAGGGGGGCCGGCGGCCCCCCTTTGCCTGGTCCCGCGCGGCGAAGCCGCGCGGGAGATCCGTGCCAGGTCTCGGTCAGCGCCTCTCGTGGTCGGGTGCGCGACCGGAAGGGGCGAGATAGGGGCGCGTGACATCGGTCAGCGTGACCTCCAGGGCCTCGACCTCCAGGGCCACGGCGCCGTCTCCGGCGAAGGTCAGGGTCAGCGTGCCGGTTCCGTCCGGGCCGGGGGAGAAGTCCATCGACAAGAGCGAAATCACCATGTCGAGCGCGTCCCGGGGCAAGCCCTGGATGCGGGCGCGGCGCACGTCCTCGATGGCGATCACACTGCGCACCCGCTCGTAGCCCCGCCGCTGGCGGTCGGCGCGGACGCGGTCTTCCCAGCGGAAGCGGTTGATCAGCAGCATCACCTGGCGGCGCCGTCCGTCATAGCGCATCTCGCCGACGGTCAGGACCGAATCCTGGGTCAGGGCCGACAGGACCCGCAGATCCTCGGCATCCCGCGCCAGGAGGTTGAGCGCCCGCTCGGCCCCATCCGAAAAACGGGCGTCGCCGTTCATGCCGCGATCCGTTCGATCTCAGCGCCGCAGGCGCGCAGCTTCTCCTCCACCCGCTCATAGCCCCGGTCGAGGTGATAGACCCGGCTGACCAGAGTCTCGCCCTCGGCCGCCAGCGCGGCGAGGATCAGCGAAACGGAGGCGCGCAGGTCGGTCGCCATCACCGGTGCGCCGCGCAGTTTCTCGACGCCGGTCACGGTGGCGGTGCCGCCATGGACATCGATCCGGGCCCCCATGCGCAGCAGTTCCGGCGCATGCATGAAGCGGTTCTCGAAGATGCGCTCCTCCAGCACCGAGGTGCCCTCGGCGGTGCAGAGAAGCGCCATCATCTGCGCCTGCAGGTCGGTGGGGAAGCCGGGGAAGGGTTCGGTCGTGACATTGACCGCCTTCACCCTGCCGTTGTTGCGGCGCACCGTCAGGCCGCGCGGCGTTTCGGTGACGCTGACGCCGGCCTCGTCCAGCTTCTCGGCGAAAGCGCCGACCAGATCCATCCGGCCGCCCAGGCATTCCACCTCGCCGCCGCAGATCGCCGGCACCAGCATGTAGGTGCCAAGCTCGATCCGGTCGGCCACCACGGTATGCGTGGCGCCGTGCAGCGCGTCCGTCCCTTCGACCGTGACCGTCGAGGTTCCCTCGCCCGCGATCTTCGCTCCCATCGCCCGCAGGCATTGGACGAGATCGACGATTTCCGGCTCGCGGGCGGCGTTCTTGAGGACGGTGGTCCCGCGTGCGAGCGTGGCGGCCAGGAGCGCGTTCTCCGTGGCGCCGACCGAAACGAAGGGGAAGTCGATCACGGCGCCCTTGAGCCGTCCGCCCGGCGCGCGGGCATGGACATAGCCGTCGCGCAGGTCGAGCTCGGCTCCCATCGCTTCGAAGGCCTTCAGATGCAGGTCCACCGGACGCGCGCCGATGGCGCAGCCGCCCGGCAGCGAAACCACCGCCTGCCCGTCGCGCGCCAGCAAGGGCCCGAGGACGAGGATCGAGGCGCGCATCTTGCGCACGATCTCGTAGTCCGCCCGCGCCCCGTTCAGCGCGTGGGAGGACATGGCGATCACCTGCCCGCGCTGCAAGGTCGTCACCTCGGCCCCCAGCGACTGCAGCAGGTGGCTCATGGTGCGGATGTCCGAAAGGCGCGGCGCGTTCATCAGCGTCAGCGGCTCGCCGGTCAGCAGCGTGGCCGGCATCAGCGTCAGGCAGGCATTCTTGGCCCCGGCAATCGGGATCGCGCCATGCAGCGCGCCATTGCCCTTGATGCGGATCGAATCCATCAGCCTGCCTCTTTTCCGTCTGCCTCGGTTCCGCCCGGTTCGGCGCGCGCCCTGGCCTGCGCCTTGCGGCGCGCCATATTGGCCTTGAGCGCGGCTTTGAGCCTGTCCTCGCGCGGCGGCTCGGCGGCGCGCTGCGGCGGAGGGGGGCTGACCGGGTCTTTCTCCATCCCGACCCTCTAGCGCAGCCGCAGGAGGCGGTCCAGCGGCAGGCCGCTTGCCCTCTTGCACGGGGGGGAGAACGCGGCTATGCCCCGCCCCGCACGCGGCTGCCGTAGCTCAGTGGTAGAGCACTCCCTTGGTAAGGGAGAGGTCGTGAGTTCAATCCTCACCGGCAGCACCATCTGTCCCGAGATCCTCTCGGCAGCGCGACGCGGAGGCATTGACTCCGCCGTTTCCCTGCGTAGAAGGCGGGCTTCGGGATTTGAACCGGCGGCTGCGGCTTTCCGGGAACTGGAGCGACGACCATGGCGAAGCCGACGACGATCAAGATCAGGCTGAACTCCTCGGCGGGAACCGGGCACTTCTATGTGACCAAGAAGAACGCCCGCACCATGACCGAGAAGTTCAGTGCGACCAAGTACGACCCGGTCGTGCGCAAGCACGTCGAGTACAAGGAAGGCAAGATCAAGTAAGTTCGCGCCACAGCGCGAATTCCGGGCCGTGCCGCAGGGCGCGGCCTTTTCGTTTTCCTGCCGATCGCCATCTTGCGCGCATGGACCTCCGGGTAACCCTGCGCAAGGCCGTCCCCGGCGATCTGGCCGCCGTTGATCGGCTGCTGCAACGCAGCTATCCGAAACTGCTGGCCGCCGACTATCCGCCTTCGGTGATGGTGACGGCCGTGCCGCTGCTGACGCGCGCGCAGCCCGGTCTTCTGGCTTCGCAACGCTATTTCGTCGCCGAAACGCCGGAGGGTCGAATCCTGGCGGCGGGCGGGTGGAGCGGCAGAGGCGCCGGCCTGGGCGAGGTTCGCCATGTCGCCACCGACCCCGGGGCCATCCGGCGCGGAATCGGCCGGGCGCTGATGGAGGCGGTCCTTCAGGATGCGCGAGCGGCCGGGGTTGCCCGGATGGACTGCCTGGCGACGCGCACGGCGGTTCCGTTCTACAAGGCGCTCGGTTTCAGCGAAGCCGGACCAAGGGTCATGGAGCTGCGGGCCGGGATCGCGTTTCCCGCAGTGCTGATGTGGCGGGATCTCCGGACCGGGCACGGCGGCACGCTCCGGGGTTCGGGATGATCAGCGGCGCCTGCCGTTCGAGCCAAACTCCTCGGGCGAGTTCGTCTGCGGATAGTCCGTGTCCGGCACCGCGACCCCGAGGTGGCGGCAAAGCGGCTCCCAGCCGTCGCCGAGCCGGTGAATCAGCAATCTGTCGGGCGGTACGGTGGCCTCGACGTCCTCGACATTGCGCTGATAGGTGCGGATGGCGTGTTCCCGGTCGTCCGGCCGGCCGCCGAAGACCTTTTCCGCCAGCAAGGTCGCCGAAAGCGCCTCGGGATCGGTCGTCTGGCGGATCGCCACGAGGATGGTCTTCTCGAAGCTCGTCCACCAGCTTTCGGGTGTGCGCCAGGTCAGGATGACGCGGGCGTCGGGATAGATGTCGATCAACCTGCGCCAGTAGTGGGCGGAGGGCCAGTCAATGCAGGCGTGGTAGCCCTGAAAGAGCACATCCCAGTCCGGCGCGTCCCCCAGGGCGAGGCGCCGCCAGAGCGCCTTCTGCACCGGGTCGGCGATCACCTCGTACATGTGATGCGTCGGACCGAAGCCGAGCTGGTTCAGGGCAAGGCGCATGGATTCGGTTCCAGTGCGGCCGAAGCCCGTTCCGATGACCTTGAGCAAGGCTTCCTCCGTACCGCCGGGGCGGCGCGCTGACAGGTCGCGATTCCGGGCCAGCGGACCATTGCACGCGGCTCGGGCCGGAGAAAACCAAAAGGGCCGGAGAAAACCAAAAGGGCCGGGGAATGCCCCGGCCCTTGTCCGTCTAGGTGATCGTCCCGATCAGTTGCGGTCGCCCATGAACCGCAGCAGGAACATGAACAGGTTGATGAAGTCGAGATAGAGCTTCAGCGCGCCCATGATCGCCGATTTGCCCAGCCATTCGGCATCGCCGTACTGCGCGTGCTGGACATAGTCGCTCTTGATCGCCTGGGTGTCCCAGGCGGTCAGCCCGGCGAAGATCAGCACGCCGATCGCCGAGATGGCGAAATCGAGTGCGCTCGACGCGAGGAACAGGTTGACGAGCGAAGCGACGATGAGCCCGATCAGGCCCATCATCAGGAAAGTGCCCATGGCCGACAGGTCGCGCTTCGTCGTGTAGCCATAGAGGCTCAGCCCGGCGAAGGTGATGGCGGTGACCAGGAAGGTCTGGGTGATGGACATGCCGGTGAAGGCCAGGAAGATCCAGGCCAGCGACAGGCCCATGGCCGCCGCATAGGCGTAGAAGAACAGCTGCGCGGCGGCATAGGACATGCGGCCGATCAGCGCGCCGAAGGCGAAGACCATGATCAGCGGCAAGAACATGACGATCCAGCCGAGCATCGTCATCCCGGTCGGGCCGAAAAGGAGCGAAATCAGCGCGTCGGACGTGCCCACGGCCCAGGCCACGCCGCCGGTCAGCAGCATGCCGACCGACATCAGGCCATAGACCTTGTTCATATGGGCCCGCAGCCCGGCGTCGATCTGGGCGGCGCGGGCGCCAGCGCCGACCGAACCCAGGGTTTGATATTCTGCCATGCGTGCCTCCGGATGTGACTTGGGGGGGCGAGGCCCCCCACACTCAGGGGATATTGGCAGGATCGCCCCAGGTTTCAAGTCGCTGCCGGCCGGAAGCGCGCGAAACCGGTGCCCGCTACCGGCGCCAGAGCGGCGGGACGTCCCAGAACGGTCGGTCCGTCTCCCGGGCCACTTCGCGGCGTGTCAGCCCGATGTCGCGCAGCATGTGGTCGTCAAGCTCGGCCAGCGCCCGGCGCTGCCGCGCCACGGACAGCCAGTCGAAAAGAGCAACGAGACGGGGCCGGCGGCGGACATGGCCGAGGGCAAATGAGGTGCGAAGTTCCATGGTCGATCTCCAGAAGCATTCCGGTGGGTGATGGTCTTGGTCATTTCCATCATGGCCATTGATCACTCGCACGAGTCGGCGCATAATGGAAACGAATGATTGTGGCCTCTGACTTCACGGAGTTTGATGAGATGCGGACGATGGACCTGACGGCGTTGCGCAGCTTCGTAACTGTCGCCGAAGGCGGCAGCGTCACGCGGGCGGCGGGGCTGCTGAATCTGACCCAGTCGGCGGTGTCGATGCAGATCAAGCGGCTGGAGGACTCGATCGGTGTCGTCCTTTTCCTCCGCACGACGCGCCGGCTGGTCCTGACGCCGGAGGGTGAGCAGCTCCTCGGCTTTGCGCACAACATGCTGCGCCTGAACGACGAGGCGCTGGCCCGGCTGACATCGGACGGGTTTGAGGGGGAAATCCGCCTCGGCGTGCCGCATGACATCGTCTATCCGGCGATCCCCGGGATCCTGAAGCGGCTGGCGTCGATCTTTCCCCGGGTGAAGATCAACCTCGTCTCGTCCTTCACCCTGCTTCTTCACGAGGCCTTTGCGCGCGGGGCGCTTGACGTGATCCTGACGACCGAGGACCGCCCGCGCGCCGGCGGTGAGGTCCTGTCCACCCGCAGGCTGGTGTGGGTCGGCGGGCATGGCGGCAGCGCCTGGCAGCGCCGCCCGCTGCGGCTGGGTTTCAAGGAAACCTGCGTGTTCAAGCCCATGGCTCAGTCCGCCCTTACCGAGGCCGGCATTCCCTGGGAGATCGGGGTCGAGGGGGAGAGCGAGCAGGCGATCGAGGCGACGGTTGCCGCCGATCTCGCGATCACCGCCCGGCTGGAGTCCGGCCTGCCGACCGGGACCGAGGCCATCGACAGCCGCGCATCGCTGCCCGATCTCGGCCGTCTCGGCATCTGCCTTTATGTTGCGCCGACGCTGAAAGGCCCGGCGGCGTCAGCGCTGCTGTCGGAAATTCGTGACTCCTATGCCGATGTTTCGCAGCGCATGGCGGCGCAGTAGGGGGCGGCGAGGGGCGCCCGTCGCAATTTGCTAAGCATGCCGGCAAATATTTGCATAATGCAATGAAATTTGCGCGACACGTCTAGGGCGAGCGCCGATCCCCAGCGGCGACCATAGCGCGAATCGGTTCGCCTTGGTTCGGGTAGTTGGTCGTCTGTATAATTGGACATATCCGAAAAGACAGGTTTTCGGGCCGGGGCGCATCCGGCGCAAAAATCTGGCTGCCGATCCAATTTTGGCACGAAAAGTGCTTAAACAATTGTGTGCGTAACCAGTTCAGGTCGTGTTCCAGACCGTTTCAAGGAGTCCCGAATGAAACACCCCGTCGATGCGCATGTCGGCAAGCGCATCCGCCACCGCCGTTGGATGGTCGGAATGACCCAGCAGTTTCTGGCCGACCGTGTCGGAATCAAGTTCCAGCAGATCCAGAAATACGAAACCGGGATGAACCGCGTGTCGGCCTCGCGGCTGTGGGACATCGCCGAGGCGCTGACGGTCCCGGTCAGCTTCTTCTTCGAAGGTCTTGGCGACAGTGCCGAGGCTTCCGGGGCCAGCGACATGATGGCCGACAAGGAGGCGCTCGAACTGGTGCGCTCCTACTACGCCATTCCAGAGGCGCAGCGCCGGCGTCTGTTCGACCTGGCGCGGGTCCTGTCGGACGCCGCTTGACGGGGAAAGGACCCGGCTGCTAGCCGCCCGATGAAACGGGAGGCGGAAATGGCGGTTGAGGCACAGCTGATCGCGGTCGCGCATGAGATGGCCGATGTCGCCCGGACGGCGACATTGCGCCATTTCCGTCAGGCGGCCCTTTCGGCCGATTCCAAGGAGAGCGCCCGTTTCGACCCCGTCACCGTCGCCGACCGCGAGAGCGAGACGGCGATGCGGGCGGTTCTGGCGCGGCTGCGGCCGGAAGACGGCATTCTTGGCGAGGAATTTGCCGCATCGGCTGGCACTTCTGGCTGGACCTGGGTGATCGACCCGATCGACGGGACCCGGGGTTACCTGTCCGGCACTCCCACCTGGGGTGTCCTGATCGCCGTCGGCGATGCCTCCGGCCCGCGCTACGGGATCATCGACCAGCCCTATATCGGCGAACGCTTCGAGGGTGGCTTCGGCCATGCGCGCGTCGTCGGGCCGATGGGGGAGCACGCCCTGCGCTGCCGCCCGCCGCGCGCCCTTGGCGAGGCCATCCTCTATTCCACCTTTCCCGAAGTCGGCACCCCCGCCGAGGGTGCCGCCTTCCGCAGGGTAGCGGAGAAGGCGCGGCTCGTGCGTTACGGGACCGATTGCTACGGCTATGCCCTGGTGGCCGCCGGCCAGGTCGATCTGGTGATCGAGGCGGGGCTTCAGCCCTATGACGTGCAGGCGCCGATGGCGGTGGTCGAGGCGGCCGGGGGGCTCGTCACCGACTGGCAGGGCCGGCGCAATCCGCAGGGCGGCCAGGTCATCGCGGCAGCCAATGCCGAGATCCATGCGGCGGCGCTGGCGCTGCTGAACCCATGAGTGTCCACCTCCTTCGCGGAGCCCGGACGGTCGTGACCATGAACGACCGGCGGGAGGAACTGGCCGATGCGGATGTCCTGATCCGCGATGGCGTGATTGTCGCGGTCGGAAAGGTGCCGGAGGCGCCGGGCGCGGAGGTGCACGACCTGCGCGGCTGCGTGGTGACGCCTGGTTTGGTCAACACGCACCACCACCTGTTCCAGACCCTGACCCGTGCCGTGCCCGGCGGGCAGGACGCGCTGCTTTTCGGCTGGCTGCGCAGCCTCTATCCGATCTGGTCGCGTTTCGGGCCGGAGGAGATGTTCGTCTCCACCCAGCTTGGCCTGACCGAACTGGCCCTGTCGGGCTGCACCACCACCTCGGACCATCTCTATCTTTTCCCCAACGGCTCCCGGCTCGACGACACGATCGCCGCTGCGGCCGAGGTCGGGCTGCGGTTCCATCCCACAAGGGGCGCGATGTCGATCGGCGAGAGCGACGGCGGCCTGCCGCCGGATGCGCTGGTCGAGCGGGAAGAGGCGATCCTCGCCGACATGGCCCGGGTGGCGGACCGCTTCCACGACCCGAGGCCCGGCGCCATGGTGCGCGTCGGGCTGGCGCCCTGTTCGCCCTTCTCGGTCAGCCGCGAGCTGATGCGGGACGCCGCCCTTCTGGCGCGGGAGAAGGGGGTGCGTCTGCACACCCATCTGGCCGAGAACGACGAGGACGTGGCCTATTCCCAGGCCCAGTTCGGCTGTGCCCCCGGCCAGTATGCCGAGGATCTGGGCTGGACCGGCGCGGATGTCTGGCACGCCCATTGCGTGAAGCTCGATCCGGGCGAGATCTTCCTCTTCGCCCGCACCGGCACCGGCGTCGCCCATTGCCCCTGCTCCAACTGCCGCCTCGGTTCCGGCATCGCCCCGGTGCGGGCGATGCGGGATGCCGGGGTGCCGGTGGGGCTGGGGGTGGACGGCTCGGCCTCCAACGATGCGGGCAATCTGGTGGCCGAGGCGCGGATGGCGATGCTGCTCCAGCGGGTGGCCCGGGGGGCCGACGCGATGTCGGCCCGCGAGGCGCTGGAGATCGCCACGCGGGGCGGGGCGCGGGTGCTGGGGCGGGACGATGTCGGCGCGGTCGCCCCGGGGATGCGGGCCGATCTCGCGGTCTGGGATGTCTCGGGGATCGAGAGCGC
Source organism: uncultured Rhodobacterales bacterium (assembly GCA_964602115.1). Classification (GTDB taxonomy): domain Bacteria; phylum Pseudomonadota; class Alphaproteobacteria; order Rhodobacterales; family Rhodobacteraceae; genus JANOGU01. The sequence goes on from CAZRQN010000118.1 coordinate 8,698, forward strand.
CGGCTCCTGGGACCCCGCCGCCCTGCTCCTCGCCGGCCCCACCCGGGTGAAGCATCTCTTCGTGGAGGGGCGGCAGGTGGTGCGGGACGGACGGATGGCGACGCTGGACGAGCGGATGCTGGCGGAGCGGGCAAACCTTCTCGCCCGAAGGCTGGCCGGGTGAGGCGTCACACGGTGGGACGTTTTTTAAATCAAACAATCCCAGATAGTTGCGCGATTCACGGTTGGGTAAGGGATGGCTCAGTCCTAACCGGGCGCACGCTGCTTCGCCCCCCATCCCTCCCCCATGAGGGGAGAGGGAGGCGCCTTGCGGTGCGGGCGCGCCGGGGTGAAAGCCGCATCCCGGAAGC
>CAZRQN010000119.1:0-3706 GCA_964602115.1 uncultured Rhodobacterales bacterium
ATGTCCAGCCCTCGCGCCGGCCGACCGACGGGCGCTATGGCGAGAACCCCAACCGTCTGCAGCATTATTACCAGTACCAGGTGATCATCAAACCCTCGCCGCCGGACCTGCAGGAGCTGTATCTCGGCTCGCTGGAGGCGATCGGGCTGGACCTGGCGCTGCATGACGTGCGCTTTGTCGAGGACGACTGGGAAAGCCCGACTTTGGGCGCCTGGGGTCTGGGCTGGGAGGTGTGGTGCGACGGGATGGAGGTGAGCCAGTTCACCTATTTCCAGCAGCTCGCGGGTTATGACTGCAAGCCGGTCTCGGGCGAGCTGACCTATGGGCTGGAGCGGCTGGCGATGTATGTGCTCGGCATCGACCATGTGATGGACATGCCGTTCAACGACCCTTTGTCTCCCATCCCGCTGACCTATGGCGACATCTTCCGCCAGACCGAGCGGGAATATTCGCGCTGGAACTTCGACCAGGCCGAGACGTCGATGCTCCTGTCGCACTTCGAGGATGCCGAGAAGGAATGCGCCCGCATCCTCGCGGCCGCGCCCGAGGACAAGGCCGGGCGGCGGATCGTCATGGCGCATCCGGCCTATGACCAGTGCATCAAGGCCAGCCATCTGTTCAACCTGCTCGACGCGCGCGGCGTGATCTCGGTGACGGAGCGGCAGGCCTACATCGGCCGGGTGCGGGCGCTCGCCAAGGCCTGCGCCGATGCCTTCGTCACCACCGAGGCCGGGGGCGGGGCGTGAACGCCGGCAAGGTCTTCGCGCTCGCCATTGTCGTGCCCTCGCTGATCGGCGGGGCGGCGATGTGGTATCTGCAGGTCTATGCCTATTACCGCGAATTGCCGCCGGAAGAGGCCGCCGTCCAGAAGGTGACGCTGGCCGATGGCTCGGTCGTGGCGCTGCCGGTGGCCTCGGCGGAGGCGATCGACGCCGACAGTTCGCCGATCCGCTACCGCGCCTGCCTGACCCTGGCTCCGGAGGCACCGGAGCCCTCGGCGCTGCGGCCCTATGCGGGCGCCGAGGTGCTGACCACGCCTTCCTGGTTCTCCTGTTTCGACGCCGGCGCCATCGACGCCGCCATGGCCGATGGTTCGGCGACCGTCGCGCTGGCCGAGGCCGACCGTCCCTGGGGCGTGGACCGGGTGATCGCCGTGATCGGCGACCGCGCCTGGGTCTGGCCGCAGATCAACCGCTGCGGCATGGCCGTGTTCAACGGCGAGCCGCTTCCCGAGGGCTGCACGCCCCCACCTGAAAGCTGACGCCCATGCCCGACCTGCTGATCGAGCTTTTCTCCGAGGACATCCCGGCGCGGATGCAGGCCCGCGCCCGCGACGATCTGCGGCGGCTGATGACCGACGGGCTGGTCGAGGCCGGGCTGACCTATGGCCATGCGGCGGCGTTTTCCACGCCGCGTCGGCTGGTGCTGGCGCTGGAGGGGCTGGCCCCGGCCTCGATGGCCACGCGCGAGGAGCGCAAGGGGCCGCGGGTCGATGCGCCCCCGGCGGCGGTGGAGGGGTTCCTGCGCTCGACGGGTCTGGCGCGGGAGCAGCTGGAGGAGCGCGAGGTCGGCAAGGCAAGGTTCCTTTTCGCGGTGGTTGCGAAGCCGGGGCGTCCGGCGGCGGAGATCGTGGCCGAGGTGCTGGCCCGGGTGATCCGCGAGTTTCCATGGCCGAAATCGATGCGCTGGGGCTCGGGGTCGCTGCGCTGGGTGCGGCCCTTGCGGCGCATCCTTTGCGTGATGTCCTCCGAGGCGGGGGCGGAGGTGGTTCCCCTGTCAGTGGAAGGGATCGTCTCGGGCGATGTGACCGAGGGCCACCGCTTCATGGCGCCGGGGGCGTTTTCCGTCTCGGGTTTCGAGGATTACGCGGCGAAGCTGAAGCGCGCCTTCGTGGTGCTGGACCAGGCGGAGCGCGAGGCTGCGATCCGGCATGAGGCCGAGGCGCAGGCCTTCGCGCGCGGGCTGGAGGTGGTGCCGGACGCGGGGTTGCTCACCGAGGTGGCGGGGCTGGTGGAATGGCCGGTGGTGCTGGTCGGCGGCATCGAGGAGCGCTTCCTCGGGCTGCCGGCGGAGGTGCTGCAGACCTCGATGCGCGAGCATCAGAAGTTCTTTTCCCTGAAGAACCCCAGGACGGGCCGGATCGAGGCCTTTGCCACCGTGGCCAACCGCGAGACGGCGGACCATGGGGCGACGGTGCTGAAGGGCAACCTCAAGGTGCTGGCGGCGCGGCTGTCGGATGCGGCGTTCTTCTGGGAGAACGATTTGAGGGAAGCCAGGGCGGGGATGGGGGCCTGGGCCGAGGGGCTCAAGTCCGTCACCTTCCACGCCAAGCTCGGCACGCAGGCGGAGCGGGTGGAGCGGATCGCCGCGCTGGCGCGGGAGATTGCGCCGGCCGTGGGGGCGGATGCCGACGCGGCAGAGCAGGCGGCGCGGGTGGCCAAGCTGGACCTGCGCTCGGCGATGGTAGGGGAGTTCCCGGAGCTGCAGGGGGTGATGGGGGCCTATTACGTCGCCGAATGGCTGAAGGCGGACCCGTCCCGGCCCCCGAGCCGGGACCTCGACGGCGGCACCGCCACGCCCGGGGGAGGCCCCGGGTCAGGCCCGGGGCGGGAGGACCCCGTCGCCGCCGCCGCCCGCGAGCACTGGAGCCCGAAGGGCGAGGGCGACACGGTGCCCTCCGCCCCGGTCTCGGTGGCCGTGGCGCTGGCGGACAGGATCGACACTCTGACCGGGTTCTGGGCGATCGACGAGAAACCCACGGGGTCGAAGGACCCGTTTGCGCTGCGGCGGGCGGCTTTGGGGGTGATACGAATTGGAACAGATAACAACCTACGCTGCTCCTATGGGGGACTCATCCGTATTGCTGTTGCGGAGTTGGGCATGTGGACCCAAAATCGCGCAGATGCGGCTCAAGAAAAGTTGCGTGAAAGCGAAACTCGGCGGAGCCAAATCGTTGTAGATCTTGTTTCTGCAACGAGCGATACCGCTGCGGCGCCACTTCGTCGCGAACTCTCAGCTCTCAATGAGCGCGAGTTTTCATTGGTCAAGGCGTCCAATGACGCTCATGACCTTGCGAGAGTCGTGCGGCAAAATGCGCTGCCAACTGTCTCAGACCTCCTCGCCTTCCTCCACGACCGTCTCAAGGTGTTCCTCCGCGACCAGGGCCTGCGCCATGACGTGCTCGACGCCGTGCTCGCCATGCCGGGGAACGATGACCTGACGCTGGTGGTGGCGCGGGCGCGGGCGCTGGATGCGGTGCTCAGGACCGAGGACGGGGCGAACCTCGTGCAGGGGTTCAGGCGGGCGAACAACATCCTGACCCAGGCGGAAGCCAAGGACGGGGTGGAGTATTCCTTCGGCGCGGACCGCAAGTTCGCGGAAGGGCCGGAGGAAGGGGCGCTGTTCGATGCGCTCGACCTTGCGGAGGCGCAGATCGGGCCGGCGATGGCGCGGGAGGATTTCGGCGCGGCTATGGCGGCGATGGCGGGGCTGCGGCCGGCGGTGGATGCGTTCTTCACCGCCGTGCAGGTCAATGCGGAGAACCCGGTGGTGCGGCGCAACCGCCTCAACCTCCTCCACCGCATCCGCGCCGCCTGTCTGGCAGTGGCCGATCTGACGAAGCTGGAAGGTTAAGGGGAACCCGTCCCGGGCTTGACCCGGGACCTCCACCTCCACCCGCATCTCCGGCTGGCCGCGAGGCCCCGGG
>CAZRQN010000119.1:3806-6767 GCA_964602115.1 uncultured Rhodobacterales bacterium
CCAAGCCCCCCCACCCCATCCCTCCCCCACGAGGGGGGAGGGAGGCGCCTGCGGCGGCGGACCGCGTGCCCGGATGCGGGCCGCTTCCGGAGCCGTCGGAGCGGGGGGGGGTCACACCCCCCGCACCCCCCGTGGGGTATTTGCGCAAGGATGAAGCTGCCGGTCGGAGTATCTGCGCGAGATTCGCCGCAGTGGTATAGAAATATGCGTATCTGTCCGAAAAAGCGCAGGATCCTTCGATGATCAGACGCTTTCCCCGCAGAGAAAGCGAGGACTTTTCCTGCGTCTCGCGGCATTCCTCCCCCAGACTTCTTTTGGGGAGACGGCGATGCGGATCGTGGTGCTGGGCGCGGGTGTGATCGGGGTCACGTCGGCTTATTACCTCGCCCGTCAGGGGCATGAGGTGACGGTGATCGACCGCCAGCCGGGCCCGGCCTTGGAGACCTCCTTTGCCAATGCGGGCGAGGTATCGCCCGGATACTCCGCCCCCTGGGCCGCCCCCGGCATTCCGATGAAGGCGCTGAAATGGGTGTTCCAGCGCCATGCGCCGCTGGTGATCCAGCCGAAGCTGGACATGGCCCGCATCGACTGGATGTGGCGGATGCTGTCGAACTGCACCACCGCCGCCTACAAGGTGAACAAGAGCCGCATGGTGCGGCTGGCGGAATATTCGCGCGACCAGCTGGTGGCGCTGCGCGCCGAGACCGGCGTGGCCTATGACGAGCGCAGCAAGGGCACGCTGCAGCTGTTCCGCAGCCAGAAGCAGGTGGATGCGGCGGCCAAGGACATCGCGGTGCTCAAGGCCGACGGGGTGCCCTTCGAGGTGCTGGACCGGGCGGGCTGTCTCGCGGCCGAGCCGGGGCTCGCGGGCGCGGCCGACCTGATCGCCGGGGGCCTGCGGCTTCCGGGGGACGAGACCGGCGACTGCTTCAAGTTCACCAATGCGCTGGCCGACAAGGCCCGGGCGCTGGGCGTCACCTTCCGCTGGGGTGTCGCCATCGAGCGGCTGGTGGGCCGGGGCGGGATCGTCACCGGGGTGCTGACCTCGGAGGGTCTGTGGACGGCGGATGCCTTCGTGCTGGCCATGGGCTCGCATTCGCCCGCACTGGCGGCGCCCTTCGGGATGAAGCTGCCGGTCTATCCGGTGAAGGGCTATTCGATCACCGCGAAGATCGTGGACGAGGGCCGCGCCCCGGTCTCCACCGTGATGGACGAGACCTACAAGGTGGCGATCACCCGCCTCGGCGACCGCATCCGCGTCGGCGGGCTGGCGGAGATCGCCGGCTTTGACCTGAGCCTGAACCCGAAGCGCCGGGCGACGCTGGAGAAATCGGTGGGCGAGTTGTTCGCCGGCGGCGGCGACCTGAAGGGCGCCTCGTTCTGGACCGGGTTGCGCCCGATGACGCCGGACGGGACGCCGCTGGTCGGCCGCTCCACCGTGCCGAACCTGTGGCTCAACACCGGCCACGGCACGTTGGGCTGGACCATGGCGGCGGGTTCGGGCCGGGTCCTCGCCGACCTGATCTCCGGTCGGACGCCGGAGATCGAGAGCGCTGACCTCGGCTATGGACGCTATCTGCCGGAGGCCCGGCGCGGCGGTCTGGGCGGCTTCAGACCGGCGCGCGCCTGAGGTCAGTCCGGGAGTCAGTCGGCGGAGAAGGAGAAGACCATCCGGTGACGGTAGGTCTCTCCCGGGCGCAGCACGGCCGATGGGAAGTGGGCGAAGTTCGGCGCGTCGGGCAGGGCCTGGGTCTCGAAGGTGATGCCGGCGAAGCGGCCGAGCCTGCGGCCGTCGCGCGAGGGAAGGCCCTCGCGCATGACGTTCGACGTATAGATCTGCACTCCCGGCTGGTCGGAGGCCAGGCGCATCCGGCGGCCGGTTTCAGGGTCGTAAAGCTCGGCGACCGGGCGCATCCCCTGGCCGGCGACGCAGAAATTGAGGTCGTAGCCGCCATCGGGCCGGCCTGCGACCGGCACCGGCGTGGTTTCCATGATGTCGCGGCCGACCGTCTTGGCCGTGGTGAAGTCGAAAGGCGTGCCCGTCACTCTTCGCACCTCGCCGGTGGCGAGCAGGGCGGGATCGAGCGGGGTGTAGAACGGGGCATTGAGCCAGAGGTGATGGCCAAGGATATCCGCCGCCCCCGGGCCGCCGAGATTGAAGTAGCTGTGGTTCATCAGGTTGACGACGGTGGGCTGGTCCGTCTCCGCCGTCATCTCGATGACGAGCCCGTCCGGCTCGGCCCGGTAGGTCGTGCGCGCGGTGAGCGACCCGGGATAGCCCATCTCGCCATGGGGCGAGCGAAGCTCCAGCACGACCTCACGGTCGCCGGCCGAAACCACCTCCCAGATGCGCCGGTCGAAGCCGACAGGGCCGCCGTGCAGATGGTTCGGCCCTTCGTTGGGCGGCAGGTGGTGGGTCTCGCCGTCGAGGGTGAAGCGGCCGGCGGCGATCCGTCCGCCGACACGGCCGCAGGTGGCGCCCATATAGGTGTCGCTCGCGGCATGATCGGCCGGCGTGGGCAGCGTGAGGACCACCTCCTCCGACCGTCCCCGGCGATCGGGAACGGAGAGCCCGGAGAGCCGGGCCCCGTAGGTCATCACCCGGGCGACGAGGCCCGGGCCGGCGGAGAGGGTGAATTCCTCGATGGTCCGGCCGTCAATGCGGCCGACGGCCTCCGAAAGGCGCGCGGAAGTCATGATGTTTCCTTTCCCTGTCTCATGCCTCCGGCGGAAGGCGGGGAAAGGTTTAACCTCAACGCGCGGAAATCTCCACATAATCGCGCGCGGTCGGGCCGATGTAGAGCTGGCGCGGGCGGCCGATCTTCTGCGTCGGATCGGCGATCATCTCCTTCCACTGGCTGATCCAGCCCACGGTCCGCGACAGTGCGAAGATCGGGGTGAACATGGCGGTGGGGAAGCCCATCGCCTCCAGGATGATGCCCGAGTAGAAATCGACGTTGG
>CAZRQN010000119.1:6777-9034 GCA_964602115.1 uncultured Rhodobacterales bacterium
CCAGCTCCTTGGCCACCTGCAGCAGCGGGTTGTTGTGGATGCCGAGGAGATCCAGCACCTCGTCGGCGGACTGCTTCATCACCTTCGCCCGGGGATCGAAATTCTTGTACACCCGGTGCCCGAAGCCCATCAGGCGGAAGCCGGAGGTCTTGTCCTTGGCCTTGGCGATATATTCGGGGATGCGGTCCTTCGTCCCGATCTCGCGCAGCATCTCCAGACAGGCCTGATTGGCCCCGCCATGCGCCGGGCCCCAGAGGCAGGCGATGCCGGCCGCGATGCAGGCGAAGGGATTGGCGCCGGAGGAGCCGGCGAGCCGCACGGTGGAGGTGGAGGCGTTCTGCTCGTGGTCGGCGTGCAGCATCATGATCCGGTCCATCGCCTTGGACAGGATCGGGTTGGGCTCATAGTCCTCGGCCGGCACCGCGAAACACATGCTGAGGAAATTGGTCGGATAGTCGAACTTGTTCCTCGGATAGACAAAGGGCTGGCCGACCGAATATTTGAACGCCATGGCGGCGATGGTCGGGAGCTTGGCAATCATGCGGATCGCCGAGACCTCGCGGTGCCAGGGGTCGTTGATGTCGAGGCTGTCGTGGTAGAAGGCCGACATCGCGCCGACAACGCCCACCATCGTCGCCATCGGATGGGCGTCCCGGCGGAAGCCCCGGAAGAAGTTGTGCATCTGCTCATGCACCATCGTGTGATGGGTCACACGGTTCACGAAGTCCTTGAGCTGCGCCTCGGTCGGAAGTTCTCCGTAAAGCAGCAGGTAGCAGACTTCGAGGAAGGACGACTTCTCCGCCAGCTGCTCGATCGGATAGCCGCGATAGAGCAACTCGCCCTTGTCGCCGTCGATATAGGTGATGGCGCTTTCGCAGGCAGCGGTGGAGGTGAAACCGGGGTCGTAGGTGAAGACGTCGCTCTGGGCATAGAGCTTGCCGATGTCCACCACATCCGGACCGATCGACCCCGAACGGATCGGGAGGTCGATGGCCTTGTCGCCGATCGTCAGTCTCGCGGATTTCGTCTCTGCCATGCCGGTCCCCCATTCCACGGCCGGATCGCTCCGGCGATTGCCCGCAGTTTCGGGGATCACGTCAGTCCGACGCTTCCCCCAGCCGTGCGATCGTCTCGTCCCGGCCAAGCACGAGCATCATGTCATAGACGCTCGGACTGACCGTCCGCCCTGCGAGAGCAGCGCGCAGGGGTTGGGCGAGCTTGCCGAAGCCCAAGCCGCGGGCCGAAGCAAACCCCGTCAGGATGGACTCCAGATCGGGCTTCGTCCAGTGAACAGTTTGCAATTGCGGCGTCAAGTCTTTCAGTATACTGCGGGATACATCGTCCAGCGCCTTCTGCGCCGCCTCGTCGCGGTCCAGCGGACGGGAGATCAGCAGGAATCTCGCTTTTTCAACAAGCTCCGGGAAGGTCTTCACAGACTGCTTGAGGAAGGGCAGGGCGCTGGCCATGGCGCTTTCCTGGGATGAAGTCAGCGGCGCGGCGCCGGTGGCCGAGAGGAAGTCCGACAGCTCTTGCAGCAGCGCAGCATCCTGCGCCCGGGCCATGTGCTGGCCGCAGACATGTTCCAGTTTCTTGAAGTCGAGTCGCGCCGGCGCCCGGCCGATCCCGGCAAGATCGAAGACCTCCTGCGCCTCTTCGGAGGTGAAGATCTCCATGTCGCCATGGGCCCAGCCCAGCCGGGTGAGGTAGTTGCGCATCCCCGCCGCCGGGTAGCCCATGGCCTGGTAATCCTCGACCCCGAGCGCGCCATGGCGTTTGGACAGCTTCTTGCCGTCCGGCCCGTGGATCAGCGGAATATGGGCCCAGACCGGCACCGCCCAGCCCATGGCGTCATAGACCATCTGCTGGCGCGCGGCGTTGACGAGGTGGTCGTCGCCCCGGATCACATGGGTCACGCCCATGTCGTGGTCATCGACCACCACCGCCAGCATATAGACGGGCGTTCCGTCCGAGCGCAGCACGATCATGTCGTCGAGCTGGTCGTTGCGGATCACCACCCGGCCCTGCACCTGATCCTCGATCACCGTCTCGCCTTCGCGCGGGGCCTTCATGCGGATGGCATGGGGCGCGCCCTGGGGATGGGTGGCCGGATCGGCGTCGCGCCAGGGGCTCTGGAACACCGCATAGCTGGCGCCTTCCGCCTCGCGCGCGGCCTTGAAGGCGGCAATCTCCTCGGGGGTGGAGAAGCATTTGTAGGCCGTGCCGCGCGCCAGCATCGCGCGCGCCACTTCGGCATGGC
>CAZRQN010000120.1:0-8877 GCA_964602115.1 uncultured Rhodobacterales bacterium
TCCGACAGAAAACCACAACACGCCGCCCTCACAAAGCCCGTGTCGTGTAGTGTGCGGTTTGGCAGGGAGTGTGACTTTCCTGACCGGGCGTCCGCCGCCTCGCACCGGCATGGACCGTCGCCCGGGCGCAGCCTTGCGCGCCGGCCCTGCCGCCAGAGGGCGCGGCGGCGCTGCCACAGGCGGCGGGCGGCGGGGCAGCGGGTCTTGCCTGCGCGCGGCGGCGGGTCCATCCCCCGGCGGATGAAACGTCCCGTCACCAAAGGCCCGGCCCGCATGACCGAGGTTGCCATCATCGGCGCCGGGGTGATCGGACTGACCACCGCCCTGCGGCTGGCCAGCGACGGCCACAGCGTGGCGCTGCTGGACCCGGAAACGCCGGGCTCGGGCGCAAGCTTTGGCAATGCCGGCACGATCGCCGGCTATGCGGTGATGCCGGTGGGCACCCCGGCCCTGTTCCGCGCCCTGCCCGGGCTGCTCTTCGATCGCAATTCGCCCTTTGCCCTGCATCGCGGCAGCCTGATGGCCGTAGCGCCCTGGATCGCGCGCTTTCTGCGACAGTCGCTGCCCGGGCCGGCCCGGCGCAATGCCGCCGCGCTGGCGGCGCTGATCGGCGACGCCGGGCCGCGCTGGCAGGCGCTGGCGGCGGAGATCGGCGCCGGCCGGTTCCTGCGCGACAGCGGCTGTCTCTACCTGCATGCCACGCCTGCCGGGCTGCGGGCGGCGGAGCGGGACGCGGAGACCCGACGTGCCCTTGGCGCCGCCGCCGAGGTGATCGACGCCGCAGCCCTGGCCCGGCTGGAACCGGGCCTGCCGCCCCTGGCCGGGGCGACCTTCTTCCCCGAGGCCCTGTCCTTCACCGACCCCGGAGCGGTGATGACCCGACTGCACGCCGCCTGCCTGCGCGCCGGGGTGGAGATCGTGCCGACAAGGATCGACGAGATCGAGCGGGTGCCGGTCGGTGTCCTGCTGCGCGGCCCGGGCTATCTGCGCACCTTCCGCCGGGCGGTGATCGCCGCCGGGGCCCGCTCGCGACCGCTGGCTGCCCAGGCGGGGGACCGGGTGCCGCTGGACACCGAGCGCGGCTATCACCTCGAATGGGACATGGCCACGCCGCGCCTGACCCGCCCCAGCGCCCCGGTGGCGCGCGGCTTTTACCTGTCGCCGATGGCCGGGCGTCTCCGCGCGGCGGGGACGGTCGAACTGGGCGGCATCGGTGCTCCGCCCTCGCCGCACCGTCTGGCGCGGCTGGAAGAGGGTGCGCGAAGCATCTTCCCCGACCTTCCGCCGCCCGACCGGACCTGGATGGGCCTGCGCCCGTCCATGCCCGACAGCCTGCCGGTGATCGGCCCGTCGCGCGGCGGGGCGGATGTGATCCTGGCCTTCGGCCATGGGCATGTCGGCCTGACCCTGGCGCCTGTCACCGCCGAGGCGGTGGCGGCCCTGATCGCCGGCCGCGATCCGGGCGAGGCGTTCCTGCCCTGCCGTCCGGGGCGGTGAGGGCCGGCGAAGGGCCAGGTCCTTTTCCCACTGCCCCAACGCGCCGCCGCAACGGTCGGAGACTGGCATCCCCGCTGCGGGCAAGGGCGGAGCGAAGTCCCGCCCGTCGCGGCGGATCCCGGGGGGTGAGGTGCCTGGGCCTGACCGGTCACGGATGCGCCGTTTCGGGTTGGGCCATGCGGGCAGGACCGGCGAGCCGGCGGAAGAGCGTACCGATCCGGACCGCGCGGCGGGCAAGCCGCGCCTCGGCCTTCCACGCCTCGACTTGCGCCTCGGAAAATTCTCCGGGGCTCTCGCCCGGGCCGGGGCCAAGTGCGGTCTGGAGCCACATCGACACGGCATAGGCTTTCATGGTCTCGTCTCCTCGCTCGCGGCCCGGTCTGCGGGGCGGGCATCGCGCCCTGCCCCTGCGGATGTCAGGATGGAACGGGTTGCGGCTCAGGTCCTTGGCGAAGGGCTGAAGAGTCCTGAAGCGTGCTGAAGTTCGCAGGCCCCGGCGTTTCGGCTATCCTGCATTCCGGGAATGGGAGGTGCGGCATGGATGTCGTCTTCGGACCCTATCGGTTGAATCCTTCGGGGCGCCGGCTCCTCGGCCCCGCCGGGCCGGTCGAGCTGTCGGCGCGATCCTTCGACATACTGGCGCTGTTGCTGGGCCGGCCTGATGCGGTGGTCGGCAAGTCGGAGTTGCTGGAAGCCGTCTGGCCGGGCCTGGCGGTGGAGGACAACACGCTCCAGGTCCATGTCTCGGCCCTGCGCAAAGCATTGGGCGCGGGCATGGTGATGACCGTCCACGGGCGGGGCTACAAGTACACCGGGCCGAGACCGGAGGGCCCGGGCGCCGAGGCTGCCCCGGCAGAGGCCGCGCCGCATGTGATGCTCGACATGACCGGCGGCAAGAAGGTGCCGGTGACGGGCGGCTGCCTCTGCGGCGAGATCCGCTACCGCGTGACCGGGCCGGTGCTGGACACCAATTTCTGCCATTGCCGGATGTGCCAGAAATTCACCGGCGCCCCGGCCTCGGCCGGATCGGTCTATGCCACCGACGCGGTACAGATCACCAGGGGCGCGCCGAGATACTACCGGTCCTCACCCTTCGCGGAGCGAGGGTTCTGCGGCACCTGCGGCTCCAGCCTGTTCTACCGGCCGCTGACCCCTGCGGTCACGCCGGACTGGGAGAACTGGATCCTCATCTATACCGGCAGCCTCGACAATCCGCTGCCCAATGCCCCCAACTGGCACCTCGGGATCGAAAGCCAGATGCCCTGGAACGACATCCGCCATGCCGAAAGGCGCCTGCGTTCGCAGGACAGCCCCGATCTGGTGGAGGCCTGGGCGGCATTCGGTCTGCCGGTACCCTAGCGACGCCGGAAAGGCCCTGCCGGAGGGGCCGCGCGCCTTCGCGGGCGTCGGACCCGGGGCCGTTCAGCGGCCGACGGCGGTGTAGCTGGCGAAGCCGGCCGCCTCGGCATCCGCACGGTCGTAGATGTTGCGCAGGTCGATCAGATGCGCCGCCGCCATGGCCCCGGCGAGACGCGAAAGGTCCAGCGCCCGGAACTCGTTCCATTCGGTGAGGATCACCAATGCCTCGGCCCCCTCCGCCGCCGCATAGGGGTCCTCCACCCAGGCGACGCCGGGAAGAAGCGCCTCGCCCTCGCGCCGGCCCTGGGGATCGACGACCCGCACCTTTGCCCCCGCCCCGACCAGCGCCGGCACGATGGTGAGCGACGGCGCCTCGCGCATGTCGTCGGTGTTGGGCTTGAAGGTGACGCCCAGCACCGCCACCGCCTTGCCGTTGACCGAGCCGCCGCAGGCATCGACGATCTTGTCGATCATCCGCCGCTTCACCGCGTCGTTGACCAGCATCACCGTCTCGGTGATCCGCATCGGTACCCCGGCCTCCTGGCCGATGCGGGCCAGCGCCGAAGTGTCCTTGGGAAAGCAGGAGCCGCCGTAACCGGGGCCGGCATGGAGGAACTTCGAGCCGATCCGCCCGTCGAGCCCGATGCCGCCCGCCACCGCCTTCACATCCGCCCCCAGGCGCTCGCATAGCGCCGCGATCTCGTTGATGAAGCTGATCTTGGTGGCGAGGAAGGCGTTGCTGGCGTATTTGATCATCTCGGCGCTTTCCAGCCCGGTATAGACCACCGGGAACTGGCGCAGGAACAGCGGGCGGTAGATGGCGCCCATCACCGCCTTGGCCCGCTCGTCTTCCACCCCCACGACCACGCGGTCGGGGCGCATGAAGTCGTCGATCGCCGCGCCCTCGCGCAGGAACTCGGGATTGGAGGCGACGTCGAACTGCGCCTGCGGGTTGGCGGCGCGGATCGTTTCGGCGACCTTGCGGTTGGTGCCGACCGGGACGGTGGACTTGGTGACGATCACGGCATAGCCGGTCAGCGCCCGGGCGATCTCCTCCGCCGCCGCCATCACATAGCTGAGGTCGGCATGACCGTCGCCGCGCCGCGTCGGTGTGCCCACGGCGATGAAGACCGCCTCGGCCCCCGCGACCGCCTCGGCGAGATCGGTGGTGAAGGAGAGCCGGCCGGCGGCGACGTTCCTGGCCATCAGCGCTTCGAGCCCCGGCTCGTAGATCGGCACCTCGCCCGCCCGCAACCGGGCGATCTTGCCCGGATCCTTGTCCACACAGGCGACCTGGTGCCCGAAATCGGAAAAGCAGACCCCGGAGACGAGGCCGACATAGCCCGTGCCGATCATGGCGATACGCATTGCTTGCTCCCGGACTGCGCGGGCCCCGTTGCAACGGAAGCCCCCGCCGCTGTCAAGCCGCGCTTGACCCTTCCGCCCCGGGCCGCGACCTTGGCGCCATGGCCTTCACCCTGCGCCAGCTGCAGTTCTTCACCGCCGCCGCCGAGGCGCGCTCGGTGACGGGCGCGGCCCGGGCGCTGTCGATCAGCCAGTCCGCCGTGACCGAGGCGATCCGGGCACTGGAGGACGATCTGGGCGTGACGCTGTTCGAAAGGCAGGCGCGGGGGCTGGAGATCACCCACAAGGGCAGCCTGTTCCTGCGCCACGCCCGCCAGATCCTCGCCGATGTCGCCACCGCGCGGAATTCCTTCCGCGAGGAATCGGAGGTGGCGGCGGGGCGCCTGTCGCTGGGCGTGACCTCGCTCGTCGCCGGCTATGTCCTGTCCGACATCCTGGGCCGCTTCCGCCGCAGCTTTCCCCAGATCGAGGTGCAGGTGGTGGAGGACAACGGCGACTATCTCCAGCACCTGCTGATCGGGGGGGAGCTGGATGTGGCGGTGCTGCTGACCTCCTCGGTGCGTGACCGGATGGCCCTGCAGGTCGAGACGCTGGTGGTCTCGCCCTACCGGCTGTGGCTGCCGGTCGGCCATCCGCTGGCCGAACGCGAGGCGATCGCGCTCGACGATCTCGCGGGGGCGCCGGTCATCCAGCTGATGGTGGACGAGATCGAGGAATCGACCCGGCGGCTGATGAGCGCGCTGGCGGTGAAACCTTCTGTCGCCTTCCGCACCCGTTCGGTTGAAGCGGTGCGCTCGCTGGTGGCCACGGGCGCCGGGCTCGCCATCCTGCCGTCGCTGGTCTATCGGCCCTGGAGCCTGGAAGGCGACCGGATCGTCATCCGCGATGTGTCGGGAGACCTGCCTTCGGTGCAGGTGGGCCTCGCCTGGCGGCGGGGCGCGCCGCTGCCGCCGCCGGCGCTCAGCTTCGTGCGCGCGGCGCAAGGGGCGGCGCTGGTGCGGTGAGGGGCGGGTCCGGTGCGTGCGGACACGCGCCGTCCGCGGTCAGCCGCCCTTCTGCCGGGCGACGTTCATCACCCACAGCACGCGGCCTTCCTGGTCGAGCGCCACCGAGACGCCGATCTCCTTCAGCGACGGGTCGATGATCGCATGCCAGTGCGGCGGCGAGTTGCGCCAGATCGTCGCGGCCGAGGTGGCCAGACGCTGGCGGGAATAGGCGAGATTCTCGTTTCCGGCCTTGAGCTTGTAGCCGGTGGCCTTGATCCGCTCGCCCAGGCGCGGTCCGCCGGGGCGATAGTGGTTGAAGTAGCCGTGCGCATACATGTCGCAGGCCTGGAAAGCCGCAGAACGGTCCAGCTTGGCATTGCGCCGGTAGGGCGGCAGGCCACGCGCCGCGCGCTCGGCGTTCACCCAGGCCACGACCTCGGCCGCGAGCGTGCTGGCATTGTCGGGCTTGGGGCAATTCGCCGCCTGGGCCTGGAGCGGCGTCAGGCAAAGGGCGGCGGCAAGGGCGAGAAGGAGGTGGCGCATGGCAGGGCTCCACTTTGGCCTGTTCGCCTCCGGGTTGACAGGACTCTGTGGCGGGCATGGGGCAGGTCTGTGCAAGGCCGGCGGCAAACCGCGCAACCCGATGGCCGGCCGCCGCACCGACCCATCGGAAAATCCGATACACAGGTTCTGTGTTTTGCAATTGCGAAAGTTGTTCGACGGCCTATCCTTCCGCCCACAGAACAACCGCAGGCCGGAAAACGGCCCGCTTCAGGGAGATTGCCGATGACGACCTTCCGCCTTTGCGGCTCGACGGCCCTTGCGCTGTCCATGGCCGTGACCCCCGCGCTCGCCCAGATGACCGCCGTCGGCGACGGTGAAGGTCAGGTGAACATCGTCGCCTGGCCCGGCTATATCGAGCGAGGCGAATCCGACAAGGCCTATGACTGGGTGACGAAGTTCGAGGCCGACACCGGCTGCAAGGTCAACGTCAAGACGGCCAATACCTCCGACGAGATGGTGGCACTGATGAACGAGGGCGGTTTCGACCTCGTCACCGCCTCGGGCGACGCCTCGCTGCGGCTGATCGCCGGCAAGCGGGTGCAGCCGGTCAACACCGATCTCATCCCCTCCTGGTCCAAGGTGGACGAGCGCCTGCAGAACGGCGCCTGGTTCACCATGGAGGGCCAGCACTACGGCGTTCCCTACCAGTGGGGGCCGAACGTGCTGATGTACAACACCAAGGTCTTCCCCGAGGCGCCGAAAAGCTGGTCGGTGGTGTTCGAGGAGCAGACCCTGCCCGACGGATCGTCCAACAAGGGCCGGGTGCAGGCCTATGACGGGCCGATCTACATCGCCGATGCCGCGCTTTACCTGATGGCGCACCGGCCGGAGCTGGGGATCACCTCGCCCTACGATCTGAACGAGGACCAGTACAAGGCGGCGCTCGACCTCCTGCGCGGTCAGCACCTGCTGGTCAGCCGCTACTGGCACGACGCGATGCTGCAGGTCGATGACTTCAAGAACGAGGGCATGGTCGCCTCCGGCTCCTGGGCGTTCATGGCCAACCTGCTGATCGCCGACGGCCAGCCCATCGCGGCCACCATCCCGGAGGAAGGGGCGACCGGCTGGGCGGACACGACGATGCTGGCCGCCGATGCGGCGCATCCGAACTGCGCCTACAAGTGGATGGAGCACAGCCTGGAGCCGAAGGTGCAGGCCGATGTCGCCTCGTGGTTCGGCTCGCTGCCGGTGATGGCTTCGGCGTGCGAAGGGGCGAGCGACCTTCTGACGCCCGACCTGTGCAAGGCCAACGGGATCGAGATGTTCGACAAGCTGCACTTCTGGCAGACGCCGGTGGCCAACTGCTCGCAGGGCGAAGGCGCCTGCGTGCCCTATTACCGCTGGGTCTCGGACTATATCGGCGTGATCGGCGGGCGCTGAGGCCGGGAAATATGGCGGCCCCCGTCCACCCGGGCGGGGGCCATTCCGGGTAGGGCGGGGTTCACCCCGCCGTGGCGCAATGGCGGGGTGAACCCCGCCCTACGGATGCATCATGACCATCGCCGTCGAGTTCGCCCATGTTTCCCGCCATTTCGGCACCGTGAAAGCGGTGGACCGGGTGGACCTGACCATCGCCGAGGGCGCCTTCTTCGCCATGCTCGGGCCCTCGGGTTCGGGCAAGACCACCTGCCTGCGGCTGATCTCGGGGTTCGAGAAGCCCTCGGCGGGTGCGGTGCGCATCTTCGGCCAGGATGTCTCGGAGGTGCCGCCGCACCTGCGCAACGTCAATACCGTGTTCCAGGACTATGCGCTCTTCCCCCATCTCAACGTGCGCGACAATGTGGCCTATGGGCCGATGGTCAGGGGCGTGGACCGCCGGACCCGTTACGCCCGCGCCGAGGAGATGCTGGCGCTCGTGAAGCTCGACAGCTACGGCGAGCGCAAGCCCGGCCAGCTTTCGGGCGGCCAGCGGCAGCGGGTAGCGCTGGCCCGGGCGCTGGTGAACGAGCCGCGCGTCCTTTTGCTCGACGAGCCGCTGGGCGCGCTGGACCTCAAGCTGCGCGAGGCGATGCAGGACGAGCTGAAGGCCTTGCAGCAGCGGCTCGGCATCACCTTCGTCTTCGTCACCCATGACCAGGGCGAGGCGCTGTCGATGGCGGACAGCCTTGCGGTGTTCAACGAGGGGCGGATCGTGCAGGTGGGCAAGCCCGCCGAAATCTACGACCGGCCCGCCACCCGTTTCGTCGCCGATTTCGTCGGTTCCTCCAATGTCCTGTCGCCCGAGGCCAGCGCCGCGCTCGGCGGGCCGGCCCGCTGGGCGAGCCTCAGGCCAGAGGCGCTGCGGCTGACCGAGGCGGAGGGAACCAGGCCGGCCGGCGTGGTGCGCGGCCACCGCTACCTCGGCGCCGGGACACGGGTAACGGTCGAGACCGCCGGCGGCGGCGAGCTTGCGGCCTTCCTGCCCTCGGGCCAGCCGGTGCCGGCCGAAGGCGCGCGGGTGGGGCTCGCCTTCGATCCCGGGGCCCTGCATGTGATGGCGGGCGAGGGATGAGCGCGGAGGCGATCCTGCCCCCGCGCGGGGTGGCCGACCGGCTGACCGCCAGCTTCTGGCGGCACCCGCGCCTGCTGCTCCTGTTGCTCGTCACCCCGCCGCTGATCTGGCTGGGGCTGATCTATCTCGGCTCGCTGGCCGCCCTGCTCGTCCAGTCCTTCTATTCGATTGACGAGTTCTCCGGCGTGGTCGTGCCGGAGTTCACGCTGAAGACCTATGGCGAGCTGTTCCGGGCCCAGAACCTCGACATCATCCTGCGGACGCTGACCATGTCGGCGGCGGTGACGCTGGCCTGCGCGGTGATCGCCTTCCCCATCGCCTATTACGCGGCCCGCTACGCCCGTGGGCGGTGGAAGGCGGCCTTCTACCTCGGCGTGATGCTGCCCTTGTGGTCCTCCTACCTGGTCAAGGTCTATGCGTGGAAGCTGATCCTGGCCAAGGAAGGCATCCTCGGCTGGGCGGCGGAGGCGACGCACAGCTCCTTCCTGATCGACGGGGTGCTGGCGATCCCGGGGATCGGGGGCACCTCGCTCTCGACCGCGCCGGTCGGCACCTTCCTCGTCTTCGTCTATGTCTGGCTGCCCTACATGATCCTGCCGATGCAGGCCTCGCTGG
>CAZRQN010000121.1:0-8851 GCA_964602115.1 uncultured Rhodobacterales bacterium
TCTGCAACAAGATGGACCGCGAAAGCCGCGACACGTTCGAGATCATCGACGAGATCCAGGAAAGCCTCGCCATCGACGTCACGCCGGCCTCCTGGCCGATCGGCCAGGGGCGCGACTTTGTCGGCGCCTATGACCTGCTGCACGACCGGCTGGAAATCATGGACCGCGCCGACCGCAACCGGGTGGCGGAATCACTCAAGATCGACGGCATGGCCGACCCAAGGCTGGCCGAGCACGTCCCCGCCGACCTGTTGAAGAAGTTCCGCGAAGAGATTGAAATGGCCCGCGAACTCCTGCCGGCCTTTGACCGGGCGCAGGTGCTGAACGGCTCGCAGACGCCGATCTGGTTCGGCTCGGCGATCAACTCCTTCGGGGTAAAGGAGCTGATGGACGGCATGGGCGAATATGGCCCGGAGCCGCAACCCCAGAAGGCTCAGGAACGCGAGATTCATCCCGAGGAATCAAGCGTCTCCGGCTTTGTCTTCAAGGTTCAGGCGAACATGGACCCCAAGCACCGCGACCGGGTGGCCTTTGTCCGCCTGGCCTCGGGCCATTTCGAGCGCGGGATGAAGCTGACCCATGTGCGCACCAGGAAGCCGATGGCGGTCACGAACCCGGTGCTGTTCCTCGCCTCGGACCGCGAACTGGCCGAGGAGGCCTGGGCGGGCGACATCATCGGCATTCCGAACCATGGCCAGCTGCGCATCGGCGACGCGCTGACCGAGGGCGAGGCCCTGCGCTTCACCGGCATTCCCTCCTTCGCGCCGGAACTGTTGCAGACGGTGCGGGCCGGGGATCCGATGAAGGCCAAGCATCTGGAGAAGGCGCTGATGCAGTTCTCCGAAGAGGGCGCGGCCAAGGTCTTCAAGCCGATGATCGGCTCGGGCTTCATCGTCGGCGTCGTGGGCGCCCTGCAGTTCGAGGTCCTGGCCTCCCGGATCGAGGAGGAATACGCCCTGCCCGTCCGTTTCGAAGCGAGCCACTTCACCTCCGCCCGCTGGGTCTCGGGCCCCAAGGCCGAGGTCGAGGCCTTCGTCAACGTCAACAAGGGCCATATCGCCACCGACAACGATGGCGACATGGTCTATCTGACGCGGCTGAAATGGGACATCGACCGGGTCGAGCGCGACCACCCCAAGGTGAAGCTGACCGCGACCAAGGAAATGATGGTCTGAGCCGCCCGCGCCGGCCCTTGCCATCGCCCGGCAAGGGCGCCAGAAGGGCGTGAACAATCGGTGAACCATGCCGCTTCCGCTTCACGAGCTTGCCGCGCTCGGCACCGCCACCTGCTGGGCGACGACCGGGCTGATTGCCGCCGAGGGGATCCGCGTCCTCGGCGCCTTCCGCTTCAACCTGATCCGGCAGGGGTTCGTGACGCTTCTCCTGGCGGTGATCGTCTTCGCCACCGGCAGATGGGCGCAGCCCGGCCTTCATGACGCCGCCGTGCTGGGCGCCTCGGGCGTGATCGGCATCCTGATCGGCGACACGTTCAACTTCGCCGCCGTGGGGCGGATCGGGCCACGGCGGGCCGGCGCGATCTTTGCACTCAACGCGCCGATGGCGGCGGTTCTCGGCTGGCTGGTGCTGGGCGAGGCCCTGTCGGCCCAGGCGGCGTTCGGCATCGGCCTGACGGCCGGCGGCGTCGCCGTGGCGATCCTCGGCCGGCCGCGCCAGAACGCCCACCGGCTGGAGGCGCTGAACGGCACCCTGCTGATCGGCCTGTGTTTCGGCCTCGGCGCTGCCTTCGGCCAGGCGGCAGGCTCGCTGATCGCGCGGCCGCTGATGACGGCAGGGATCGACCCCTATCTCGCCTCGCTGTTCCGGGTCGGCGCCTCGGGCCTGGCCATGGGGCTGGTGGCCGCGACGCCGCTGGCGCCGCCGCCGCCCGAGCGGCCGACCCGCTTCGCCCTGGCTGTCACGCTGGTGACGGCGGTCATCGGGCTTCTGATCGGCATGACGCTGTTTCTCTATGCCCTGCAGGGCTCCAAGACCGGGATCATCGCCACGCTGTCGGCCACCTCGCCGGTCATCATCCTGCCGCTGCTGTGGTTGCGCACCGGCCAACGGCCGAGCGCGACGAGCGCACTCGGGGCGCTTCTGGCGGTGGCTGGCCTCGCGCTGATCTTCACGAGGTAGCATGGGGCTGCAGAACCGCGTCCTGCCCACCGGGGAGATCGTCGCCGATCCGGCGCGCGGGCTGCTGACGGGAAACCGGGGCATCCTGCATGACGGCAAGACGCTGGGACGGCGGCGCTGGACGCATCCGCACTGGATTTCCTGCGCACTGACCTTCAAGGACGTCCGCCGCAGCCCGATGAGTCCCGGCACCTGGACCGAGCTGTTCTTCCTCGACGAGGCGGTGGCGCTGGCCGCCGGGCACCGGCCCTGCGCGCTGTGCCGGCGCGAGGCCTTACAGCGGTTCTGCGCGGCCTGGGCGGCGGCCACGGGCGCGCCGGCCCGGGTGCCGGAGATCGACCGGGCGCTGCATCGGGCGCGGGTGACGCGCGACCGATGCCAGGTCCGCCACCTGGCGCCGGCAGAAACGCTGCCGCCGGGCTGCTTCATCCTTCTGGGCGATGTCCCGCATCTTCTGGGACGGGATGCCGCCCTTCCCTTCTCGCCAGCGGGTTATGGCGAGCCGCGCCCCCGGCCGGCCGGCATGACCCTCACGCTCACCCCCGCGCCGCTGGTGGCGGTGCTGGCGGCGGGCTACCGTCCGCTCACGCATCCCACGGCCGGATCCGCCCTTCCTTCCGCGCCATGACAAATAGCCCCGGCGCCGGCGCAGGCGCAACTTGACCTGCCAGTGGGTTTCGTTTACCGCCGCCGAACGGGCGATCCGCGCCCCTCCGACGCCGGGGCGCCCGGATGATGCAGCGTCCCATTTCTCCGTCGCGGTCCGATGCCGCGCTTATTGGGATGCTTATGACCAAGTTCACCGACCTCGCGCTGGACCCGCGCGTTCTGCAGGCTGTCGCCGACGCCGGCTATGAAACCCCGACGCCGATCCAGGCCCAGGCCATTCCCCATGCGCTGCAGGGAAAGGACGTGCTGGGGATCGCCCAGAC
Organism: uncultured Rhodobacterales bacterium; assembly: GCA_964602115.1. Lineage (GTDB taxonomy): Bacteria > Pseudomonadota > Alphaproteobacteria > Rhodobacterales > Rhodobacteraceae > JANOGU01. The sequence continues at coordinate 3,069 of CAZRQN010000121.1, forward strand.
CGGCACCGGCAAGACCGCCTCCTTCACCCTGCCGATGATCACGCTGCTCGGTCAGGGCCGCGCCCGGGCCCGGATGCCGCGCTCGCTGGTGCTGGCGCCGACGCGGGAACTGGCTGCCCAGGTGGCCGAGAGCTTCGACACCTATGCCAAGCACACCAAGCTGACCAAGGCGCTGCTGATCGGCGGCGTCAGCTTCGGCGAGCAGGACAAGCTGATCGACCGCGGCGTCGATGTGCTGATCGCCACGCCCGGCCGGCTGCTCGACCATTTCGAGCGTGGCAAGCTCCTCTTGACCGGCGTGCAGATCATGGTGGTGGACGAGGCCGACCGGATGCTCGACATGGGCTTCATCCCCGATATCGAGCGCATCTTCTCGCTGACGCCCTTCACCCGCCAGACGCTGTTCTACTCGGCCACCATGGCGCCGGAGATCGAGCGGATCACCAACCAGTTCCTCTCGGGCGCGGTGAAGATCGAGGTGGCGCGCCAGGCCACCACTTCGGAGACCATCGCCCAGAAGCTGGTGCAGTTCACCCCCTCGCGCCGCGACCGCTCCTTCACCGAGAAGCGCGCCGTCCTGCGTGCGTTGGTGAAGGCCGAAGGCGAGACCTGCACCAATGCCATCGTCTTCTGCAACCGCAAGGTCGATGTCGATGTGGTGGCCAAGTCGCTGAAGTCCCACGGCTTCAATGCCGCGCCGATCCACGGCGACCTGGACCAGTCGGTGCGCACCAAGACGCTGGACGCCTTCCGCGACGGGACGCTGCACCTTCTCGTCGCCTCGGATGTGGCGGCGCGCGGGCTCGACATCCCGGCGGTCAGTCATGTCTTCAACTTCGATGTGCCCTCGCATCCGGAGGACTATGTCCACCGCATCGGCCGCACCGGCCGGGCCGGGCGGCAAGGGACAGCCTTCACCATCGCCACGCCCTCGGACGAAAAATATCTCTCGGCCATCGAGTCGCTGGTGAAACAGCCGATTCCGCGTGCGGCGCTGCCGGAAGGCTTCACCATGCCGAGCGAGGACGAGGGCCGGGGCCGCGAGGAACGTGGCGGACGCGAAGGCGGACGCGACAAGGGCCGGCGCGAAGGCCGCCGGGACGAGCCCAGCCGCAGCCCGCGCCGCGACGCGGAGCCCCGCGAAGAGCGCCGCGCCGAACCCCGCCGCGAGGAGGAGCGCCGCTCCGCCCCGCGCCGCGAGGAACGGGTCGAGGAACCGCGCGAGGAACGTCGCAGCGAGCCCGTCGCCGAGGAACGCCGTCAGGAACGCGGTCGCGACCGCCGCGAGGATCGTGGCGACCGGGTGGTCGGCATGGGCGACCATGTGCCGGAGTTCATCCTGCGCAGCTTCCGGCTGAAGAAGGACGCGGCCTCCGAGGAGGCCCCCGGCACCGAGAGCTGAGGCGGCGGGGAGATCCCCGCCTATTCCTCGACCAGGCGGCTGACCACCACGGTCACTTCCGGTTTCTTGCCGATCTCGTCCGTCGCAACCTGGCGCACCAGCCGTTTCACCGCCTCGTCGAGCTTCTCGTCGTCGCGCAGCACCTTGGCCGGGGCGTTGTCGAGATAGGCGGTCAGGTCCTTCTCCAGCCGCGCCACCAGATCACCCGACCGCCCGTTCGGCGGCAGGCCCATCAGCTCCACCCAGGCATCGCCCAGGGGAGCGCTTTCCTCGTCCAGGATCACCGTCGCCAGCACATGGCCGTTCAGCGCCATGCGGATGCGGTCGCGCACCACGCCGTCGCGGGCGCCGATCAGGGCCGAACCGTCAAGATAGGTGCGGCCGGTCTCGATATACTCGGCAACTTCGGCGATCTCGCCGGTGATGTCGAGCATCATGCCGTTGGTGACGATCTCGGCCTCGAAGCCGGCGAGCTGCGCCACCCGCACATGCTCGCGCAGATGCCGGTGCTCGCCATGCATCGGCACCACCAGCGCCGGCTTGAGGATGCGGTGGACCGTCTCCAGGTCCGGGCGGTTGGCATGGCCGGAAACGTGGTAGAGCCCGCCGGATTCGTCCACCACATCGACGCCCGCCTCGGAGAAGGCGTTGACGATGGCGATGACGTCCTTCTCGTTGCCCGGGATCGTGCGCGAGGAGAAGAGGAAGGTGTCGCCCTCCTTCATCTCGATGCCGAGGTACTTGCCCCGCGAAAGCTGGGCGGTGGCGGCGCGGCGCTCGCCCTGGCTGCCGGTGACCAGCAGCATCAGGTTCTGGCGCGGGATATCGACGGCCTCTTCCACCGGCACAACGGGCGGGAAATCGGTGAGGATCCCGGCCTCCTGCCCCGCCTTGACCATGCGCTGCATCGCCCGGCCGAGGAGGCAGATCGTGCGCCCCGCCTCAACCCCGGCTTCGGCCAGGGTCTTCAGCCGGGCGAGGTTGGAAGCGAAGGTGGTGGCGACGAAAAGCCCGGTCGCGCGTTTGACAAGCTCGGCGATCGGCGCGGGCAGCGAGCTTTCCGAACGCCCGGGATGGGGCGAGAAGACGTTGGTCGAGTCGCACATCAGCGCCTTGACCTTGGCTTCCGCCGCGATGGCGGCAAAGGCCGCCGGATCCCAGGCCTCGCCGATGCGCGGATCGGGGTCGAGCTTGAAATCGCCGGAATGGACCAGGCGCCCGGCCGGTGTGTCGATGACCAGCGCCGCACTTTCCGGGATCGAATGGCTGATGGGCTGGAACTGCACCTTGAACGGGCCGGCCTCCACCACATGCGGGCGGGGATCGACGATGCGGATCGCCTCGCGCGGCAGGCCCGCCTCCTCGAACTTCATCCGCCCGATGGTGGCGGTGAAGCGGCGGGCGTAGATCGGCGCCTTGAGCCGCGGCCACAGATGGGCCAGCGCGCCGATATGGTCCTCATGCGCATGGGTGATGAAGATCGCTTCCAGCCGGAAGGCGCGCTCGGCCAGCCACTGGATGTCGGGCATGATCAGATCGACGCCGGGGGTCGTGTCCATGTCCGGGAAGCTCACCCCGGCATCGACGAGGATCAGCCGCTCCTTGTCCACCGGCCCCCAGCCATAGACATAGGCATTCATCCCGATTTCTCCTGCGCCGCCGAGGGGCAGGTAGATCAGCCGGTTGGTCATGGTGTCGTCCTTCGCTTCCGTCTGCGGGGCAGCGGCCGCCCGCGGGCCTATTGGTTGAAGCGGTGCAGGAGGACGAGGCCATGCATGGTCAGGTCGTCCTCCACCGCGTCGAAAATCGTGGTGTCCTGCTGGAACAGGGGCGCCAGTCCCCCGGTCGCGATCACCTTCATCGGCCGTTCGCGTTCCGCCCGGATGCGGGCGACAATGCCTTCGACGAGGCCGATATAGCCCCAGTAGACACCCGACTGCATGCAGGCAACCGTATTCGTGCCGATCACATGGGCCGGACGGGAGATGTCCACATGCGGCAAGGCGGCGGCGGCCATGTGCAGGGCTTCCAGCGACAGGTTCACCCCCGGCGCGATCACCCCGCCGATATAGGCGCCGTCGGCATCGACCACGTCCAGCGTGGTCGCGGTGCCGAAGTCCACCACGATCAGGTCGCCCCCGTGACGGTCATGGGCGCCCAGCGTATTGACCAGACGGTCCGGCCCCACCGTCGTCCCCGGGTCCACCCGGGGCGGCACCGGCAGGCGGCATTCCGGCTTGCCCACGACCAGCGGACGGGTGTCGAAGTAGCGGTTGCAGAGGACACGCAGGTTGAAGACCACGCGCGGCACGGTGGACGAGATGATCGCCGCCTCGATCCTGACATCCAGCCGGTTCAGCGCCAGAAGGCTTTGCAGCCACACGAAATACTCGTCGGCCGTGCGCCGGTGATCGGTGGCGATGCGCCAGGTGGCCCTGAACCGCTCCCCGTCCCAGAGCGCGAAGACGGTATTGGTGTTGCCGCAGTCGATGGTCAGAAGCATGGCAGGCGGCCTTCTGTTCCGTGCCCGGGTCAGGGGAAATAGACATCGGCCGCAGGAATGGCACGCCGGCCCTGCGGTGTGGAGAGGATCAGTGCGCCGCCGGCGTCGAGATCGGCAAAGGTTCCGGTCACCGTCTCCGCCAGGGTGCGGGCAGTGACCGTCTCGCCCAGCCGGGCGGCGCGCTCCAGCCAGGCCTGGCGCAGGGGGGCGAAACCCTCCGTTGCGTAAAGCGCCGCCCAACCGGCGAAGGCGGGCGCCAGCCGGTCAAGCAGCGCCTCGGGCGCGATGCGCAGACCGGTCTCGGCCAGAAGGGTGACCGGCCGCAAGGCCCCGGGCTCCACCAGCGCCGGATCGGGCGCCGCGATCAGGTTGACGCCGATGCCGACGGCCAGATGCGATACGCCCATGCCCGACCCGGCGCTTTCGAGCAGGATCCCCGCCAGCTTTCCACCGTTCAACAGCACGTCGTTGGGCCATTTCAGCGCGAAGGCGGCGGGCAGGCCGGTGATCTCCGCCAGCGCCTGATGCAGCGCCAGGGCGGCGGCAAAGCTCAGGAGCGCCACGTCGCCTGGCCGGCCGGGCGGATAAAGCAGGCAGGTTGCGTGGAAATTTCCGCGCGGGCTTACCCAGGCCCGGCCACGGCGGCCCCGGCCGCCGGTCTGGAATCCGGCGAGAAGCCAGGTCGGCGGCGCGCCTGCGGCGGCCAGCCGCGCAGCCTCGGCATTGGTGCTGTCCACCTCGGCCAGCACCCGGCGACCCGTTCCTTCGGGCCAGCCGGGCGGCAGCGGGTCAGCGGACAAGCGCCTCGGCTGCGGCGGCGGCCGAGCCTTCGATGCCGAGAAGGTTGACGATCCCGAGGACCATGATCGCCGCCGCCCCGACCATGGCAAGCCAGGGCACGGTGGCATAGCGGTGGTCCAGCGGCTCGCGTTCGGCGCCGAAATACATGAAGAAGACGATGCGCAGGTAGTAGAAGGCCCCGATCACCGAAGCCACCGCTCCCGCCACCGCCAGCCAGGTCATCCCGCTGTCCACCGCCGCCTTCAGCACATAGAACTTGCCGAAGAAGCCCAGCATCGGCGGCACCCCGGCGAGGCTGAAGAGAAGGATCAGAACCGCCAGCGCCGGCACCGGCGCATCCCTGGACAGCATGTTCAGCGCGCCGATGTCGGTCACCGACTTGCCGCCCTGCTCCATCGACAGGATGAACGCGAAGGTGCCGATGTTCATGGCGACATAGATGGCCATATAGACCAGCATCGCCTGCACGCCCTGCGCCGTTCCCGACGCCAGGCCGATCAGGGCAAAGCCCATATGGGCGATGGAGGAATAGGCCATCAGCCGCTTGATGTCCTTCTGGCCGATCGCCGCGACGGCGCCGAGGAACATCGAGCAGATGGCCAGCGCCGCAATGACCTGCGTCCAGTCGCCGGGAATGGCGCCGAAGGCGTCCCAGGCCAGCCGGCCGAAGAGTGCCATCGCCGCGACCTTGGGCGCCGTGGCAAAGAAGGCGGTCACCGGCGTCGGCGCGCCTTCATAGACATCGGGCGTCCACATGTGGAAGGGCGCGGCCGAAACCTTGAAGGCCAGGGCCGAAAGCATGAACACCAGGCCGAAGAGCAACCCGAGCGGCACCTCGCCCTGAAGCGCGCCGAGGATGCCGGAGAACAGCGTCGTGCCGGCATAGCCATAGGTCAGCGAGGCGCCGTAGAGCAGAAGCCCGGAGGAGAGAGCGCCAAGGACGAAGTACTTGAGGCCCGCCTCGGTCGATTTCGCATGGTCGCGGCGCATGGCGGCGATGACGTAAAGCGCCAGCGACTGCAGCTCCAGCCCCATGTAGAGCGAGATCAGGTCCCCGGCGGAGACCATCATCATCAT
>CAZRQN010000122.1:0-8725 GCA_964602115.1 uncultured Rhodobacterales bacterium
AAGACCAACAAGGGAATCCACCCCCCGCGATTCAGTCAGAAACGATCCCGCTCTAAAGCAGCCTGACCACGGCGACAGACCACGCGCCTCCCTCCCCCCTCGTGGGGGAGGGATGGGGTGGGGGGGCGGTTCCACGCATCCCCTGTCCGCTGCCGGCGCCCTGCCGGCGTTGCGCGGCGGCTGCCCGCAGCGCACGCTCTGTCGGGACGGATGACCGACGCGCACGGGACGGGAAACCGACGGCGGCGGGACGGAAAACCGACGGCGAAACTACGCCTCGAAGCGGTAGCCGAACCGCGCGATGTCCTCGCCGCACAGCTCTCCGACCAGCGCCTGCGCGGCCGGATCATAGGCCCCCCGCCAGTCCGCCGGCCGGCCCGAGGCATTGGCCCTGGGCAAGGTCAGCCGAAAGCCGAGGTGGTCCCAGAAGGGGGCGAGGTCATCCTCCAGATGCTCCAGCCTGGCATAGAGCGAAGCCCGCTCCACCCCCGACCGGCCGCGCATATAGGCGGCGGCGGGCCAGGCCGCGAGGCTGGCGCGGGTCTGGGGGTGGGAAAGAAAATCCTTGAACGACAAGGCTTTGGCCAGTCCGACTGCCGGATGGGCGAAGCCCTGGCCGCGCAGCCAGTGCCAGTAGGACAGGCAGCGCTCCCAGGGGTTGCGCACCAGTGTAAGGATGAACATCGCGGCGATCTCGTCCTCGGACAGCACGCCGTCGATGTCGGAGAGCGTGGAGTGCTTCCACAATCTCCCGTGCGATTTCAACGCCTTGACGCGCGATCTTCGTGCGCGCGCCTTGGGCGTGTCGCCGATGATGATGTCGTCCTTCATCGCCCGGGCCTCCAGCGCCAGCGTCAGCGCCGTCCCCCCGGTCTTGGGGATATGGACAAAGATGAAGCGGCGTCCGGGGGAGATGAACATCGGTCCCCAAGCGTTTGTGATCCGACGGGAAAACCGGGTCAGACCGGATTGGGCAGCGCCCGTCCCCCGGCAAAGGCGATCAGGTTCTCGACCGCCATCATCCCCATCGCCTCGCGCACTTCAAGACAGGCGGTGCCGAGATGCGGCAAGAGCGTCACGTTTTCCATCGCCATCAGGTCCGCCGGCACCTTGGGCTCGAACTCATAGACATCAAGCCCCGCCCCCGCGATCCGGCCGTCGCGCAGGGTCGCCACAAGCGCCGCCTCGTCCACCACGTCTCCGCGCGCTATGTTGATGAAAATGCCCGAGGATTTCATCGCGGCGAAGGCTTCGGCGCCGATGAGGTGATGGGTCTCCTTCCCCCCCGGAACCGCGACCACGACGAAATCCGCCGCCATCGCCTCACCCATCGGCACCTGACGGGCGGGAAGGCCCGGGTCGGCGACGGCAGAGCGGTTGTGAAAGATTACCTCCATGCCGAAACCGAAGTGGCAGCGGCGGGCGATGGCCTTGCCGATGCGGCCGAAGCCGATGATTCCCACCGTCTTTCCGGTGACATGGGTGCCGAGCATCTGCACCGGCCCCCAGCCTGTCCACTGTCCGGCGCGCAGCAGCCGCTCGCCCTCGCCCAGCCGGCGGGCGGTCATCAGGATCAGCGACAGGGCGATATCGGCGGTCGCGTCCGTCACCGCGCCGGGGGTGTTGGAGACCACCAGACCGGCAGCGCGGGCGGCGGCCACGTCGATGTGGTTGTAGCCCACACCGAAGTTCGCGAGGATTTTCGCCCTCGGATCAGGGACATCGGCGAAAACCTCGGGCTGGAAGCGATCCCCCAGCGTCGGCAGCACCGCATCGAATTCGCGCAGGGCGGCGCGCAGTTCCTCGGGTGACAGGACCTCGGTCCGGTCGCGCAGCGTCACCTCGAACCGCGCCCGGGCAGCGGCAAGAACGCGGTCGGGCAGGCGGCGGGTGATCAGCAGCTTCATCAGAACATCCTTCCCCCGAGGGGCGTTTCGAGATCGGGCGCGATCAGCACGACCTCGCCATCGGCATCGGGAACGCCGAGAACCAGAACCTCGGATTTCACCGGACCGATCTGGCGCGGCGGGAAGTTCACCACGGCAAGCACCCGCCGCCCGACCAGTCCCTCCGGCGTGTAATGCTTCGTGATCTGGGCGGAGGAGCGTTTTTCGCCGATTTCCGGCCCGAAATCGACCCAGAGCCTGATCGCGGGCTTGCGGGCCTCGGGAAAGGGCTCGGCCCGGATGATGCGGCCGACGCGGATATCGACCTTGAGAAAATCGTCGAAGGAAATCATGCGCCAAGCTCCCGTCCGCGGTCGGCGGCCGCCTTGACGGCACGGCGCAACAGCGCGGGAAAGCCGGCCTCGGGGTCCATCAGCACCGCCAGCGCAGCGGCGGTGGTGCCGCCGGGCGAGGTGACGTTGATCCGCAACTGCGCCGCGCTGTCGTCCGAAAGGCGGGCGAGTTCGCCGGCACCCGAGACCGTCGCCCGGGCCAGCCGCATCGCGATATCCGCCGGCAGTCCTTCGGCCTCGCCGGCCGCCGCCATGGCCTCGATCAGGTGGAAGACATAGGCCGGGCCGGAGCCGGAGACGGCCGTGACCGCGTCGATCAGGTCCTCGCGCTCAAGCACGACCGTCTCGCCCACGGCGGCCATCAGCGTCTCGGCCAGCATCAGGTCGGCAGCGGTGGCATGGGCCCCGGCGACCAGCGCGGTGATCCCGCGCCCGACCATGGCCGGCGTGTTGGGCATGGTGCGGACGATCGGGGTCCGCTCTCCCAGGAGGGTGCCGAGTGTCGCCAGCGTCGTGCCGGCGGCGATGGAAACGAAGAGCGTCCGTCCGTTGCCGTAGCTCTGCAGCACCGGCAAGGCCGCGCCCATCATCTGCGGCTTCACGGCGAGCAGCGCCACCGCCGGCGCCTCGGGAAGCGTGCCGTTCAGCGCCACGCCCTGCGCCTTCAGCCAGGCGGAGGGCTGCGGCTCCACCACATGCACCGCCTGGGCGGGAAGGCCCCGGGACAACCACCCTGCCAGCAGGGCGGAGCCCATCTTGCCGCAGCCCAGCAGAACCAGGCCGCGTTCCGCGATCCGTGTGAAATCCATGCGCCTCCCCCGGGTTGCGGCGGGAAACTAGGCGCGGCCGTAGGCCTCGGCAATGGCAACCTTCATCGCCGTCTCCGGCGTGTGGTCGGCCCAGGCGACAAGCTGGAAGGCGGGATAGAAGCGCTCGCAGGCCATCACCGCCTCGCCGATCAGGCGGTCCACCTGCTCGGGCGTGACCACCAGCCCTTCCGGCAGGGTCAATCCATAGCGCCAGACCATCAGCTTCTGGTCGTCCCACCAGGTGAAGGCGCCGGTCCAGACCATGTCGTTGGTGCGGTTGAGCACATCGTAGAGTTCGGCCATCCGCCCCACGGGCGGCTCCATCTCGAAGGTGCAGATCAGGCGCAGCAATTCGTCGGAGGGCGACCAGGCCAGCGTCAGCGAATAGGTCCGCCACATGCCCTCGACCGCCATGGCGATCTGGTCGTCGGTGACGCGGTCGAAGTCCCAGTCATGATGTTCGGCGAGCGTCTCGACGATGTCGATCGGGTGGATTTCCACCGTCGGGAAGTCTTCGGAAAGCGACATGGCCCGGCCTCATGCGATGCCCCGAGGTCGATCCCCCAGAGCTTGGGGTTTCGGCAAGGTCCAGCGGTCTCCTGCCAAGGACCCTACTAGGGATAGTGGGCCGTCAGGGGAATCCTGTAAAGCGCTTTTTCCTGTGGACAACGGCAGATGGCGGGGGAGGAACGATCCCCCGGCCGAACGGAGCGACCTTTTCGGGTTGGTCAGCCTTTCGCGGAAAGCTGCGCTTCCAGCGCAGAAAGGCGTGCCGCGAGCGCCTCGTTCTCCTCGCGCGCCTTCGCCGCCATGGCGCGGACGGCGTCAAACTCCTCGCGGGTGACGAGGTCGCGATGGGCGAGCCAGCGATCCACGAGGCCTTTCATCGCCGTCTCGGCTTCGGCCCGCGCGCCCTGGGCCACGCCCATGGCATTGGTCGCCAGCTGGCTCAGGTCGTCGAAAAAGCGGTTGCGCGCGTCCATGGCGGGGCCCTCCGTCCGGTGGGCCCTATATGCGAACCGCCGGCGGGAACGGCAAGGCCCGCGCGGTTGACTTCGCACCTGCCAGGGCCGAGATAACCCGCGATGATCCCCTTTCCCGACATTTCGCCCGCCGTGTTCTCGGTTGAGGTCTTCGGCACCACCTTCGCGCTGCGCTGGTATGCGCTGGCCTATATCGCCGGCATCCTGATCGGCTGGCGCCTGGCCCTGACCTCCTTGGCGACGGCGCGCTTCTGGTCGGCAGGCCCGCCGATGTCGGCCGAGCAGCTGGAGCGGCTCTTGACCTGGATCATCCTCGGCGTCATCGCCGGTGGACGGATCGGTTATGTGCTGGTCTATCAGCCCGGGCATTTCCTGACCGAACCGCTGGCGATCCTGAGGGTCTGGGAAGGCGGCATGTCCTTCCATGGCGGCTTCCTCGGCGTGGTCGTCGCCGGGGTGCTGTTCTGCCGGATCGAGCGCATCCCGATGGCGGGCACCGCCGATCTTCTGGCTTTGGCCACCCCGCCGGGCCTGTTCCTCGGCCGGATCGCCAATTTCATCAATGCCGAGCTCTGGGGGCGTCCGACGGACCTGCCCTGGGGCGTGATCTTCCCCGGCGACGCGGCACAGGCCTGCGCCGGCGTCCTCGGCCCCTGCGCGCGCCATCCCTCGCAGCTTTACGAGGCGGCGCTGGAGGGTCTGGTCCTCGGCGCCGCGCTCCTGTGGCTGGCCTGGCGGCGCGGATGGCTGAGGCGCCCGGGTGCGGTGGCCGGAGCCTTTTTCGCCGGCTATGGCGCAGTGCGCTTCCTCGTCGAGTTCGTCCGCCAGCCGGATGCCCAGTTCGTCACCGAAGGCAACCCGCTCGGCCTCGCGCTGCACTTGGGCGGCTGGGGCCTGACCATGGGCCAGCTTCTGTCCCTGCCGATGATCCTTGTGGGCCTGGTGTTTCTGGCCCGCGCCCGACCGTGACCCCGCTCGCCCGTCTTCTGGCCGAGCAAATCCGCGCCGCCGGCCCGATGACCGTGGCGGAATTCATGGCCGAGGCGCTTCTGCACCCGGCGCATGGCTACTACGCCACCCGCGACCCTTTCGGCCGGGCGGGAGATTTCACCACCGCACCGGAAATCAGCCAGATGTTCGGCGAGCTTCTGGGCCTGTGCCTCGCCCAGGCCTGGCTGGACCAAGGGGCACCCGCGCCCTTCATCCTCGCCGAGCTTGGTCCCGGGCGCGGCACGCTGATGGCCGATCTCTGGCGGGCAACGGCGCTGGTGCCCGGGTTCCATGCTGCGGCGCGGCTGTGGCTGGTGGAGGCCTCGCCGGTCCTGCGGGCGGCGCAGGCGGCGCGGCTGCCGATGGCGCGGCATGCGGCCAGGGTGGAGGACCTGCCGGAGGGTCCGCTCTTCCTGATCGCCAACGAGTTCCTCGACGCACTGCCCATCCGCCAGTTCCGGCGTGAGGCGGACGGCTGGCGCGAGGTGGTCGTGGGGATCGAGGGCGAGGCGCTGGCCTTCGGCCTGTCGCCGCCGCTGCCCTGCCCCGATCCCCGCTTCGCTGCCGACCCGCCCGGCACGGTGGTGGAGGTCTGCCCCGCGCTGCCGGGCATCGCCGCTGCGGTATCGGAGCGCCTGGCGGCAGGCGGGGCGGCGATCTTCATCGACTATGGCGGCTGGCGGTCGATGGGCGACACGCTCCAGGCTCTTCGCGCCCATGCGCCCGAGAACCCGCTGGCGAGCCCCGGCGAGGCCGACCTGACGGCCCATGTCGATTTCGAGGCCCTGGCGCGTGCGCTTGCGCCTCTGCCCGTCGCCGGGCCGGTGGGACAGGGCCCTCTCCTGGCGCGCCTCGGGATCGCGGCCCGTGCCGAACGTCTGGCGCAGCGGCTGACGGGGGCGTCGCTGGCGTCGCATCGCGCGGCGGAACGGCGCTTGACCGATCCCGGGGAAATGGGCTCCCTCTTCAAGGCGCTGGCGGCCCATGGCCCCGGCACCCCGCCGCCGCCCGGATTTGCCTGATGCTGGATGTCATCACCGCCGATGCCCTGCCCTTCCGCCACGGATTCTTTGCCCGGCGCGGAGGGGTTTCGAGCGGCCTTTACGCCGGGCTGAACTGCGGTCCCGGCTCGGACGACACACCGGAAGCGGTGGCCGAGAACCGGGCCCGCGCCATGGCCTGGCTCGACCTGCCGGCCGGGGCGCTGACGACGCTGACCCAGATCCACTCGCCCGATGTCGTCACCCTGAGCGCGGCGCGCAGCGACCGGCCGCGCGCCGATGCGCTGGTCACCGCCACGCCCGGCCTCGCGCTCGGTGTGCTGACCGCCGATTGCCAGCCGGTGCTGTTCGCCGACCCGCAGGCCCGGGTGATCGGGGCCGCCCATGCGGGCTGGAAAGGCGCCCGGGCCGGGGTGCTGGAGGCGACAGTCGCGGCGATGGAGGCGCTCGGAGCGCAAAGGCAGGCGATTGTCGCCGTCATCGGCCCGACGATCAGCCAGTCTGCCTATGAAGTCGGCTGGGACTTTGCCGAAGGCTTCATCGAGGACGACCCGGAGAACGCCCGCTTCTTCGCCAACGGGCCGGCGGGAAAACCGCATTTCGACCTGCCCGCCTATGGTCTGGCGCGGCTGCGCGCCGCCGGAGTGGGCCATGCCGAATGGACCCGGCATTGCACCTATGCCGATGCCGCGCGGTTCTACAGTTTCCGGCGCACCACCCATCGCGGCGAGGCCGATTACGGGCGCATGCTGGCGGCGATCCGGCTCTGACCGGCGATTTGTCCAAGACTCGCCGCAATTTGCGGAAACAATCGGATTCGAATCGATCTGGAGGGATCACCCCGATGTCCGATCAACCCCGCAAGCCCCGCCGCTGGCTCGCCGCCGCCGTCGCAGCCGCCTCTGCCGCGAAAAGCCCGCCTGCACCCTTCGCCCGCGAGGACCGTCCGCGCCGCACGGCGGCCGTACCGCCGCGCCGTGCCGTAGCCTCCCGCTGACAGGTCAGGCGGTCCGGCTCAGACGCTCTTCCAGCACCTCGAAGGGAACGCCGGGTTCGTCCTTGGCATCCCGGATGACGAGCGAGGTCTTCACGTTCGAGACGTTCTCGGCCTTCAACAGTTCCCCGGTCAGGAAACGCTGGAAGGTCGAAAGGTCCGGCGCCACGCATTTCAGGATGAAGTCGATCTCGCCGTTGAGCATGTGGCACTCGCGCACCAGCGGCCAGGCGCGGCAACGGTCCTCGAAGGCGGCAAGATCGCTTTCGGCCTGCGAGTTCAGCCGCACCATGGCAAAGACCGAAACCTCGAAGCCAAGCTCGCGCGCGTCGATCACCGCGTGATAGCCGCGGATAAAGCCCGCCTCCTCCAGCGCCCGCACCCGCCGCAGACAGGGCGGCGCCGAGATCCCGACCCGACTGGCCAGTTCCACATTGGTCATCCGGCCATCGGCCTGAAGCTCTGCGAGAATCTGTCGGTCGATCGGGTCGAGCTTGTGACCGGGCATCCGCGCTCCTTTCAGGTTTCGCGTTCCTTACTTCGCGACGCCGCACTGCGCAATATTCTTTCACGGTTGCGCAACAAATCGCTGCGACCCGCGTGAGAGGCACAAGTGGTCCCCACCCCTTTCGGGCTCCGGCCGACCTGTCTATATCGGGGCCTCTGCCTCGGGAGACTGCCATGACCGACACGCGCCATACCCGGCTTCTCATCATCGGCTCCGGCCCGGCCGGTTATACCGCCGCCGTCTATGCCGCCCGTGCCATGCTGAATCCGGTTCTGGTGCAGGGCATCCAGCCCGGCGGCCAGCTGACCATCACCACCGAGGTAGAGAACTGGCCCGGCGACACCCATGTCCTCGGCCCCGACCTGATGGCGCGGATGCAGGCCCATGCCGAGGCGATGGGGGCGGAGGTCGTCTTCGACCATATCACCCGGCTCGACCTCTCGCGCCGGCCGTTCCTCGCCGAGGCCGACAGCGGCACCCGTTTCACCGCCGATGCGGTGATCCTCGCCACCGGAGCGCAGGCGCGCTGGCTTGGCCTGCCGTCGGAGGAGCATTTCAAGGGCTTCGGCGTCTCGGCCTGCGCCACCTGCGACGGGTTCTTCTATCGCGGCAAGGAAGTGGTGGTGATCGGCGGCGGCAATACCGCCGTGGAGGAAGCGCTGTTCCTGACCAACTTCGCCACCAAGGTCACGCTGGTCCACCGCCGCGACAGCCTGCGGGCGGAAAAGATCATGCAGGACCGGCTTTTCAAGCATCCGAAGATCGCGGTTTTATGGAACCATGAGGTGACGGAGGTGCTGGGCGAGGAAACGCCGCGCGGCGTCACCGCCGTTCGCGCCCGCCATGTCGGCACCGGCGCCATCCAGGACATCCCCTGCGCCGGCTTCTTCGTGGCCATCGGCCATGCCCCGGCGTCGGAGCTGGTGAAGGACCAGGTGGAACTGCACCACGGCGGCTATGTGAAGGTCACACCGGGCGGAACCGCCACTTCGGTGCCCGGGGTTTTCGCCGCCGGCGATCTGACCGACCACGTCTATCGCCAGGCCGTCACCTCGGCCGGCATGGGCTGCATGGCCGCGCTGGATGCAGAACGCTGGCTGGCTTCGGTGACGGAGACGCAAGCTGGTCAGGAACCGCGCCCCACTTTAGCCGACGCTTGATCTGAGCGCCTTCTCGGCGTCAAATCTGGCATTCCGCCGAA
>CAZRQN010000123.1:0-8722 GCA_964602115.1 uncultured Rhodobacterales bacterium
CGCCGCGGGTTTCACCGACGATGATCCGGTCGGGGCGCATCCGCAGGGCGTTGCGAAGACAGTCGCGCTGCGTGACCGCGCCCTTGCCCTCGACGTTGGGCGGTCGGCTTTCCATCCGGCCGACATGGACCTGCTGAAGCTGCAGTTCCGCCGTGTCCTCGATGGTCAGCACCCGCTCCTTGTTGTCGATGAAGGAGGAGAGCGCGTTGAGCGTGGTCGTCTTGCCCGAGCCCGTCCCGCCCGAGACGATGACGTTGAGCCGCGTGGCCACCGCCGCCTGGAGATAGGCCGCGATCTCTTCGGTGAAGGCGCCGAATTTCACCAGGTCATCGACCTTCAGCTTTTCCTTCTTGAACTTGCGGATCGACACCAGGGAGCCGTCCACCGCCACCGGCGGCACCATGCAGTTGAAACGCGAACCGTCGGCCAGGCGCGCGTCGCAATAGGGGTTCGATTCATCGACCCTCCGGCCCACGGCCGACACGATCTTGTCGATGATCCGCAGGAGGTGGCGCTCGTCCTTGAAGGTGATGTCGGTGAGTTCCAGCTTGCCGCCACGTTCGACGAAGATCCGCTTAGGCCCGTTGACCAGGATGTCGTTGACCGAGTCGTCCTTCAGCAGCGGCTCCAGCGGCCCGAGGCCCATGACCTCGTCATAAAGCTCCTGGTTCAGCGTCTGGCGGTCATCCTTGTTCAGCGCCACCGACATCTCGTCGAGCGCCTCGGAGGTGATTGCCGCAATCTCTGTCTTCAGGCTGGCCTCGGACGCATGCTCCAGCGCCGCGAGGTTGAGGTTTTCCAGCAGCCGCTTGTGAAGCTCGACCTTGAGCTCCATCAACCGGTCCTTGCGCTTCTGCTCCTTCTCGGCCGCCACCACCTCGGCGGGCGACTTGGCATGCGCCGCCCCGGACACGGGCCGCAGCGGCACCGGCGCCTTGGCTCCGGGAACCGCGCTTGCGGGCGCCGGGGCCTGGGCGGCACTGTTGGCGGGCCCGGCCGGCGCCATCGCGGCCGGCTTCGGCGCGGCGGCGTCGGTCTTCTTGAAGCGCGAGAACATCGTTCCTACTCCCGTCCGTCCCGGCCGCTCACCGTCCGCTCTCCGCAGCGCGGTTGAGGTCGTTCAGCGACTTGGCCAGTTTCTGGATTTCCTTGCGCAGGGCATTCTTCGCCGAGGACTCGGCCAGGGGCAGGCCGTGATCGTTGGCCTGCGTCACCTCGCGGCCGCCGTCGGGCAGCTGCACCTCGATGTCGATGTCGAGGCTCTCCGCCATCCGCTTGACCCGGCTCTTGGCCGAAAGGTCGGTGAAACGGGGCGCACGGTTGAGCACGAAGCGCATCTTCTCGTGCGGCAGCCCTTCGGCCTTCAGCGCCCGCACCAGACGCAGGACGTTCTGCGCCGAGCGCAGGTCAAGCTCCATCAGCGCGAAATAGACATGCGCCCGGCTGAGCACGGTCTCGGTCCAGGCGACGATGGTCGGCGGCATATCGACGATGACGAAATCGAAGTTCTTCAGCGCCATGTCGAGGATGCGCCCGACATCCTCGCCGTTGATCATGTCGAGCGGCAGCATGTCGGGCGGAGCGGTGAAGACGTTCAGCTTGTCGTTGAAGGTCAGCATCCCGCGCAGGAAGCTCTCGCTGTCGGCGCTGGCGGTGTCCGAAAGGATTTCGAACACCGAATCCCGGCGCGGCAGGTCAAGGTTGGTGGCCACCGCGCCATACTGGAGATCAAGGTCGATCAGGCAGACGCGCGGGGCGTTCTGCTTGTCCACCGTCGCCAGTTCCCAGGCGAGGTTGGTGGCAAAGGTCGTGGCCCCGACCCCGCCCGCCATGCCGTGGACCGGCAGCAGCACGCCGTCACGGTCGCCCTTGGCCTTGAAGGTCGGCACATGGTGATGGGGACCGCCCGCCTCGTCTTCCGCCGGCGCGGCGGCGGCGGCGACCAGCGCCAGGGGAGGCGGCGGCGGCTGGCGCAGCTTGGCGATGGTCTCGTGCAACGCGCCCTGCGGCAGGGGATAGGGCAGGAAGTCATCGGCTCCGAGCCGCAGGAGGTGGTGCAGCCCGACCGGGCTGACCTCGCGGGCGATCAGGACCACTTTGACGTTCTGGGCCTTGGCCTGCCGGATCAGACCGGTGACCCGGGACAAGTCAGCCTCGTCCTGCCCATCGACGGCGATGGCGACGAATTCGAGGCTGGCGGCGTCCGGCTGGTCGAGAAAGACCTTGGCGTCCTCAAAACTCAGGTCGCCCCAGTGCTCGCCGAGCTCGGCCTCCATGTCGTCGATGAGAAGCTCGAAGTGCTGAACGTCCCGGCTGATCGTGCATGCCAGGATCGGTGCCGGTTCCGGCTGGAGATTTGCAACACTGCCCATGCCTTCTTGCCCTTCCACACCCGGCATCCGCAGGGCGGGAGGCAAAGGCCCGTTACTTCCGGCACAGCCTGACCCCGACCCGGGACACCGCAGCGCCGGGCCATAGGCCCCGCGCTCGTTCCACCTGGGTCGAACCTGAGGGGGGATGGTGGCGAGATTGGGGCCGAAAAGCCCCGAATCTTTGATTTCTTCAACTCACCGTGGCCGATTTGGAAACTCTGGAGACGGAAACGCCCCCCGACCGTCCGGCGGGGGGCGCGTCGCAGGACCCGGCTGTTGCTTACTCGCTCGGATCCGTCTGGGTCTTGACCTGGGTGTTGGTCGGGTGCGGCCGCTCGGCGAGCTTGATGTATTCGCGGAAGATGACGGCAGCGTATTTGCCATTCAGAACAGAAGGATGGCGCTGCATGAAGCCGGAAACCTCGGTCACCGTCCGGCGGTTGCGGCGCTCCTCGTTCTGCGTCTGGACGACCGGGCGGGTCTCGCCATAGCTGACCAACGCCTCCAGCCGGGCGCGGCTGATGCCCTGGCTGGCGAAATAGGAGACGACCGCCTCCGCCCGCCGCTTGCCCAGCGCGTAGTTGTAGCCGTTGGAACCGACGAGATCGGTGTGGCCATAGACGCGGAAGCGCAGTTCCGGGAACTGCTTGATCCAGTTCGCCTGGTGCCTCAGCACCTTGATCGCTTCCTCGTCGAGCACCGAGGAATTGAAGGCGAAGTTGATCGTGTCGGGCACTTCCTGGTTGAAGCGTTCCTGCAGGGCGACCACGTAGTCGCGCTGGCCGCTCATCACGAGCACGTTGTTCATGTTGGCGTTGCCGAAGGTGCCCATGTCCACCTCGGACCCCGCCTCGCGCTGCGCGCAGGCCGCGATCGCTACGAGCGACACGCCTGCGAGAAGATTCGTCACCTTCATGCCTGTCACTCCATCACATAGCCATAGGAGCCGCCGTAGTCCTGCCGGGCCACTTCGCCGGCGGCGCTTCCCTCGTTGTAGGTGCCCTGCACCTTGCCGAAGAGGAAAAGCTCGCGCTCGGAAGGCAGGCGCACCCGGTCCGTCGGCAGGGCAAGGGCCTCGCCCCGGGTCGGCGTCACCAGATGCGGGGTGACGATGATCACCAGTTCCGACTGCGAGCGCTGGTATTCGGCCGAGCGGAACAGCGCCCCCAGGATCGGGATGTCGCCCAGCCAGGGCACCTGGCCGTTGAGATTGCGGAAGTCGTCCTGCAGCAGGCCGGCGATGGCAAAGCTTTCGCCGTCGCGCATCTCCACCGTTGTGGAAGTCTCGCGCCGTTTGAAGGCCGAGATGTCAAAGCCGCCCTGGCGGATCGAGATGGTGCTGTCCACCGCCGACACGGCGGCGTTGATCGTCAGGTTGATGAGATCGCCATCCACGACGACGGGAGTGAAGTTCATCTCCACGCCGAAGGGCTTGTATTCGATGGTGATCGTCCCGTCGCCCGAGGCCACCGGGATCGGATATTCGCCGCCGGCGAGGAACTTCGCCTCCTGGCCCGACAGGGCCGTCAGGTTGGGCTCGGCCAGGGTGCGGACCACGCCCTTGGTCTCCAGCGCTTCAAGCAGCACGGCGAACTCCAGTGCGCCGGCGCTGAACCCCAGGCCGATCGCGCCCTTGCTGCCCGAGTTCAGCGGGAAGGACCCGTCGTCGAACACGCCGGAGACCGCACCATCGGCGGTGAAGTTGCCGGTGCCGGCCGCGCCGCCGACAGTGCCGCTGTTGCTCCTGACCGCAAGCGACGAGCTGAGGTTCTTGGCCACCGAGCGCTGCATCTCGGCAAAGCGGACCTTCAGCATCACCTGCTGCGTCCCGCCCACCGTCATCAGGTTCGAGACCCGGTCGGGCGCATAGCGGCCGGCGAGGTCCAGCGCGCGGTCGAGCTTGGCCGTCGAGGAGACGGTGCCCGAAAGGACGATCCCGTCATTGGCGGTGCGCACCTCGATATTCTCGCCGGGCAGGATCTGGCGGAGCCGCTCCTTGAACTCGGCAATGTCGGGCGTGACATGCACATCGACGTTGGCAATCAGCGTCCCGTCGGCCCCCAGAAGCGTCAGGGTGGTGCGCCCCGGCGCCTTGCCCAGGACATAGATCGACTTGTCGCTGAGGGTGGAAATGTCGGCGATCCCCGGATTGGCGATCGACAGTTCCGCGAAGGGTGTATCGCTTTCCACAACCACTGCGCGATTCATCGGCACCTGAAGCGGCGCCGCCGCATCGCCCGTGACCACGCGCAGATTTTCGGCTCGGACCGGCAAAATCGACGCGGCGGCCAAAGCCATTCCGACGGCTGCCGCCGACGCTAGAGATCGAATGCTCATGTGACCTGCCTTTCCGATCACGCCTCTGTCCCGGGTCTTTGCGCCCGGTCTTGGGAGGGACATTGCCAGTCATGTCGATTTTTTGCAAGAATCAACTGCTTGGGCGCATTCCTTGATGTGGATATGTTGCAACATGATGCTATCCCTAGGCCCGAAAACGAAAAAGGCCCCCACATGGCGTGGGGGCCCGAGCGTGCCGCACTGCGGCATCAGTTGGTGCAGGGGATCGGGATCTCCACCACATCGGCGCCTTTGCGGGTCCGCACGGTGCAGACCGGCGCGGCGGCGGGAGCGGCAACTTCCTGGACGACCTCGTCCTTGATCCCGAGCAGGCCCTTGGTATCCACCTCGATGGACGCAGAGGTTGTATCGTCGTTCATCCCGACCAGCGACAAGGCCAGGCGGCCCGTAGCCTGGGCCTGAGCCAGTCGCGCCACTTCCTCCGGGCTTGCCTCGACGGTCACCGTGCGCGCAACGATCGTGCCCAGCCCCGAATCGCTCGATGCGGTCTGGTCCACGGCGACGATGCGCACCGAACCCTCGATCAGCCGGGTAAAGTCGGAGGACCCGCCGTTCGCGGTCTCGACCGAGCCGGTCCAGTAGATGTCCACCAGATCGCCCGGCTGAAGGAAGCCGGACACGCCAGAAGCCACATCGACCTCGATGGCGAAGGCGCGCATCCCCTTCGTGAGCTGGGCGGTAATTCCGGCATTCTCGCCCGGCTCGGTGATCTTGGATGCCAGGACAGGCTCCATCTTTTCCAGAGGGCGCCGCACGAAGCGGGGCTTGGACGAGTCGTCGGGGAACAGCACGAGTTCCTCGCTGAAGACACCCTCAGGCAGGCTGTTCTTCGGCATGAGGACCTTCTGCACGTCCTCCTTGGTCAAGGCGACGCCATAGGCCAAGGGCTTGTTGACGACATAGACCTCGACGATGGGGCCGATCTTCGCCCGGAAGTCGCGCTCGCGCTGAAGCTCCGCCTGGTTCTGGCCGACATAGCCCTGAACCATGTAAACGGCGAAACCGGCAAGCGCGAGCCCGACGATGAAGACCAGTCCGAATACGGCACGCATCTTGGATGCTCCCTTCCAGCCTGCCCCCCGGCAGGAATGCGATCAGAAGTTGGTCGCGGATTCCGTGATGGTGTTGGCGATGTCCTGGGCCGCGTTCTCATAGACCTCGCGGGTCAGGATCGTGAAGATCGTCAGGACGAGCCCCACCAGAGCGGCCGTCAGAACGACCCAATCGACAGTAATGGCGCCTTCTTCGTCCCGAAGAAAACGCCGCAGGGAGTTCAGCCGAACCCGCATTTTCATGACCTCACTAACCGACGGCCCACACTTGTCTGCGTTCTGGAGGGTGAATGTGGCGGCAAATTGGCCGAAGTGGTTTTTCTCTGAGGAAGACCGCCGGCCGGCCTGAATCGCTCAGGCAAATCTGCGCGGCCCCGGCCTGGCGCAGCGCAGGTCCACCCCCGGGGAAGGCATGGATCGCCTCTGCGGGGCTCAGAAGTCCTGGGCGGCGGAGTTGATGTCGTCGGTGATCGAATTTGCCGCGTCGTTGATCGGCCCGCGCAGCTGGGTCATCACCACCATGCCGAGCCCGACGATCGCGGCCGTGAGCACCACCCAGTCCACGGTCACCGCGCCGGATTGGTCGCTCCAGAAAGCCTTCAGCCTGCCCATCCGCCTCATCTTGCGCGTTCCTTTCACATGAACGGTCTCTTCTTGCTCGCGCCGCCGCCGGTCACGTCCTGGCTTCCGGCCGGTGACGGCACCGAACTTCTCCGCCCCGATTGCGGCAGGATTGGGATGGGCTTTGGGTTTTTTTCGCGCAAACGACACGACCGCGTGTGCCCCGGCACCGCGGTTTCTAGGATCGGAGTTTCGAAGGGGTGTTCGCCTGGCCCGGTCGGGCCGAAGGCCGGCAGCCGGACGGGCAGCGCTCGCGCCCGTCCGGCTGCTCAGGTCAAGATCAGAAGTCGGTCGCGGCGGTGTTGATGTCGGCGGCGATCGCGGCGGCGGTGTTGTTGATCGGATCCTGCAGGGCGAGCATCACGACCATGCCGAGGCCCACGATCGCGGCGGTCAGCACGACCCAGTCCACGGTCACGGCGCCGGATTCGTCGGACTTGAAGGATTTGAAGAGGTTCAGCAGTTTCATCGTCAGGGTCCCTTTCACATGGACGGTACTGGGTTGCAGTCCTTGCCTCGGCGGGTTGTCAGCTCTGAACCGGTCCGCTTCGGTCTTCTTCGGTTTGGCACCCGATTGCGGCAAGAATTCGCTAGGATCGGGGTCTTTTCAGGCAAGCTTGAAGCTGATTTCGGGGCGTTGTGCCGGGCGGTGGTCTGTCCGGCGTTTTCCCGGCTTTGGTTCCGCTCCGCAGGCCGGGGCTGCGGGGCGGCCGGCTCCTCGGGGCGCGTGGCCCCGGGGCGCCGGTGTCAGTCTCAGAAGTACTGGGCGTTGGTGACGTCGGCGCCGATCGAGTAGGCGGTGTTCGCCACCGGCCCCTGCAGGCTGTACATCACCACCATGCCCAGGCCGACGATCGCAGCGGTCAGAACCACCCAGTCAACGGTCACGGCGCCCGATTCATCGGACTTGAAGGATTTGAAGAGGTTCAGCAGTTTCATGGCGTGGTCCCTTTCTGGGCATCACTGGTTACCGTTTCGACCGTCTCAGAGCGTTCTCTCGGAACCGCCTCTCCGTTTCGGCTGAGACCTTTCTGGCCCCGGCTGAGGGCGGGAACAGGGTAGCGGGCGGAAATTTTATGGATTTCTCCGTGCCTTATTCGCGGCACCCGGCCCGATCCGAGGGACAATCGCCATGCAAAGACAGCTCGGAGCGAAACAGTGGCCGGGCCTCTCCTGCCCTATCCGTCGCAGAGACCCGCATTGCCGCCACTATTGCCCGACGATTCGTCGCCCGCAGGCTTCGGCCTGCCCGTGTTTCTGCTGGAAAACCCCGCCTCGCGGCCCTTGCGGCGGTGCCGATGCGGCCGGATTGTGTCCCCCATGCCCGTCCCGGCAGCAAATGCGGCGCGGGCGGTCAGGTTGTGGGTGACCCGACGCCTCGGTTGCGGCAGGATTCGCCGGTCAAGACCGGAAAACGGCGGGCAGTACAGGCAATGCGAATCCTCGGACCGGCACTGGCCGCGATCTTCCTCTGCGCGCCGGCGCAGGCAGAGGGCGTGCGCCGCATCAAGGCCTATAGCGGCAGCGGCCCTCGCATCACCGTGCAGATCGATCCTGCCGAACAGGCGCGCGCGCTGGCCGCCCTGCCAAAGATTGATCCGAATGCCGCGCGGCCAAAGGCCCCCGATGCCGGGAGCGGGGAGGCAGGGACAGCGGCGAGTTCCGCCTATTCCTGGTTCTGGGATCTCGTTCCCGTCGGCCTGACAGAGGTGCAGGGCCGCTTCCCCGCCGCGCTGGCCGCGCTCTCCCAGGGACCGGGCGGCGCGAGCGTCGCAGCCCCGCGTCTGCAAAGGCTGCAGATGATCGCCGAAACCTACGGAACCGATATCCTCAAGGCCACCGTCGGCACCAATGTCTCGCCGGCGCTGGTGCTGGCCGTGATCGGCATCGAGAGCGCCGGCAATCCCGAGGCGGTCAGTTCCGCAGGCGCCGAAGGGCTGATGCAGCTCATCCCCGCCACTGCCGACCGCTTCGGGGTCGCCGATGCGAAGGACCCGGTACAGAATATCAAGGGCGGCGTGGCCTATCTCAACTGGCTGATGGGCGAGTTCGACAGCGATCCGCTGATGGTCCTGGCGGCCTATAACGCGGGTGAAGGCGCGGTGCGTGCCAGCGCCGGCGTGCCGCCCTATGCCGAGACGCGGGATTATGTGCCCAAGGTCCTCGCGGCCTGGCAGGTCGCCCAGGGCCTGTGCCTGACCCCGCCGGAACTTGTCTCCGACCCTTGCGTCTTCGCCGTCGCCACCCTGGCCCGCAACTGACCCCTCCCGCGCGGCTTCGCCGCGCGGGACCAGGCAAAGGGGGGCCGCCGGCCCCCCT
>CAZRQN010000124.1:0-8621 GCA_964602115.1 uncultured Rhodobacterales bacterium
CCAACCGGCGGAGCGGCCCCCTTCGGGCCGCGACAGAGGGCGGGAGGGCGCGGGTTTGCAGAGGGCGCCTCCCCCCGGTGGACCCCCTGGCAATGGGGCGGCTCACTCGCCGTAGGGAACCCAGACGGTTTTCACCTCGGTGGCCGCCCGCAGGAAGACCTGGCCCTCCGCTCGCGTCCAGTCTGTGGCACGGGCGTGGTTGACCCAGGTCCGCTTGATGTTGCCCGCCGCCTCGCGCTCCACCATCGCCGTCAGATCGGAGCCGGAGAAGCTCCACACCGCATCGACATCGAGATGGGCGGCGAGCGTCTTGCCAAGCTCGGCCTGCGGGCCGGTGACGATATTGATCACGCCGGCCGGTACATCCGAGGTTTCCAGCACCTGATAGAGATCGGTCGCGGCCAGCGGATAGGCCTCGGACGGTACGGCCACGCAGCAATTGCCCATGGCCACTGCCGGCGCGACCAGCGAGATGAGGCCGAGAAGCGGTGCCTCCTCGGGGCAGAGCATGCCGATCACGCCCACCGGCTCGTTCATCGCGAGCGCGATGCCGCGCAGGGGCACCGCCTTGGCGGCGCCGTCGAACTTGTCGGCCCAGGCGGCATAGGTGAAGAGCCGCTGGATCGCGGCCTCCACCTCGGCCGCGCCCGGCCTGCCGGTCATGTCGCGCAGCCGGGCGGCGAATTCGGCGGCACGCGCGGAGAGATTCTCGGCCAGGTAGTAGAGCACCTGCGCCCGGTTCCAGGCCGTGGCCCTGGCCCAGCCCTTCGCCGCCTGCGCCGCCTCCACCGCATTGCGGATGTCCTTGCGGTTGCCGGTCCCGGCATGGCCAAGGAGACGTCCCCGAGGCGACCAGACGGCGCGGGAATAGCCGCCATCGGGCCGGGCCTGCTTGCCGCCGATGAAGAGCTTGGCGGTGCGGTCCAGTCCCTCCGCGACCGGCTCCTTCGGCGCCGGCACCGGAGCCACCGGTTTCAGGGGCACGGATTTCCCGGCCGGGCGGAGATAGGCGAGCAGCCCCTCCCATCCGCCCTCGCGCCCGAAGCCGCTCTCGCGCATCCCGCCGAAGCCGGCGGCGGCGTCGAAGAGGTTGGTGGCGTTCACCCAGACCACGCCGGCCTTGATCTTGGGCGCCATGTCGAGCGCGAGGTTGATGTTCTCGGTCCAGACCGAGGCGGCCAGCCCGAAGCGGGTGTTGTTGGCCAGCGCCACCGCCTCTTCCGGGGTGCGGAAGGTCATCGAGACCAGCACCGGGCCGAAGATCTCCTCCTGCATCAGGCGGGAGGCGGCGGAGAGGCCGGTGATCAGCGTCGGCGGGTAGAAGCAACCCTCGGGCACGGCGCAGGCGGCGTGATAGACCTCGCCCTCCGAGCCCTCGACCATGCCCCTGATCGTGGCAAGCTGCACCGGGTCCACCACCGCGCCGACGTCGATGCATTTGTCGAGCGGGTCGCCCATGCGCAGCCCGTCCATCCGCCGCTTCAGCCTGGCATGGAAACGCTCCGCCACGCCTTCCTGCACCAGAAGGCGCGAGCCGGCGCAGCAGACCTGGCCCTGGTTGAACCAGATCGCATCGACCAGCCCTTCGACGGCGCTGTCCAGATCGGCGTCGTCGAAGACGATGTAGGGCGACTTGCCGCCCAGTTCGAGCGTCAGCGCCTTGCCGGTGCCGGCGGTGGCCTGGCGGATGCGGCGGCCGACCTCGGTGGAGCCGGTGAAGGCGATCTTGTCCACCGGCGCCGCCACCAGCGCCGCGCCGGTGGCGCCATCGCCGGTGACGATGTTCAGCACGCCCTTCGGCACCCCGGCCTCGCGGGAAAGTTCGGCGAAGAGCAGCGCGGTCAGCGGGGTGTATTCGGCCGGCTTCAGCACCACCGTGTTGCCCGCCGCCAAGGCGGGCGCCACCTTCCAGGCGAGCATCAAAAGCGGAAAGTTCCACGGGATGATCGCGCCGCAGACGCCCTGCGGCATCATCTCCGGCTGTTCGGAGGGCAGGAGCTGCGCCAGACCGGCGTGATAGCCGAAGTGGCGGGCGACGAGGGGAATGTCGATGTCGCGGCTTTCCCGGATCGGCTTGCCGTTGTCGAGCGTCTCCAGCGTGGCGAAAAGCCGCGACTGCTTCTGCACCAGCCGGCCAAGCGCATAGAGCACCCGCGCCCGCGCATGGGCGGAAAGCTTCGCCCATTTCGGCTGGGCCTTGCGGGCGGCGGCGACAGCGGCGGCGACATCGGCCTCGGTGCCCTGCGTCACCTCCGCCAGCACCTTGCCCGTCGCCGGGTTCCTGGTGGAGAAGGTCGCGCCCGGTACGGTGAAGGCGCCGTCGATCCAGTGCCCGAAGCGACCGCCATGGCCCGCGATCCAGGCCATCGCCTCGGCGCTGCCCTCGGGGGCGGGGCCGTAGTCCATCGTCTGGAAGATGTCGCGGATGGTCATGGGCTCAATCCACCGGCTTGCTCTCGTCAACCACGGCGTCCTCCACCCTGGTCCCGAGACGGATTTCGTCCACCACGACCACCTGCGTCGGCATCGGCCCGCCGTGGCGGCTGACGAAGGCGCGGTAGAGGCCGTAGTTGAACGTATAGGCCTGCGGCCGGTGGGCGATGAAATTCTCGATCACCGCCTCGCGGTCATAGACGGTGACGCCCGAGGCATCGAGGCCCAGCTTTTCGAGATCGGCCACGGCGATGCGCCGCGTTCCGTTGATGAAGACCTCCAGCACCTGCCCGTCCCCGGAGGTGTCGAAGTGGATCAGCATGTCGGTCCAGCGCCCGCGCATCGCGCCGAGCGAAGCGAGCGGCATTTCCTTTCCCTCGTCGGCCACGTCGTTTCGGTCGCCGGTGAGGTAATGGACATCGGCGAAGAAGCGGTCGCCGCGCAGGTTGAACTGCACCACCGGCAGATCGACATGGCCTTCCTTGCGGTTGGTCGGCCCGCCCTGCTGGTGGATCATCGCCACCGTGGTGTTGACGCGCGGGCTGGAGGCGTAGTCGGGCGGCAGGTAGAAGCTGAACCCGACCCACTGCGGCGTGCCGTAGCGCCAGGTCTTGGTGAGCCGGATCATCGCCCATTCGCGATCGTTGCGGCAGTTGCCGCCACAGTCCCCGGCCCGCAACTCGAACCGCTGCGCCTTCTTTCCCGCCCGGACCGGATCGCTGACGTCGGTGACCGCATAGGCCGGGGTGGCGAAAATCTTCTTCCCGCCCGGCCGCTGGGCCTCGGCCGGAGAGTGGATGGAAAGCAGCAGGGCAAGGGCAAGGAGAAAGCGCAAGGTCTATCCCATCGGATGGCGGTTGGCGGCGGAATAAGCGCCGGTCAGGTGGTGTTCGAGCTGGCGCTCGATGTCGCCGAGCAGGCTGGAGGCGCCGAAGCGGAAAAGGTCGGGCTGAAGCCAGGGCAGGCCCAGTTCGTCCTTCATCAGGGCGAGATAGAGAAGCGCATCCTTGGCCTTGGCGATGCCGCCGGCGGGTTTGTAGCCGACGCGGATGCCGCTGCGGTCCTGGTAGTCGCGGATGGCGCGGACCATGGTCAGCGTCACCGGCAGGGTGGCGTTGACGCTCTCCTTGCCGGTGGAGGTCTTGATGAAATCCGCCCCCGCCATCATGCAGACCAGCGAGGCCCGCATGACGTTGCGCAGTGTGCCAAGCTCGCCGGTGGCGAGGATCGCCTTGACATGGGCCGGCCCGCAGGCCGCGCGCATCTCCGACATCTCGTCGTAGAGCGCCTGCCAGTTGCCGGTCAGCACATGGCGGCGGGAAATCACGATGTCGATCTCCGCCGCCCCGGCGCGCACGCTTTCGCCGATCTCGGCCAGGCGAAGCTTGTAGGGCGACAGGCCGGCGGGAAAGCCGGTGGAGACGGCGGCGACCGGGATGCCCGAACCGGCGAGCGCCGCCACGGCGGTTTCCACCATGTCGTGATAGACACAGACGGCGCCGACCGTCAGCCCTTCCATCCCCAGCCGTTCCAGAAGCTCCGCCCGCACCGGCTGGCGCGCCTTGGCGCAGAGCCGGCGGACGCGGCCCTCGGTATCGTCACCGGCCAGCGTGGTCAGGTCGATGAGCGAGACAGCCTTGCACAGCCAGGCCGCCTGCCACTGCTTCTTGACCGACCGCCGTCCGGGCAGCGTGGCGCAGCGCCGTTCCACCGCCGAGGTGTTGACCTGCACGGACGCCACCCAGTCGAGATCGAGATCCATGCCCGGATTGCGCGGATGGGTCACCTGCGGCAGCTGGCCGGTGGCGGCGGCAAGGGCGGCTTGGGTGGTCATGGCAGGCCGGTCTCCGCCCGGGGCGTTCGGGCCGGGAAAGGTTGCACGCCTTGGCGCGCACTGGCAAGGCAGGCGGGGCGCGCCGGCGCAGATTTTTGACCTTCTGGTCAGAATTTGCCCGGGCCGCCCGGCGGTCGGGCGGTTGACGGCGGCGGCCCCGCGTGGTCCATCGCGCAAAACGGCGGGAGACCCCGATGCACGCGCTCGACCTCACCGGACACTGGGCGGGGCTTCTCTCGCTGGCGATCTTCCTTCTGGCCTATGTCCTGGTGGTCTTCGAGGAGGCCACCCACCTGCGCAAGTCCAAGCCGGTGCTGGTGGCGGCCGGGCTGATCTGGGCGCTGATCGGCGTCGCCTATGCCCTGCACGGCCAGGCCGAGGCCGCCCATGAACAGGCCCTCAATGTCATCGAGGAATATGGCGAGCTGTTCCTCTTCCTGCTCGTCGCCATCACCTATGTGAACACGCTGGAGGAACGCCGCGCCTTCGAGGTGCTGCGGGCGCGGCTGGTCAACCTCGGGCTCGGCTACCGCCAGCTGTTCCTGCTGACCGGAATCCTGTCGTTCTTCCTGTCCTCGGTGCTCGACAACCTCACCACGGCGCTGGTGATGGGGGCCGTCGCCCTGGCGCTGGGCCGCGACAGCCCGAAGTTCGTCGTCCTGACCTGCATCTCGGTGGTCGTCGCCGCCAATGCCGGCGGCGCCTTCTCGCCCTTCGGCGACATCACCACGCTGATGGTCTGGCAGAAGGGCAAGCTCGCCTTCTTCGAGTTCTTCGTCCTGTTCCTGCCGGCGCTGGTCAACTGGGCGATCCCGGCGGCGCTGATGTATCGGGCGGTGCCCAGGGACCGCCCGGCGGTGATCGAGGAGCGCATCCTGGCCAAGCCGGGGATGAAGGGCGTCGTCGTCCTTTTCGCGCTGACCATCGCCACCGCCGTGGCGTTCAAGAACTTCCTCCACCTGCCGCCGGCGCTGGGGATGATGCTCGGCCTCGGCTACCTCCAGGTCTGGGCCTATGTCCTGCAGATGCGCGGCAACCGGCTGAACGACGAGGACATGGTGCTGGACAGCTTCCAGCAGGTGCAGCGGGTGGAATGGGACACGCTGCTGTTCTTCTTCGGCATCATCTTTGCCGTCGGCGGCCTCGGCGTGCTCGGCTATCTCGATGTCGCCTCTTCGGTCCTCTACACCGATCTCGGCCCGACGGCAGCCAATGTCATCATCGGCGGGCTGTCGGCCATCGTGGACAATATCCCGCTGATGTTCGCCGTCCTGACCATGGACCCGAGCATGAGCGACGGCGAATGGCTGCTCATCACCCTGACCACCGGCACCGGCGGCTCGATGCTGTCCATCGGCTCGGCGGCGGGGGTGGCGCTGATGGGGCTGGCACGAGGGTCCTATACCTTCTCGGCGCATCTGAAATGGGCCTGGGCCGTGGCGGCAGGCTATGTCGCGGCCATCGCCGTCCATCTGGTGCTGAACGCGCCGCTGTTCTGACCGTCTGGCCGCAGGTCAGCCCTGCGGGCTCATCGCCTTGCGCGGACGCGCCCGTTCCAGCCCCAGCCGGTGCTCGCGCCAGATGATGGCGACGCCCGCCGCCACGATCAGCGCCGCACCCGAGAGCATGCTGCGCGTCGGCACCTCGCCGAAGATCCAGTAGCCGATGCCGAGGGCGAAGAGCATCGAGGCATAGTCGAAGGGCGCCACCAGCGAGGCGTCGGCCTCGCGATAGGCCGAGGTCAGCAGGATCTGCCCGACCCCGCCGAGCAGACCGCAGGTGACGAGGATCGCCGCCTCGCCCGGCCTTGGCCAGACCCAGCCCCAGGGCAGGGTGAGAAGCGCGAGCGCCGAGGCGGTGAGCGAGAACCAGAAGACGATGGCCGAGGTCGCTTCGCTCTGCACCATCTTGCGGATGAACACCTGGGCGAGAGCGGCAAAGACGGCCGAGCCGAGGACGAGCATCGCCCCGAAGGCCTCGCGCGTGCCGATCGTGTCGCCCTGGAACACCGACAGGCGCGGGGCGGTGACGATCATCACCCCGACCATCCCCAGCGCCACCATGCTGATGCGGAAGACGCGCACGTTCTCGCCCAGGAACATGGCGGCGAAGATCACGGTCAGGAGCGGCGCGGCATAGCCGATGGCCGTCACCTCCGGCAGGGGAAGATAGGCAATCCCGGCAAAGCCGAGGCCCATCGCGGTGGTACCGACCAGGCCGCGCCAGAAATGGCCGATGGGGCTGACGGCCTTCCAGCCATGGCGCAGCTCACCCCGCATCGCCAGCCAGGCAACGATCACCGGGATGGCAAAGAAGGAGCGGAAGAACACCGTCTGCCCGGCGGGAACGCGCCCGGACACCGCCTTGATCAGCGAGGCCATGACGATGAAGGTGATCACCGAGCCGAGCTTCAGCAGGATGCCGCGAAGGGGACGCATGCGCCTTGGTGGACCCAACCCGCCGCCGCCGCAAGCCGGGGCTTGCGGAGCTTTCGCCTCCGGCTCACGCTGAGAGCCAAAGAAGGAGGCCGCGATGACCCGCCCCGCACTTGCCGATGTGATCGCCCAGGGCCGGGGCGAGGTTGCGGCCGATCTGGTGCTCAAGGGCGGGCGGGTCTTCGATCTGATCGCCGGCGAGCTGGTGGAAACCGATGTCGCGATCTGCGGCGACACGATCGTCGGCACCTTCGGCCGCTATGCAGGCCGGCGCGAGATCGACGTTTCCGGCCGGGTGCTGGTGCCGGGGTTCATCGACACGCATCTGCACATCGAATCCTCCTGCGTCACGCCTCTGGAATTCGACCGCTGCGTCACCCCGCACGGGGTGACGACCGCGATCTGCGACCCGCACGAGATCGCCAATGTCCTCGGCATTCCCGGCATCCGCTATTTCCTCGATGCCGCCGCCTGCACGCTGATGGACATCCGTGTGCAGCTTTCCTCCTGCGTGCCCTCCACCCATATGGAGACCTCTGGCGCCCGGCTGTCGGCCGGGGATCTCCTGCCCTTTGCCGACCATCCCAGGGTGATCGGGCTGGCCGAGTTCATGAACTTCCCCGGCGTGCTGATGCGCGACCCGGACTGCCTGGCCAAGCTGGAGGCGTTTCGCGGCCGCCACATCGACGGCCATGCGCCGTTGCTGCGGGGGCTCGACCTCAACGGCTATGTCGCCGCCGGCATCCGCACCGAGCACGAGGCCACGACGGCCGAAGAGGGGCTGGAGAAGCTGCGCAAGGGAATGCGGCTGCTGATCCGCGAGGGCTCGGTGTCCAAGGACCTGCACGCGCTGGCACCGCTGCTGACCGAGCGCCTCTCCCCCTATCTGTGCCTGTGCACCGACGACCGCAATCCGCTCGACATCGCCGAGCACGGGCATCTCGACTACATGATCCGCACCGCGATTGCTCTCGGCGCCCCGCCGCTCGCCGTCTATCGCGCCGCCAGCCTGTCGGCGGCCGAGGCCTTCGGGCTGAAGGATCGCGGCCTGATCGCGCCGGGCAAGCGGGCGGACATCGCGGTGATCGACAGCCTCGAAACCTGCCGCACCTCGCTGGTCCTCGCCGGCGGACGGCTGGCCGATGCCGAGGCCTTTGCCGCGAGGCCGGCGGTGGCGCCGGTCGGGCGGCGCTCGGTCAAGGCCCCGAAGGTGGTGGCGGCGGACTTCCGCACCGCCGGAAACCGGGCCGAGACGCCGGTGATCGGCATCATCCCGGGCAAGATCATCACCGAGCACCTGACCTTCGACATCGCACCGCAGGATGGCGACAAGCGGCCCGATCCGGGGCGCGACCTGATGAAGATCGCGGTGATCGAGCGGCACGGCAAGAACGGCAACCGCGCCACCGGCTTCGTCCGGGGCTTCGGCATGCAGCGCGGCGCCATCGCCTCCACCGTCTGCCACGACCACCACAACATCGCGGTCGTGGGCGCCGATTATACCGACATGGCGCTGGCGGCCACCCGGCTGAGCGAGATCGAGGGCGGCTTCGTCGTGACCGGGGGCGGCAGGGTCCTGGCCGAACTTGCCCTGCCGGTCGCCGGGCTGATGAGCCTGGAAAGCTTCGAGACCGTCCGCGACCGCCTGGTCACGCTCCGCGCCGCCGCCCGCAGCCTGGGGGTGACGCTGGAGGAACCCTTCCTGCAGCTCGCCTTCCTCGCCCTGCCGGTGATCCCGCATCTCAAGATCACCGATCACGGGATGGTGGATGTGGACCGTTTCGAGGTGATGCCCTGAGGCGTCACACGGTGGGACATTTTCAAAATACAGAAATATCAAATGATTGCGTGACCAGATTCAAGGTTTGTTCATGCTACACGACTCCCTGCTTTTTGAGGGTATTTGGGAGGTTGAGCCA
>CAZRQN010000125.1:0-8529 GCA_964602115.1 uncultured Rhodobacterales bacterium
CTCGCACCTCGGCGATTTCATCGAGGACAAGAACGCGATCCTGCCGATCGACGCGGCGATCCAGTCGAACCTGCGCGAGACGACGACGCGCGTGCTGGCCTCGCTGACGCCGCGCGAGGAGCGCGTGCTGCGCATGCGCTTCGGCATCGGGATGAACACCGACCACACGCTGGAAGAGGTCGGCCAGCAGTTCTCGGTGACGCGGGAGCGGATCAGGCAGATCGAGGCCAAGGCGCTGCGGAAGCTGAAGCATCCGAGCCGGAGCAGGAAGTTGAGGAGCTTCTTGGACCAGTGATGCTTCGCGATTTCTTGGCCCCTGGCCTTTCTGTCATTTTCTGCGGCACAGCAGCGGGAGCCAAGTCAGCGGCGATCGGCCACTACTATGCTGGGCGAGGAAACAGGTTTTGGAAGACCGTCCATGAAATTGGTTTGACTGATCGAACGCTTCGACCGGAGGAAGATGGCGACTGCCTTAAATTTGGCTTTGGATTCACTGACTTGGCAAAAGGTGTCGCTGGAATGGATAAGGACATTCCCGACCGCTTCTTTGACGCCAGAGCCGTTCATGCAGTCATTAGTGAATATCAGCCGCGTGCGCTGGCCTTCAATGGGAAAAGGGCTGCGCAGATTTCGCTCAATCAGAAGCAATTGGAGTATGGCCTCTGGAAGCGCATGGGAAAGACTTCTATTTGGATACTGCCCTCGACATCTGGTGCCGCAAATAGCTATTGGTCCATTGATCCTTGGGCAGACATGGCACGCGGATTGAAGCCAGAGTAGGCTGGAGTCGCCCCGGCCTACACCTCCCCCCACTCCACCACGCTCTCCGGCGGCGGCGCCGCCTCGGCCAGCGCCGCCCTGATCTTCGCCGCGTCCGGCCGGCCATGGTGGCAGGTGCGTGCCTGCACGCACCTTGTCCCCGTGCGGTGGTGCGTGAAATCACGCACCCTACGGGCTACCGTCCCGCCGTGGCGAGTCGTAGGGTGGGTGCAACCCACCGCCGCGCCGATGGTGGGTTGCACCCACCCTACACGGACGACGCCCATGCCCTTCTGGTCTCGCCTCTTCGGCTCCGCCTCCGCCGATCCCGCTCCCGGCAAGGGAGAGGCGTACAAGGACTTTCGCATCACCCCGGCGCCGGCCAAGGAAGGCGGGCAGTACCGGGTGGGGGCGCGGATCGAGAAGGACGGGCGCGTCCATGTGCTGATCCGCGCCGACACCATGGCCTCGCTGGAGGAGGCCATGGCGATCTCGCTGGCCAAGGCCCGGCAGGTGATTGACGAACAGGGCGAGAAGATTTTCGGCTAGGCAGGTTCGAAGCAGTGTGGTCGCCCGCGAGGGGCGCTTCCCTCCCCCTGGTGGGGAGGGAGAGGGTGGGGGGCTGCGCGGTCTGGCGGGTCCCCCCGCCCCCATCCCCTCCCCACCAGGGGGAGGGGAGGCGCCCGGGTCATTCGGGAAGGTACGTTTCCGGCACCGGAGCCCGTGGCGGGACGACATCGGCGAAGACCTCGAAGCTCTTCCACGCCGGCTCCAGCGGCACCTCGCCGGGGCGGGGGGCATAGGGCGAGGGTGCGCCGTCGCGGGGGATGTAGCGCGGGCAGTTGGGAAAGATCGCCCGCGCCCTGACCCGGACCAGCAGTTGTGCCCCGGTGAAATGCCCGATCAGCGGGTCGTCGCGCCAGACCTGAGCCGTGCCCTGAACCCGCAGCCGCGACGGCCGCTCGCCCATGGCGATGAACAGCATCCCCACCGCCGGGTTGACCCGGAGATTGCCCAGGCTCTTGAACATGCCGTTGCCGTCATAGTCGGGGAAGGCCAGCTCGTCCGGGCCCAGGACCCGCACGAAGCCCGGCATCCCGCCCTTGAACGACACATCCGGCCGCCCCTCGCCATCCGCCGTCGCGAGGAGGAAGAAGGGCAGGCTTTCGATGAAGGCGCGGTCGCCCTCGGTGAAGGCGCGGTGCAGCGTCACCTGCTCCAGCCGGTCGGCCAGCCTGCGGCTGCCGAAGGCGTCCTGCAGCGCGCGATTGCCCGTGTGGTAGATCTGGCTGTCGTCCATGGCGCATCCCCCGCGCGGGCGCGATCAGGATAGCAGAGACGGTGCCCGGCGCCAACGAAGCCGGCATGGCCGGCTGTCATGAAACTGTCATCCAATCGTCGCATGAGCTTTGCGCAACACCCCTAGGTCCGCCGCCAAGGGCGGTCCTCCGCCCGGTCTGCCAACCAGAATCGGAGACACACATGATGCTCAAGATGTCGGCCTCGGCGCTGGCCCTGATCGCCGCCGCGACGGCGGCCGAGGCGCGCGACCAGGTCCAGGTCACGGGCTCCTCCACCGTGCTGCCCTATGCCACGATCGTGGCCGAAGCCTTCGGCGAGAACTTCGACTTCCCGAGCCCGGTGGTCGAGGGCGGCGGCTCGGGGGCGGGGCGCAAGAAGCTTTGCGAAGGGGTGGGCGAGAACACCGTGGACATCGCCAATTCCTCCTCGCGCATCACCCAGTCGGACCTCGACCTCTGCGCCCAGAACGGCGTGGGCGAACTGATGGAAGTGCGCATCGGCTATGACGGGATCGTCTTCGCCTCGGCGGCGGCGGGCGCGGATTTCGCGCTGGAGCCGGCGGATGTGTACAGCGCCATTGCCGCCAAGGTGGTCAAGGACGGCGCGCTGGCCGACAACACCGCCACGCAATGGGCCGAGGTCAATGCCGCGCTGCCGGCGCAGGACATCCTCGTCTTCTCGCCGGGTACCAAGCACGGCACCCGTGAGGTCTTCGACACCAAAGTGATCGAGGCCGGCTGCAAGGCGACCGGCGCCTATGACCTTTACCTTGCCGTGGCCGAAGGCGCCGACGACAAGGAAAAGGAAGGCAATGCCAAGAAGGCCTGTCATGCCCTGCGTACCGACGGGCGCAATGTCGATATCGACGGCGACTATACCGAGACGCTGGCGCGGCTCGATGCCGACCCGACGGCCGTCGGCGTCTTCGGCCTGTCCTTCTACCAGAACAACACCGACAAGCTGAAGGTCGCCACCATGTCGGGCGTGGTGCCTTCGGCCGAGACCATCGCCTCGGGCGAATATCCGGTGTCGCGGCCGCTCTACTTCTACGTCAAGAAGGCCCATATCGGGGTGATCCCGGGGCTGAAGGAGTATATCGAGTTCTTCGTCTCCGATGACATGGCCGGCCCGGACGGCCCGCTCGCCGAATACGGCCTGGTCTCCGACCCGGAACTGGCCGCGACCCAGGCGGCGGTGGCGGCGGAAACGCCGATGGGGCCGCTGGAGTGACATCCTGCGGGAGGGCGCCCCGGGGCGCCCTCCCTTCCTCTGACTGACAGGCGGGCCGATGCCGCTGCTTCTCACCCTCTGCCTTCTCGCGGCGCTGGCTCTGGCGGCCTATTTCCTTTGCCGGGGCCGGGTTCAGAGCCTGTCCGGGCAGACCGGGCAAAGGCTGCATTCGCTGCCGTCGCACTACGGCTGGTATGG
This sequence comes from uncultured Rhodobacterales bacterium, assembly GCA_964602115.1. Taxonomy (GTDB): domain Bacteria; phylum Pseudomonadota; class Alphaproteobacteria; order Rhodobacterales; family Rhodobacteraceae; genus JANOGU01. The sequence goes on from CAZRQN010000125.1 coordinate 3,490, forward strand.
CGCGCTGATGGTGTTCCTGCCGGCGCTGGCGGTGCTGGTCCTGTGGTCGCTGGTGCAACCGCCGGTGATCGAGGGGCGGCTCGCCGCCCGGCTCGATCCGGCGACAGCGGCGGATCCGGCGGCGCGGAACCTGGCGCTGGGCGAGTTGCGCCGGCTGGCCGAGGGCCTGGACGTCGCCATGGCCGCAGGGGCGCTGACCGAGACCGAGGCGGCGGCAATGGCCGGCGGCAGCGGCGACCTTGCCGCAGGGCTGGCGGCGGCCGGCATCCCCCAGATGACCGAAGTGACGCCGCAGGCGCTGGGCGCCGCGCTCGAATACCGGCATCTGGCCGACACCGGCGCTCTCGGACGGACGCTTCTGGCGCTGCTGGCCGGGGTGGCCGGTTTCGCCCTGGCCCTGCGCCGCTGCGCGCCGGACTTCCGCGCCCGGATCAAGGTCGAGCGGACGGTGCTGGTGCTTCTGGCGCTGGCCTCCACCATCGCCATCCTCACCACGCTGGGCATTGTCCTGTCGATGTTGAGCGAGAGCCTGGATTTCGTCCGCCAGTATCCGGTGACGGATTTCCTCTTCGGCCTGACCTGGAGCCCGAACTTCCGCGGCGGCTCCGAGCTTGGCATGGTGCCGCTGATCTGGGGCACGCTCTACATCACTGCGGTGTCGATGATCGTGGCGGTGCCGGTGGGGCTCTATGCCGCGATCTACCTGGCCGAATATGCTTCTTCGCGCACCCGGGCGGTGGTCAAGCCGCTGATCGAGGTGATCGCCGGCATCCCGACCGTCGTTTTCGGGCTGTTCGCGCTGGTGACGGTCGGACCGTTCCTGCGCGATGTCATCGCCCGGCCTCTCGGGCTCGGCGACAGCGGGTCGTCGGTGATGACGGCCGGGATCGTCATCGGCATCCTCAACATTCCCTTCATCTCCTCGCTCTCCGACGACATCATCAACGCCGTGCCGCAGTCGCTGCGCGACGGGTCGCTGGCGCTGGGTGCCACGCGGTCGGAGACGGTGCGGCAGGTGGTGCTGCCGGCGGCACTGCCAGGCATCGTCGGCGCGGTGCTGATGGCAGCCAGCCGGGCGATCGGCGAGACGATGATCGTCACGCTCGGCGCAGGCGCGGCGGCGAAACTGTCGCTGAACCCGTTCGAGGCGATGACGACGATGACGGTGAAGATCGTCGGGCAATTGACCGGCGACACCGATTTCGCGGCACCTGAAACGCTGGTGGCCTTTGCGCTGGGGCTGACGCTGTTCACCATCACCCTGGCGCTCAATGTCCTCGCGCTGATGATCGTGCGCCGCTACCGGGAGCAGTACGAATGAGCGATGCGGCAATCCCCGGCACGCCGGCCGCGCAGAAGGCTTCGCTTCTGCTGCCCGACGCCCGCATGCGGCGGCGCAACGCCGCCGAACTGCGGTTCCGCGCCGCCGGCGTGGCGGCCATCGGCGTCAGCCTGGCCATGCTGGCGGTGATGCTGGTCTCGATCTTCTCCGGCGGGGTCTCGGCCTTTCGCCAGGCCGAGGTGACTTTCCCGATCACCCTTGATGCCAAGGCGCTGGACCCGAAGGGCAACGGCAACCGCGAGGAGATGACCAAGGTCACGACCGTGGGCTACGGCAAGCTGATCGACAAGGCGTTCAAGGCGGCATTGGAGGCGGAGGGGATCGACACTTCCGGCCTGAAGCCCAAGGAAGTGGCGGGGCTGATTTCAAAGGAGGCGGCGGGCCAGATCCGTGCCACCGTGCTCGCCGATCCGGGTCTTGTCGGCCAGACGCTCGACATCACGGTGCTGGCCCAGGGGCGGGTGGACGGCTATCTCAAGGGCCGCGTCAGCCGTGCCGAGATCGAGCGCGACCCGAACATCAACCCCGCCCAGCTTGATCTTGCCGACCGGATGGTCGAGGCCGGGATGCTGGGCCTGCGCTGGAACCGCGACTTCTTCACCGCGCCGGATGCCTCGGACCAGCGGCCGGAAGCGGCCGGCCTCGGCATCGCCATCATCGGCTCGGCCTATATGATGCTTCTGGTGGCGCTGCTGTGCGTGCCGGTGGGCGTCGCCGCCTCGATCTATCTGGAAGAATTCGCGCCCAAGAACCGCTGGACCGACGTGATCGAAGTGTCGGTGGCCAATCTCGCCGCCGTGCCCTCCATCGTCTTCGGCATCCTCGGCCTCGCCCTCTTCATCAACTTCGCCGGCCTGCCGCAGTCATCGTCGCTGGTGGGCGCGCTGGTCCTGTCGCTGATGACCCTGCCCACGATCATCATCGCCACCCGCGCCGCGATCCGCGCCGTGCCGCCCTCGATCCGCGATGCGGCGCTGGGGGTGGGGGCCTCGAAGGTGCAGACGGTGATGCACCACGTCCTGCCGCTGGCCATGCCCGGCATCCTGACCGGCACCATCCTCGGGCTGGCCCGGGCTCTGGGCGAGACGGCGCCGCTCCTGCTGATCGGCATGGTGGCCTTTGTGGACAATTATCCCGCCCCGCCGCTGGCCGGGGTGACGGATCCGGCGACGGCGCTGCCGGTGCAGATCTACACCTGGGTGCAGCGCTCCGACCCCGCTTTCGTGGAACGGTCCAGCGGGGCGATCATCGTCCTTCTCGGCTTTCTTCTGGTGATGAACCTGACGGCAATCCTGTTGCGCCGCCGCTTCGAGCGCCGCTGGTGAGGGGGATGCGATGAACGACATGCGACGGATGGAGCGCGACGTGCAGACAGAGGTCCCCCGGATGACGGCGCGCGAGGTGCAGGTGTTCTACGGCACCAACCATGCGCTGAAAGATGTGACGGTCGATATCCTCGACCGAACCGTGACGGCGTTCATCGGCCCCTCGGGCTGTGGCAAGTCCACCTTCCTGCGCTGCCTGAACCGGATGAACGACACGATCGTCGGCTGCCGGGTGGAGGGGAAGATCGCGCTCGAGGGCGAGGACATCTACGATGCCCGCGTCGATCCGGTGCAGCTGCGCGCCAAGGTGGGCATGGTCTTCCAGAAGCCCAATCCCTTTCCCAAGTCGATCTATGACAATGTGGCCTATGGTCCGCGCATCCACGGCCTGACCCGGTCGCGTGCCGATCTCGATGCGGTGGTGGAGGCGAGCCTGCGCAAGGCGGCGCTGTGGAACGAGGTCAAGGACCGGCTGGCTGCGCCCGGCACCGGCCTGTCGGGCGGGCAGCAGCAGCGGCTGTGCATCGCCCGCGCCGTGGCGACCTCGCCCGAGGTCCTGCTGATGGACGAGCCCTGCTCGGCGCTCGATCCGATCGCCACTGCCCAGGTCGAGGAGCTGATCGACGAGTTGCGGGCCAATTTCTCGGTGGTGATCGTCACCCATTCGATGCAGCAGGCCGCAAGGGTCAGCCAGCGCACCGCCTTCTTCCACCTCGGCAATCTGGTCGAATACGGGGAGACCGGGCAGATCTTCACCAACCCGAAGGACCCGAGGACGGAATCCTACATCACCGGCCGGATCGGCTGACGGAGCGTGGAATGAAGAACGAGACCCATATCGCCACCGCCTTCGACCGCGACCTGGAAGGCATCCAGGCGCTGATCATGCGCATGGGCGGCCTGGTCGAGGCGGCCCTGCTCGACGCCGCCAAGGCGCTGGAAACGCGGGACGCCGAACTGGCCGAAAAGGTGCGCAACGGCGACGCCGCCATCGACGCGCTGGAGGAACAGGTGAATGCCGACTGCGCGCGGGTGATCGCGCTTCGGGCGCCGACCGCGTCGGACCTGCGCACGGTTCTGACGGTGATGAAGCTCGCCACCTCGCTGGAACGCTGCGGCGACTACGCCAAGAACCTTGCCAAGCGCTCGATCATCCTCGCCCCTACGGGGCCTATGGGCGACAGCGCCGGCGGCATCCGGCGGATGGCACGCTCGGTGGAGCAGATGCTGAAGGACGCGCTTGACGCCTTCATCCGCCGCGACACGGCGCTGGCCGCCGACATCCGCGCCCGCGACCGCGACGTGGACCAGATGTACAACGCGCTGTTCCGCGAGTTCCTGACCCATATGATGGAGGATCCGCGCAACATCTCGGCCTGCATGCACCTGCATTTCATCGCCAAGAACATCGAGCGGGTCGGCGACCATGCCACCGGCATCGCCGAACAGGTGATCTATCTCGTCACCGGCGCCTGGCCGGAAGATGCGCGGCCCAAGGAGGACACGACCTCCGGCGCGGCCGCGCCGGGGCGCTGAGCCATGTCGGCCGGCCGTCCCACGGTGCTTCTCGTCGAGGATGAGGGGGCGCAGCGCGAGATCCTGACCTACAATCTCGAGGCCGAGGGTTTTCGCGTCGCGGCGGCGGCGGATGGCGACGAGGCGCTGCTTCTGGTCGAGGAGGCCTCGCCCGACCTGATCCTGCTCGACTGGATGCTGCCCGGGGTCTCCGGCATCGAGATCTGCCGGCGGCTGAGGGCGCGGAACGAGACGCGCGGCGTGCCGATCATCATGCTTTCGGCGCGATCGGAAGAGCTGGACCGGGTGCGCGGCCTGGAGACCGGGGCGGACGATTATGTGGTGAAGCCCTATTCGGTGGTCGAGCTGATGGCCCGGGTGCGCAGCCAGCTGCGCCGGGCGCGGCCTTCGTCGGTGGGGGTGCTTCTGGAGCACGGGGACATCCGGCTCGATCCCGAGACCCATCGCGTCACCCGGGCCGGCGAGGGGCTGAAGCTTGGCCCGACCGAGTTCCGCCTGCTGGCCACCTTCATGGAGCGGCCGGGGCGGGTCTTCTCCCGCGAACAGTTGCTGGACCGGGTCTGGGGCCGCGATATCTATGTCGATACGCGCACGGTCGATGTCCATATCGGCCGGCTGCGCAAGGCGCTGATGGCGACCGGCGGCGACGACCCGCTGCGCACGGTGCGCGGCTCCGGCTACGCGCTGGGCTGAGCCCTCCCGCGCGGCCTTGCCGCTTGGGGGAAGCAAGGGGGCGGCTTCCCGCCCCCTTGGACCCCCTCGCCGAGAACGCGGTGAGGGTGCGCCTGCCCCGTCTTGCGCCCTGGCGGGCGCGCTTCGTGTGGCGCTCATGTCTGG
>CAZRQN010000126.1:0-8509 GCA_964602115.1 uncultured Rhodobacterales bacterium
TCGGGCGGCTATGTCTGGGCCTGCAAGAACTATGACGGCGACGTGCAGTCCGACATCGTGGCCCAGGGCTTCGGCTCGCTGGGGCTGATGACCTCGGTGCTGATGACGCCCGACGGCAAGATCGTCGAGGCCGAAGCCGCGCATGGCACGGTGACGCGCCATTTCCGCGAGCACCAGAAGGGCAAGGCGACCTCCACCAACTCCATTGCCTCGATCTATGCCTGGACCGGCGGCCTGAAGCACCGCGCCAAGCTGGATGGGAACGAGGCGCTGATGCGCTTCGCCACCACGCTGGAGAAGGTGACCGTGGACACGGTCGAGGACGGGTTCATGACCAAGGACCTCGCGCTGCTCGTCGGGCCGGACCAGAAGTGGCTGACCACCATCGGCTACCTGGAGAAGGTGGACGAGTACCTCAACAAGGCGCTGGCGGGCTAAGCGCCTGTCTTGAGCGCGGACCGCACGTCGGTCCGCGCGAAATCCTCGCCGACATAGAGCAGCGGCAGGTCGCGGGCCTTGGCCAGGGCATAGGCGAAACAGTCGCCGAAGTTGAGTTGTGCGGGGTGCTTTCCTCGACCGAAGCGCCTGTGGGCCTCGGCAGCGAGATACGCAAGCTCTTCATCATGCGGGATGATCGCGATCGGCGTCCCGGTCACGATCCGCTGCACCAGATCTTCGACGCCGCGCGATCCCGCGACAATCAGGCATTCCGTCAGAGTGGCCGCCGAAATCACCGGCCGGCCGGCATTGCGCAGGCAGTCCTGCAACGCGCCACTTCCAGCCTCGCCCAGTATTATTGCGATGAGCGCCGAACTGTCGATAACGATCAAACCGGAAGCCCGTTCTCATCGTAGAGGAAGTCCTGGCTTCGCGCCGCAGAAGGCCCGGGCAGCATGCGTTGCGCCGCCTCCGCCTGAATATCGCGGATCATGGCGTCGAATTCCGCAGGCGTCTTGCGCCGCGCCGGCCCCAAAGCCTCAATCCTAACGACAGGCGCCCCGTTCCGCGTCAGCACGACCTCCTCCCCCGCCTCTGCCCGGCGGACGAGTTCGGTGAGCTTGGCCTTCGCCTCGGTGATGCTCATATCCATGGCGGCGCCTCCTTCGGCCAATATGGACCATCCAATGGTCCATCTCAAGCCCGCGCGATGCCCTCTGGCCTTTCCCGCCGCCCCGGGATACCTGCGCCCCGCAACCGAGGAACGCCCATGGACATCCGCAACATCGCCATCATCGCCCATGTCGATCATGGAAAGACGACGCTGGTGGACGAACTGCTGAAGCAGTCCGGCGCCTTCCGCGAGGGCCAGCACGTCGCCGAGCGGGCGATGGACAGCAACGACATCGAGCGCGAGCGCGGGATCACCATCCTGGCGAAGTGCACCTCGGTGGAATGGAAGGGCACGCGGATCAACATCGTCGATACCCCCGGCCACGCCGATTTCGGCGGCGAGGTCGAGCGCATCCTGTCGATGGTCGATGGCGTCTGCCTGCTGGTGGATGCCGCCGAAGGGCCGATGCCGCAGACCAAGTTCGTCACCTCCAAGGCGCTGGCGCTGGGGCTGCGGCCGATCGTGGTGCTGAACAAAGTGGACAAGCCCGACGCCGAGCCCGACCGGGCGCTGAACGAGGTCTTCGACCTTTTCGCCAACCTGGGCGCCAGCGACGAGCAGCTCGACTTCCCCCATCTCTATGCCTCCGGCCGCGCCGGCTGGGCCGATGCGGAACTGGACGGCCCGCGCAAGGATCTTTCCGCCCTTTTCGACCTGATCGCACGGCACGTCCGCCCGCCGGAGCAGATCGGCCGCGAGGACGAGCCCTTCCGCATGCTGGCCACCACGCTTTCGGCCGATCCCTATATCGGCCGCATCCTGACCGGGCGGATCGACTCCGGCCGCATTGCCGCAGGCGCCACGCTGAAGGCCCTCTCCCGCACCGGAGACAAGATCGAGCAGTTCCGCGTTACCAAGGTGCTGGCCTTCCGCGGCCTGTCTCAGTCTGCCGTGGACGAGGCCACCGCCGGCGACATCATCACGCTGGCCGGCATGTCCAAGGCCACCGTCGCCGACACGCTCTGTGCGACGGAGGTGGAGGCGGCGCTGCCCGCCCAGCCGATCGACCCGCCGACCATCACCGTCACCTTCGGCATCAACGACAGCCCGCTGGCCGGACGGGACGGCAACAAGGTGCAGTCGCGGGTGATCCGCGACCGCCTGATGCGCGAGGCGGAGACCAATGTCGCGATCAAGGTCGCCGACACCCCGGGCGGCGAGGCATTCGAGGTCTCGGGACGCGGCGAACTGCAGATGGGCGTCCTGATCGAAGACATGCGCCGCGAGGGCTTCGAGCTGTCCATCTCCCGCCCGCGCGTGATCCTGCGCGAGGAGGATGGCGAAAAGCTGGAGCCGGTGGAGGAGGTCATCGTCGATGTCGATGACGAATACACCGGCGTGGTGATCGACAAGCTGACCGGCGAGCGCAAGGGCGATCTGGTCGAGATGAAACCCGCCGGCGCCGGGAAGACCCGGCTCATCGCCCATGTGCCCTCGCGCGGGCTGATCGGCTACCATGGCCAGTTCCTGACCGACACGCGCGGCACCGGGGTGCTGAACCGCATCTTCCATGGCTGGGTGCCCTACAAGGGCGCGATCCAGGGCCGGCGCGAAGGGGTGCTGATCTCGATGGAGAACGGCGTCTCGGTTGCCTATGCGCTGTGGAACCTGGAAGAGCGCGGCCGGATGTTCATCGGCCCGCAGGAGCAGGTCTATACCGGGATGATCATCGGCGAGCACAGCCGCGACAACGACCTGGAAGTGAACCCGCTGAAGGGCAAGAAGCTGACCAACGTCCGCGCCTCGGGCACGGACGAGGCGGTGCGGCTGACGCCGCATATCCGCTTCTCGCTGGAAGAGGCCATCGCTTATATCCAGGACGACGAGCTGGTAGAGGTCACGCCCAAGATCGTCCGCCTGCGCAAGCGCTGGCTCGACCCGCACGAGCGCAAGCGGCAGGAGAGAACCGCCTGAGCGCCGTCAACCGGCATACCTCCGGCGCAGAAATCCGGCCGCTACGCCGGCCGGCGCATTCCCTTCCGCGCTAACGGCGCCTGCGGCGCCGCAGCGCCGGCAACGTGCCCAAGGCGCCCAACATGAGCAAGGCCGTCGCCGGAAGCGGGACAGCGGAGACGGTGATGGTGTTGACGGTGAAATTGCCGTTGGCATAGGCCGCATAGCCATAGCCGATCCAATAGTAGCTGGTCTCGAAGTAGCCGGAATTGTACTCGACATCCGCCGGAACGGTGAGCGTGAAGGGCGTTTCGAGATCCGCCGGAAAGAGATCCGCGACCGAGTCGTAGAGCCACAGCTTCACCAGGTCTAGCTTCAGCGCACCCGCAGTGTCGGTGCCGTAGCTGAGTGCCGACATGTACCACTGGTCCATGCCGCAATGGGTGAGATCGCAGGCGTAATAGACGGAGTCGGTGTCCCAGGTCAGCGCCGTCGTGGTGCCGCCGATGGAGAAACTGGCCGAAACCGTCGGGCCATAGGGAATGCCCCAGTTCGGCCCGCCATAGACAAGGTCCTCCCCGCCCGGCACGCCGCCGGTCAGGCCCGATCCGGTATCATAGCGGAACGTCGCCGTGATCGTCTGGCCGTCCATGGGTAGTCCCGGCCCACCATAGGCGCCGATCGCGCCGTAACTGCCGAAGATCGTGCCGGTGACTACGGCCTTCATCGTCGCGGCGCCTGCCGGCAGTGCCGCAGCCAATACCACCGCCACGGGAGCCAGCAATCTGCTCAGCAATGTCATGTCGCACCTGACCGGGAATCGCGGAAATCCGGCGCAAGGAAGGCGCAGCGATCACGGCCTTTTTGCGGCAATCCGTTTCAGGCCGACGATTTCGGCGCCCGGCTTTCCTTCGGCGGCGACAGTCACCCGCCCTGGCCCCTTCCGTTTCGCGCGACGAACCAAAGCCAGCCTTCGGTACGGAGCGATCGCACCGGGCTTTCACAGCGGATCCGGCAAGCGCGCTACAAGCTGGCCGGACGGGGAGCGCGCATCCTCATCGCTCCTTCGCCGCCCCGGTCTCCCTCAACTTCCGCGCCTCCGCGCCTTTCCGGCGGAAGGCACGGCCAGGAGGTCGAGGGCAGTCGCATCGGGCCCAGGACGCGCGCCCATATTCGCGTCTGGCGCTCAGTTGCCGCGGTTCTTCGTCCGCTCGTAAAGCCGCGCCACGATGCGGCTGGCGGTCTTCTCGAAGGCGAAGGGCAGGAGGGCATGGATCAGCGCCGCGAAGGCCGCCGCGAACAGCGCCAGCGAGAAGCGGCCGGCAAAGGCGGCATGTTCCAGATAGGTCTCATCCACGCTGGCGGGATGGGTGGTGAAGAGTTTCGCGATCATGGCCGTCTCCTGTCGATGTGCAGGAAACTTAGCGCAGCACCCGTGGGAAGTGGTCGCATTCTTGGGGCAATTTGCGGTTGGCATGGTGAAAATATCCCATTAACCTCGGCGGTATGGAGAACTTTGACACGTTCGATGCCCGAATCCTGAGACTGTTGCAAGCCGATGCGGAGATGCCGCTGGAGGCGATCGGCGACCGGGTCGGCCTGTCGCGCAATGCCGTCTGGCGGCGGGTCAAGGCGCTGGAAGCCTCGGGCGTCATCCGCGCCCGGGTGGCGCTCCTCGATCCCGAGCGGCTGGGCCTCGGCCTTACCGTCTTCATGCTGATCCGCACCGCCCGGCACACGCCCGACTGGCTCGACCAGTTCGCACGGGCCGCCCGCGACATTCCGGAGATCCTCGGCGCCTACCGGATGACCGGCGATCTGGACTATCTGATCCGCGCCCGGGTCTCGGATGTGAAGGACTACGACCGGCTCTATCAGATGCTGGTCCGGCGGATCGAGCTGGCCGATGTCTCGGCCAGTTTCGTGATGGAGGAACTGAAGGAGACGACCGCCCTGCCGGTGGCGGGGTAGCTCCGGTCCCTGTCGGCCGCAGACGCCCCCACAGGGAATTCCCGTCCCGGCCTTGAGCCGGGACCTCACCCTCCGCCATCTCGTCCGAGCGGAGGCGAGGCCCCGGCTCAAGGCCGGGGCGGGTATTCGCGCTCTCGCCGACCGGCCTATTCCGCCGCTTCGACCACCATCAGCTCCCGCTCGGCCGCGCCCTTGGCATGGGCGAGCGCCGCCTGGTATTCGGGCGAATTGTAGCAGGCGACCGCCGCCTCCAGCGAGGGGAACCGGGCCACGACATTGCGCGGGCGGTCCTTGCCCTCAAGCTGCACATAGCGCCCGCCCCGCGCCAGGAACACCCCGCCATGCGCGGTGATCGCCGCCGTCGCGCCGGCGGCGTAGCGGCCATAAGCCTCGGGCTCGGTGACGGTCACATGGGCGATCCAGTAGGCGCCTGGCATCAGAGCGCCCCCAGAACCGCCTCGGCGGCGGCGATCGCCGCCGGGGCCGCCGCGATATCGGCGCCGCCCGCCTGGGCCATGTCCGGCCGGCCGCCGCCGCCCTTGCCGCCCATGGCCTCGGCCGCCGCCTTCACCAGCGCCACCGCGCTGAGCCGCGCGGTGAGATCCGCGGTCACCCCGGCCGCCACCGCCGGCTTTGCTCCGGTATCGGCGATCAGGACCACGGCGCCGGAGCCGATGCGGCCCTTCATCTCGTCGATCAGTGCCGGCAGGTCCTTGCCCGAGACACCGGAAAGCACCTGAGCAATCAGCTTGATCCCGTTGATTTCCCTGGCGTCCGGCCCCGCACCCTTGCCACCCATCGCCAGTTCGCGCCGCAGGTTCGCCACCTCGGCGGCCAGGGCCCGCCGCTCCTCGGCCAGCGTCCGCACCCGCTCCACCGCATCGGCCACCGGCGCCTTCAGCAACTGGGCGATCTCGGCAAGCCGGGCGTCCTGCGCCCGCAGATGGTCAAGCGCCGCCCGGCCGGTCAGCGCCTCCACCCGCCGCACCCCGGCGGAGGAGGCACTGTCGCCCAGCACCACGAAAGCGCCGATATCGCCGGTGCGCGCCACATGGGTGCCGCCGCACAGTTCCAGCGAATAGGTCGCCCCGTCCACGCCCTTGCCAGAACCTGGCGCAGTGCCCATCGACACCACCCGCACCTCGTCGCCGTATTTCTCGCCGAAGAGCGCCTGCGCCCCGATGGCGCGGGCGTCGTCCGGCGTCATCAGCCGCGTCTCGACGGCCGAGTTCTGCCGGATCATCGCGTTGACCTCGGCCTCGACCGCCGCGACCTCGCCGGCGCTCAGCGCCGTCCCGTGGCTGAAGTCGAAGCGCAGCCTGTCCGGCGCGTTGAGCGATCCGCGCTGCGCCACATGCGGCCCCAGCGCGCCGCGCAGCGCCTCGTGCAGGAGATGCGTGCCGGAATGGTTGGCGCGGATGGCGCGGCGGCGGGCGTGATCGACGGTGAGCTGCGCGCCCTGCCCTTCGCGGATTTCCCCTTCGGTGATGCGCAGGTGGTGCAGGAACAGGCCCTGCGCCTTCTTCGTATCCGTCACCTCGGCCGCGCCGGTCGCGGTGCGGAGCGTGCCGGTATCGCCCACCTGCCCGCCCGACTCGGCGTAGAACGGCGTCTGGTTGACCACCGCGATCAGCCCGCCGCCCGAGGGCACCAGCGCCAGCACCTGGCCTTCGGCGGTCTCGGTGTCATAGCCGAGGAATTCGGTCGCGCCGTGCTTCTCGGCCAGTTCGAACCAGATCGCCGCGTCCTTGGTCTCGCCGGTTCCGGCCCAGGCCGCCCGGGCGCGCGCCTTCTGCTCGGCCATCGCCGCATCGAAACCGGCGGCATCGACCGACCGCCCCTTCTCGCGCAGCGCATCCTGCGTCAGGTCGAGCGGGAAGCCGTAGGTGTCATAGAGCTTGAAGGCCGCCGCGCCGGGAAGCGCCCCACCCTCGGGAAGGCGCGCGAGTTCCTCGTCGAGCAACCGCAGGCCCCGGTCGAGGGTCTGGCGGAAGCGCGTTTCCTCCAGCCGCAGCGTCTCGGCGATCAGCGCCTGCGCCTGGGCCAGCTCGGGATAGGCCGCGCCCATCTGCCGCACCAGCGCCGGCACCAGACGGTGCATCACCGGGTCCTGCGCCCCCAGCATATGCGCATGCCGCATCGCCCGGCGCATGATCCGCCGCAGCACATAGCCGCGCCCCTCGTTCGACGGCATCACCCCGTCGGCGATCAGGAAGGAGGTGGAGCGCAGGTGATCGGCGATCACCCGGTGATGGGTCTTGCCCGGGCCGTCCGGGTCGGACGAGGTCGCCTGGGCCGAGGCCTCGATCAGGCTCCGCATCAGGTCGGTGTCGTAGTTGTCGTGCTTGCCCTGAAGGAGTGCGCCGATCCGCTCCAGCCCCATGCCGGTGTCGATCGACTGCATATCGAGCTTGCGCAGGCTGCCGTCCGGCATCTGCTCGTTCTGCATGAACACGAGGTTCCAGATCTCGATGAACCGGTCGCCGTCCTGCTCGGGGCTGCCGGGCGGGCCACCCCAGATTCCGGGCCCGTGGTCGAAGAAGATCTCGGTGCAGGGGCCGCAGGGGCCGGTCGGGCCCATGCGCCAGAAGTTGTCGTCGGTGGGGATGCGGATGATCCGCTCCTCCGGCAGGCCGGCGACCTTCTTCCAGATCGAGGCCGCCTCGTCATCGGTGTGATAGACGGTGACGAGAAGCTTGTCCTTCGGGATGCCGAAGTCCTTGGTCAGCAGCTCCCAGGCGAAGGGGATGGCGCCGCCCTTGAAATAGTCGCCGAAGGAGAAGTTCCCCAGCATCTCGAAGAACGTGTGGTGGCGCGCGGTATAGCCCACATTGTCGAGGTCGTTGTGCTTGCCCCCGGCGCGGACGCATTTCTGCGCCGTGGTCGCCCGCACATAGTCGCGCCGCTCCACCCCGGTGAAGCAGTTCTTGAACTGCACCATGCCGGAATTGGCGAACATCAATGTCGGATCGTTGCGCGGCACGAGCGGGCTCGAAGCCACGACCTGATGGCCGTTGCGGCGGAAGAAATCGAGAAAAGTCGCGCGGATGTCGTTCAGCGACGCCATGGGCGGCAGCACCCTTCATGAACCGGTTCGCGGCAGGGTGTAACCCTGCCGCAAGGGCCTGTCCACCGCCGGCGAGGCCTACTCGGTCACCTCGGACTCCTCGCCGCCGGCCATGTGGAAATCGAGCCCGTGGCCGGCGCGGATCTTCTCCTCGATCGCCATGGCGACCTCGGGGTGCTGCTTGAGGAACAGCTTGGCATTCTCCCGGCCCTGGCCGATGCGCTCGTCGGCATAGGAATACCAGGAGCCCGATTTCTCCACCACGCCGGCGCGCACGCCGAGGTCGATCAGCTCGCCGGTCTTGGAGATGCCCTCGCCATACATGATGTCGAACTCGACCTGCTTGAACGGGGGGGCGACCTTGTTCTTGACCACCTTCACCCGCGTGGTGTTGCCCACCACCTCGTCCCGCTCCTTGATCGCGCCGATGCGGCGGATGTCGAGGCGGACCGAGGCGTAGAACTTCA
>CAZRQN010000127.1:0-8461 GCA_964602115.1 uncultured Rhodobacterales bacterium
GAGGCGACGATGATGACATCGTCCCTTTCCAGAAGCGCGCGGGTGGCCGAATGGCGCATCCGGTCGATCTGCTCGTTGATCTGGGATTCCTTCTCGATATAGGTGTCGGTCCGGGGCACATAGGCCTCGGGCTGGTAATAGTCGTAGTAGGAAACGAAATACTCGACCGAGTTCTCCGGGAAGAAGCCCTTGAATTCGCCGTAGAGCTGGGCCGCCAGCGTCTTGTTGGGGGCGAGGATGATCGCCGGCCGTTGGGTATGCTCGATGATCTTGGCCATGGTGAAGGTCTTGCCGGTGCCGGTTGCGCCGAGAAGGACCTGGTTCTGCTCGCCGGCCTGCACGCCCGCCACCAGTTCGGCGATGGCCGTGGGCTGGTCGCCCGCCGGCTGGAACGGCGCCTGCAGGACGAAACGCCGGCCGCCTTCCAGCTTGGGGCGGGTCAGGACCTCGGGGCGGGGATCGAGGCTGTTGGAATTGTTGTGGGGCATGGGCGATTCCCTTCCGGAACGAATTTGATCTGTTTTTGTTCCGGGGCAAGCCGGTTGGCTTGCCCTGCGCCTGCCGCTAGAGGAACGGCAGCCCCCCACCCCCATCCCCTCCCCACGAGGGGGAGGGGAGGCGCGCGGGGCCAAGGGGTGCGACATGGGCAAGACGATCGACACGCGGGCAGTGGGGCTGGATGTGGGGCTGGCCTTCATCCGCTGGCTGACCGGGGCCGAGAGCCTGCACTACGGGCTGTGGACCGGGCTTGCGGTCAATGCCGCCAATCTCAAGGCGGCGCAGGATGCCTATACCGACCGGCTGCTGACCTTCCTGCCGCCGCCTCCGGCCCGGGTGCTCGACATCGGCGGCGGGGCGGGAGAGACGGCAAAGAAGCTGCTGGCGCTGGGTTACAGCGTGGAGATCGTGGTGCCTTCGGCCTTCCTCGCCGGGCGCTGCCGGGCGAATGCGCCGGGCGCCAGGGTGCATGAGATGGTGTTCGAGGATTTCCGGGGCGCCGGGCCCTTCGATGTCTGCCTGTTCTCGGAAAGCTTCCAGTATATCCCGATGGCCCAGAGCCTGCCGAAATGCCTGGCGCTGCTGGCACCCGGCGGGCGGATCGTGATCGCCGACTGCTTCCGCACCGAGGCCTGGCGCGGGCGGCGGGCGAACGGGCCGCAGCCGGGCGGCGGGCACGGGCTGGCGGGGTTCCGCAAGGCGGCGGACGAGCTGCCGCTGCGGATCGGGCGGGAGGAGGATATCACCGAGGCGGTGGCGCCCTCCATCGACCTTGAGCAGGAACTCTACAACGTCCTCGGCCTCGGGGTGGAGCGCCTGCGGGCGGAGCTCGCGGCGAAGCGGCCGCTGGGCCTGTGGTTCCTGCGCGGGCTGCTGGCGCTGGCGATGTCGCGCCAGCGGCGGGCGAATCTGATGACGCGGCTGACCGGGAAGCAGCGGACGGCCGCAGCCTTCGCCACCTACACCCGCTATCTGATGCTGCGGCTGGATCCCTTGCCGAGGGCTTAAGCGAAGCCACTCAATTTTAGCGAAAATCCGCCGCTCATTCACACGTTCACGTTGAAAACCGCGAACGGATGAAGCACGATCCATCTGCAAGCAGCAAAGTGCTGTCGGCGGATTGCACCCCACACCCCACCCACACTCCCCGTGATCCGCCGACAGCGCCCTTGCAAGGGGGCGCTGCTTGGGCGCATATCGCTTCCGGGGGTCGGACTGGACCGGAGGACATTGAATGCGCGCCCGCATCTATCAACCCGCCCGCAACGCCATGCAGTCGGGCCAGGCCAAGACCAGGCACTGGGTGCTGGAGCACGAGCCGGCCTCGGCGCGGGAGATCGACCCGCTGATGGGCTGGACCTCCGCCGCCGATACCGACACCCAGGTGAAACTGCGGTTCGAGACACGGGAAGAGGCGGAAGCCTATGCCCGCGCCCATGGACTCGAAGTTGTGGTCACCGAACCCAAGACCCGCCGTCCGGTGATCCGGCCGCGCGGCTACGGCGAGAATTTCGCCACCGACCGCAAGGGCGCCTGGACGCATTGAGCCGGCGCGCCTGCGTTTTTCTCATCAGGAGATCGTTGAATGTCGAAACTTTATTGCACGGCGTCCGCGCTGGCCCTGGCCTTTTCGGGTGCGGCCCATGCGGAGGCCACGCCGCAGGGCGCCGCTGAACTGACCGCGACCTTTCAGACCTACCTCGGCACCGTGCCGGGGGTGGTCAATGTCGTCGCCGAGGGCGAAGAATATGTCATCACCCTCGATGCGACCCCGTTCTTCGGCATGATCCCGGCCGAAGAAGGCGTCAGCCTTTCGATGACGCCGCAGGTGCTGCGCGCGACCGACAACGGCGACGGCACCTGGGGTGTGGTGCAGGAGCAGCCCATCGACTTCCAGATGTCGGTGCAGGGCGAGATGGACATGAGCATCTCGATCGCCAATGCCGCCTGTACCGGCGTCTTCGACGTGGCGCTGAAGGCCTTTGCCACCCAGGACTGCGTCTTCGACGCGATGACGGTCCATCAGTCGGCCACACCCGGCGGCGGTCCCGAGCAGGTGACCGACATGACGATGGAGAAGATGACGCTGAAATCCACCTCGGTGGCCGGCGCCAATGGCGGGGTGGACAGCAAGAGCGAATATACCCAGACCGGCCTGTCGCAGGTGATGGACCAGACGATGGCCGAGGGCATGCCGCCGATGCACATGTCCTTCTCGCTGGCCGAGTCGAAGGATACGGCGACGATCACCGGATTCCGCAGCGAGGCCTTCTATGCGGCGCTGGCCTGGGCCGTGGCCAATCCCGATCCGGCCCTTATGGTCAGCAAGCGGCTGGAGCTGCGCGACATCCTGGCTGGTGGCCTGCCGCTGTGGGAGAAGATCTCTGCCACGGGCGCTGGCACCGGTCTCAGCATCGAAACCCCGGTGGGCCCGGTCTCGGCCGCGACCTTCGGCTATGACGTGGCCCTGACCGGGGCGGTGACGGACGGCAACCTGACCTATGGGTTCAAGCTCGACGGACTGTCGCTGGCGCCGGGCATGGTGCCGCCCTTTGCCGAGGCGCTGGTGCCGCAGTCGCTGTCGCTGACCGTCGGAGTGGAAAGCTTCGATGCGGCGGGCGCGGCGCAGAAGCTCCTGGGCCTTTTCGACCTGGCGCCGGGCGCCGAGCCCGGGCCGGAGTTCGAGGGCGAGCTCCTCCAGGCGCTGCTGCCCGACGGCTCGGTCGATATCGTGCTCGCGCCCGGCGCGGTGAGCAATGCCACCTATACGCTGAGCTACGAGGGCCGGATGCAGGCCGGGCCGTTCATGATGATGCCCTCCGGCACGGCAAAGATCACCGCCGTGGGCTATGACGCTGCCATGGCCGTGCTCGACGGCGCCCCCGACGAGGTGAAGTCGGAGGTTCTGCCGGCGATGGGCATCGCCCGCCAGTTCGCCCAGGAACAGGCCGATGGCAGCCTGGTCTGGGACATCGACGCCACCGTGCCGGGCACCTTCAAGGTCAACGGCATGGATCTGATGGGGATGCAGTGATCTCCATCGCCGAGGAATCGCCGCTGGGGGCCGATCTCGGCCCCCTGATGGCGCGCCACACCGCCGACATGCATGCCGAGACGCCGCCGGAGAGCATCCACATGATGGATGCATCGCAGCTCGCCCGTCCCGGCATCCGCTTCTTCGTCATGCGCGAGGATGGGGTGCCGGTGGGCATGGGCGCCTTCAAGCGCCTGTCCGAGCCGGGCCATGGCGAGATCAAGTCGATGCATGTGCTGGCCGAGTGCCGGGGCCGGGGGCTGAGCCGGGCGATGCTCGCTCATGTCGAGGCCGAGGCGCGGGCGGACGGTCTGACGCGCCTGTCGCTGGAAACCGGGCCTTCGCCGATCTTCGCCTCCGCCCGCGCGCTCTACGAGCGGGCGGGCTATGGCCCCTGCGGGCCGTTCGAGGGTTATGGCGATGACCCGAACTCGGTGTTCATGACCCGCGAAATCTGATTGCACCGCCGCGCCGCCCGCGCCAGAAGAACCGCCAGCGGCCCCGTAGCTCAACTGGATAGAGCAAGGACCTTCTAAGTCCGAGGTTGAGGGTTCGATTCCTTCCGGGGTCGCCATTCGCTTTCGGCCGGTGCGACGGAAGTCGCGGGCGGCGACGTTCGAGAAGGGACCGTTGCCGGGTCAGGGATTTTTTCGGGAGGAACTTCGATGACGACACGCAGGGCTTTTGTGAACCGGGCATTTGCCGTGGCGGCGGTAGCGCTCGCCCCGACGCTGGCGCTGGCCAAGGGCTGGGTGGTGCTGGGGCGGCGGACGGTGAAGCCGGGCGGCGATCATGACCGGATCGTGCTGGACGGTGGCCGGCGGTTCGATGCCATCCGCCTGGAGGTGGCAGAGAACGGGATCTTCATCAACAAGGTCCATGTCACCTTCGCCAACGGCAAGACGCAGGGCTTCAACATCCGCAACTTCATCGAACGGGGCGGACAGACCCGCGCCATCGCGCTGCCTGGCGACGACCGGGACATCCAGCGCATCGACCTGTTCTTCCGCCGCCGTCCCGGAGGCGGTCCGGCCATCGTGACGGTACTCGGGCGCGAGGCCTGAGCCCGGCGCCGGCACGGATCCCGATTGACCCAGGCCTGCCGCTCTGCCACCACTGGCACAATTCCCCGTGTCATTGGAAAAGGAATTGGCGATGCGTATTTTCCGGGTTCTCACGGTCCTTGCCGGACTCTTTCCCGTCCCCGCACTGGCGGCACCGCTGCAATGGTCGGACAAGACCGTCGTGATCGGCATCAGTGTTGACAGCAGCGGCTTGGTGGCGCTGGCGGCCTTCCTGACCGAGATTGACGGCAAGCTCGCCGTCTGCGGGGCGACATGGATGGACAAGGACAGCGCCACCGCCCGCCCGCACCGGTCCAAGCTCCTGCGGGCGCTGATGGTTTCGGCCGACGGACGCATACTGCCTTTCAGCGCGCAGAGTTTCCCCGTCTATCTGACGGCGGAAGAGGCGCAGCAGGGCGGGCCCAAAATGCGTGAAGACCAAGAAGCCCTGGGCTGACTCCTATGCCAAGGCCAAGGTCGAGCTGAAACTCCGCACACACTCTTCCGCCGGCATGTAGGGCCTAGTCCCGGTCATTGTGCGGCGCCCCGCCTTCGAAGCGGTTGCCGTGGCGATAGTCGCAGGGCGCCTCCTGCATCTGCAGGTGCAGGGCGCTGCCCGTATAGGGATGAGCGCGGGCGAGGTCCTCGTCGAAGTCGATGCCAAGGCCCGGCGCCTCGGGCGGCAAGATATAGCCGTCTTCCCAGCGGATCGAGTTGCGGATCAGCTTCAGGTGGAAGGCGCCGCCGGTCTCGATCGTCTCGGCGATCAGCAGATTGGGGATCGAGGCGGCGAGATGGACATTGGCCGCCCATTCCACCGGGCCCGCATAGAGATGCGGTGCCATCTCGGCATTGAAGATCTCGGCCATGGCGCTGATCTTCTTCGCCTCCCAGATGCCGCCCACGCGACCGAGCGCCGGCTGGAGGATCTTCACCCCACCGGCACGCAGAAGGGTGCCGAACTCGGCCTTGGTTGTCAGCCGCTCGCCGGTGGCCAGCGGCACCCGGACATGGCGCGCCACCTCGGCAAACTCCAGCAGGTTGTCGGGCGGGATCGGCTCTTCGTACCACAGCGGATTGTAGGGCTCGATCTCGCGGCCCAGCCGGATGGCGCCCGGCGTGGTGAACTGGCCATGGGTGCCGAACAGGAGGTCGGCCCGGTCGCCCACCGCCTCGCGGATCGCCTTGCAGAACGCCACCGAACGGGTGATGTCCGACATCGCCGGTTCGTGCCCGCCCCGGATCGTATAGGGGCCGGCAGGATCGAACTTCACCGCGGTGAAGCCCTGGCTCACGAAGCGCGCCGCCGCCTCGGCCGCCGCATCGGGATCGACCCAGAAATCGGCGCTCTCCTTGCCGGGCTCGGGGTAAAGATAGGTATAGGAGCGGATGCGCTCGTTCATCCTGCCGCCGAGCAGCGCCCAGACCGGGCGGCCCCGCGCCTTGCCGAGAATGTCCCAGCAGGCGATCTCCAGGCCCGCGAAGGCGCCCATGACCGTGGGATCGGGGCGCTGGGTGAAGCCCGAGGAATAGGCGCGGCGGAACATCAGCTCGATGTTTTCCGGGTTCTCGCCCTGCATGTGGCGGGCGAAGACATCCTCGATCACCGCCCGCATCGCCTTGGGCCCGACGGTGGAGGCATAGCACTCGCCATAGCCCGTGATGCCGTCATCGGTGGTCAGGCGCGGGAAGATCCAGTAGCGCCCGCCCCAGCCCGGCGCCGGCGGCGCGACGACGAAGATCTCCAGGTCCTTGAGGCGCATCGCGCGTCCCTCCGGTCGGGGCGTCGGTCCCGGCGGGCGTGCCGGCGGGAGGTCGGCGGTGGGGTCGGGCCGATCTTTTGCCCTTCGGCGGCGAAAGCTTGGAGAAAACCGACAGGACGCGCCGTTTTCCGGGCGGCGTGCCTCAGTCCAGCAACTCCAGCGCCCGGGCAAAGACCGGCGGATCGACATTGCCGCCCGAGGCCACCGCGATCACATCCTCGCCCGCAAAGGCCTCGGGGCGGAACAGCGCGGCGGCCAGCGCCACCGCGCCTCCGGGTTCGAGGACGAGCTTGAGATGGCGGAAAGCCAGCGCCATGGCGCGCAGCGCCTCCTCGTCGCTGACCGCGATCCCCGCGCCGGCGAGGCGGGACAGGATCGGAAAGGTCAGCGCCCCCGGGGCCGGCGTCAGGATCGCGTCGCAGATCGAGCCGGTCAGTGCGGGGTTGCGCTCCGGCCTGCCGGCGGCAAGGCTGCGGGCCATGTCGTCGAAGCCCAGGGGCTCGACGGTGCGGACGCGGAACCCCGGCGCCCGATGCGCAAGGGCCAGCGCGATGCCGGAGGACAGCCCGCCACCCCCGCAGCAGACGGCGACCTCGGCCTGCGCAATCCCGGCGCCCATCGCCTGTTCCGCGATCTCCAGCCCTACCGAGCCCTGGCCGGCGATGACTTCGGCGTCGTCGAAGGGGCGGATCATCCACCGCTCGCCCTGGGCTGCGGCGGCGACCGCGTCGCGGTCCTCGCTGGCGCGGTCATAGAGCAGCACCTCGCCGCCCAGCGCCTCCGTCCCGGCGATCTTGGCGCGCGGCGCGTCGGCGGGCATGACGATGCGGGCGCGGGTGCCATGGCGCGCGGCGGCCAGCGCCACGCCCTGGGCGTGATTGCCCGAGGAGACGGCGATCACGCCCCGCGCGCGGTCGGCCTCTGGTATGGCCGAGACCGCCGCCCAGGCGCCCCGGAACTTGAACGAGCCGGTGTGCTGCAGGCACTCCGCCTTGACCCAGACCCGCCGCCCGGCCAGCACGTCCAGCCCCGGGGCCGAGAGCAACGGGGTCAGCCGGGCATGGCCGGCCAGCCGGGCAGCGGCGGCCTCGATCCGGGCGATGTCACTCATGCGCAGGCCTCCAGAAAGCTGCGGATCGCGGCCAGGCTTTCCGGCTCGTCGAGAAAGGGCACATGGCCGCGCCCCGGCACTTCGGCGCGGATCAGGTCGGGGCGGCGGCGCTGCATCTCGTCCGCCGTGGCGGCGGAGAGCAGGTCCGAACCCGCGCCCCGGATCAGTGCCAGCGTCAGGCCGGCGCAGGCGTCGTAGAGCGGCCAGAGGTCGGGCGCCGGACTTGCTCCGCCACCAAGGACGGCAGCCCGTAGCGCCGGGTCGTAGGTGATGCGCAGGCCATCGGGCGTCTCGCGCCAGTGCCTGCGCGCCTCGGCAAGCCAGCGCTCCGCCGGCACAGCGGCGAAACCCGGCGAGACGCGGGGCAGAAGCGCTGCCATCTCCGCATGGGTCTTCGCTTCAGGATTGCGCCCCAGATAGTCGCCGATCCTGCCGAGCCCGGCGGGATCGAGCACCGGGCCGACATCGACGAGACAGAGGCCCCGCAGACGGTGTTTTGCCGTGGCGGCCAGTACCATCCCGATCAGCCCGCCGCGCGAGGTTCCGATCAAGGACGCCTGTGCGACGCCGAGGTGGTCGAGCAGCGCCAGCGCATCCGCCGCCTCGGTCGGGATCGTGTAGCTGGCCGCGCCCGACCAGCCCGACCCGCCGCGCCCGCGATAATCCATGCGGATCAAACGGCAGGGGGGCAGATGGGGCCGGAGATAGTCGAAGTCTGCCATGGTCCGGGTCAGGCCGGACAGGCAAAGGACGGGCAGGCCCTGGCCCTCCTCGGCATAGGAGATGGAGGTGCCGTCGGGGGCGGCGAAAGTGGCGGACGCGGACATCGTCAGGACCCTAGGCGAGCCACGCCGGAACCGCCAGCGCCGAGGCGAACCGCCCGTCCTTCGCCCGCACCCTCCCGCCCTCTGTCGCGGCCCGAAGTGGGCCGCTCCACCGGTTGGGGGGAGGAGCGGCGGGCTCGACCCCGCCCAGGGGCGGGGGCGCTCGC
>CAZRQN010000128.1:0-8312 GCA_964602115.1 uncultured Rhodobacterales bacterium
GTTGACCATGCAGCCGATCTCGCCGTCGAGCGCGATATAGTTCAGGTCGAACTTCTGCGCGGCGAGTTCCTTGGGGTCCACCTCGGTCTCGTCGGCCAGCGCCACGATCTCGGGGTGGCGGTAGAGTGCGTTGTTGTCGAAGCCCATCTTGGCGTCGAGGCACTTGATCTGGCCGTCGGTGGTCAGGATCAGCGGGTTGATCTCCAGCATCTCCATGTCCTTGTCCACGAAGAGCTTGTAGAGGGTGCGGATCAGGTTGACGCATTGCTTGACCTGGCCGCCCTCCAGCCCCAGCGCGAAGGCGACGCGGCGGCCGTGGAAGTCCGACAGGCCCGAGGCCGGATCGACGGTGAAGGTGTGGATCTTGTCGGGCGTGTCATGGGCCACCTGCTCGATGTCCATGCCGCCTTCGGTGGAGGCGACGAAGGAGATGCGCGAGGTGGCGCGGTCCACCAGCAGCGCCAGGTAGAACTCCTTGGCGATCTCGCTGCCGTCCTCGATATAGACCCTGTTCACCTGCTTGCCGGCCGGGCCAGTCTGCTTGGTGACAAGCGTGCGGCCCAGCATCATCCGGGCCTGTTCGGCCGCCTCGCCCACCGACTTGGCGATGCGCACCCCGCCCTTGTCGCCGGCCTCGGGCTCCTTGAACTTGCCCTTGCCGCGCCCGCCGGCGTGGATCTGCGCCTTGACCACCCAGACCGGGCCGTCGATCTCGGCGGCGGCGGATTTCGCCTCCTCGGCCTTGAGCACGATGCGGCCGTCCGAGACGGGGAGACCGTAGCTGCGCAGCAGCGCCTTGCCCTGGTATTCGTGGATGTTCATGGCGTCCCTCGCGGCCGGTTTGCCGGCCTTCCCTGCCATGGCAGCGGCGTGACGCCAAAGGAAAATCTCGATGCCGCCCAAGAATCGGGCATTCGTGATCACAGCTTTTCCGCGTGTGATCACAAGGGCGCCGGGATTGACCGCAGCCGGCCCGGCATGTCACGCCGCCGCGCAGGAGGACCATCCATGCCGCGCCCGTCCGTCAATGCCAATGACGTCACCCAGGGGCCCCTGCCGCGCATTTCGCACGGGCGGGGCAGCTATCTCTGGGACAGAGAGGGCAAGCGCTATATCGACGGCTCCGGCGGGCCGGCGGTCTATTGCCTCGGCCATGGCGACACGCGGGTCAATGCCGCCGTCGCGGCACAGATGGAGCGCGTGGCGCATGGCTACCGCTATCTCTTCACCGCCGACGCGCTGGAGGAGATGACCGAGATCATCGCCGCCAATTGCGGCCCAACCTACACCGACATGGTCTTCGTCACCGGCGGCTCGGAAGCGGTGGAAAGCGCGGTCAAGATCGCGCTCCAGTACCACTACGACCGGGGCAAGCCCGCCCGGGTGAAGTTCATCGCCCGCAGGCGCTCCTGGCACGGCAACACGCTGATGGCCACGGCGCTGTCGGGTTTCGAGGAGCGCCAGCGCGCCTTTGCCGGGGCCCTGCCCGAGGTTGGAAGGGTCAGCGCGGCCAATGCCTACCGCCTGCCGCCAGGGGTGAGCCGCGAGGCGCTCGTCCCCTTCCTCGCCGCCGAACTGGAGGCCGAGATCCAGCGCCTCGGTCCCGGCAATGTCGCCGCCTTCCTCTGGGAGCCGGTGGTCGGCGCCGCCGGCGGGGCCCTGCCGGCGCCGGACGGATATGGGCGGGCCATGGCCGAGGTCTGCCGGCGGCATGGCGTGCTGGTGATCGCCGACGAGGTCATGTGCGGCTCCGGCCGCTCCGGGGTCTGGCGGGCCAGCGCGGCCGACGGGGTGGAGCCCGACATCCTGACCGTGGCCAAGTCGCTCTCCGGCGGCTACCTGCCGCTCGGCGCCGCCGTTTATACCCGCGAGGTAGCCGAGGTGCTGCGGCAAGGCCATGGCGGGCCGCTGACCGGCCACACCTATACCGGCCACACCGCCTGTCTGGCCGCCGGGGTGGCGGTGCAGCGGATCATCGCCGAGGAAGGGCTGGTGGCCCGGGTCGCCGCCGAAGGGCCGAAGCTGGCAGAAAGCCTGCGGCAGCGCCTCGCCCATGTGCCGGAGTTGGGCGACATCCGGGGGCGTGGGTTCTTCCTGGGGCTGGAGATCGTCGCCGACCCGGAGACCCGCGCCCCCTTCGACCCCGCACTCGGCGTGAACGGCCGCGTCCGGGCCGAGGGGTTGCGGCGCGGGCTGATCTGCTACCCGACCGGCGGCAATGCCGATGGCAGGTCCGGCGACACGGTGATCCTCGCTCCGCCCTTCAACGCTTCGGCGGAGGAGCTGGAGGAGATCGCCGAAAAAATGGCCGCCACGATCGAGACGGTGATCGCAGCACTTCCGGCAGGCGCGGGGGGCTGAGGCCGTCTGCCCCGCAAGGCGGCGCCGTCAGGCGGCGCGGCCGCGCGGCATCGGGCAGGCAAGGACGGCGGGTCCGGTGAGGATCGCCAGCGCCTGCGGCGCCATCAGCGCCGACAGCGCCGGATCGGATGAGGCCAGCCCGCCGGTATAGGCGCCGAAGGCCGGAAGGATCACCCGCGCCCCATCGGCCAGGAAACAGGGCCGCGACACCCCGGCAAGCCGCGCCTTGGGATGGTAGTGGCCGGAGATCTCGCCCGCAGCCCCGGGCAGGGCGATGTGGCGGAAGGTCAGCGGCCCGGCGGCGAAAGCCTCCGCCACCGCGCCGGGCAGGCCGCCGGGCGCGGGATCATGGTTTCCCGCCACCCAGATCCAGCGCGGCACCGCCATCGCCGCCAGCGCCTTGTGCAACGAGGGCCCGGCCTCCTCGGCGCAGGTGTCATCGTCGAAACTGTCGCCCAGCGCCACGACGACCCCGGGGCGCAGGGCGGCGACCTCGGCCGCCAGCCGGTCCAGCGTCTCTGCCGTCTCGTAGGGCGGCAGCAGCGCCCCGCCCCGCCGCGCCAGCCGGCCCGATTTGCCCAGATGCAGGTCGGCCACCGCCAGCAGCCGCTCCGCAGGCCACCACAGGACCCCGGAAGGGCGGGCAAGAAGCTCTGCACCGCAGAGCGAGAGGCGATAGCCGTTCATGCCTTGTTCTAACCCGCGCCGCCCGGCGCGGGCAAGGGCCGCGCCATGCCGCAGGTGGCGATTGATCGGGAACGGATTCGCGTCATAGTGGTGGTGTTTTCACCGGCACCGCATTGTCACGGAGGCATTCATGTCAGCGACGTCCTCGGTTCTCTCCTTCATCCCCAGACCGCTCCTCGACCGGATTTCCCGTTTCCTTGCGCGCATCCCGTTCCTGCGCCGCGCTTTGACCGAGGCCCTGATCGACCGCTACGCGAATGCCCTGCCGGTGCGGCCCCGGGCGATCTCGATGGCCGCCGACTACACGTCCTGGCCCGGGCTGACCGACCGGCGCTTTTCCGGGAGGCATCTCGGCCGCGCCGAGCCGCAGACGGCCCCGGCCGAGCCGCCGATCGAGAAGGTGCTCGATCTTTTCCGGCGCCGGACCTTCCGGCCGGCGAGCGACACGTCGATCCTGTTTCCCTTCTTCGCCCAGTGGTTCACCGACGGATTCCTGCGCACCAAATGGGAGGACCCGAGCAAGCCGCGCGGCTTCCGCATGAACGAGAGCAACCACGAGATCGACCTCTGCCAGATCTACGGCCAGACCGAAGCGCAGACGGCGATGCTGCGCGAACCGGCGCCGGCGGTGAAGGGCCGGGGGCGCCTGCGCAGCCAGATCATCGACGGCGAGGAATGGCCCGACCAGCTGTTCGAAAAGGTCGATGGCGAGGTGCGGCTGCGCCCGGTCTTCGCCCCGGTTCTCGCCCCGGATGGCACCGAGATCCGCCCCGGCCTCTATACCCAGGCGAATTTCCAGCGCGTCTTCGGCGCCATTCCCGACGCCGGCCGCCTGCTCATGATGGCGGTCGGGCTGGAGCACGGCAATGCCACCGCCGGCCATGTGCTGATGAACACGCTCTTCCTGCGCGAGCACAACCGCATTGCCGGGATCATCGCCGCCGCCCATCCCGACTGGGACGACGAGCGCGTCTTCCAGTCGGCGCGCAGCACCGCCATCGTGGTTCTGCTCAACATCGTCATCGGCGACTACATCGTCCATATTGCGCCGGTGCCCTTCCCGCTGGAGATCGTCCCCGGCATGGCCGAGCGCAAGCCGTGGTACCGGACCAACTGGATCCCGGTCGAGTTCGCCCTGCTCTACCGCTGGCACGACCTGATCCCCGACCGGATCGTTGTCGCCGGCGAAGAGATCGAGGCGCAGCATTTCCGGGGGGCCATCGCCTGGATGCGGCGCCGGGGACTGAACGCGGTGATCGAGGCGGCAACGCATCAGCCGGCAGGGCGGATCGGCCTGGGCAACACCCATTCCTTCCTGACCGATGACTTGAAGGGGCCTCCGGGGGAACAGGACCGGCCGGGCGTCAAGCGGCTCAGCATCGAGATGGCGCGCGGTTGCGGCTTGCAGAATTTCAATGCCTATCGGCGTCTCTGCGGACTGGAACCCTATGCTGATTTCGAATCCCTGACACAGGATCCGGTGCTTGCCGGGCGCCTGCGCGAGCTCTACGGCGACATCGAGCGCCTGGAATGGTTCGTGGGCATCTTTGCCGAGGGTTACGATGACCCCGACATGATGGGCGAGCTGCTGACCACCATGGTCGCCAACGACGCCTTTACCCAGGCGCTGACCAATCCCCTGCTCGCCAAGCGCGTCTATGGGCCGGGGGCCTTCAGCCCGGAGGGGATGGAGATCGTCGCGGCGACGACGAACCTGTCGCAGGTGATCGCCCGCAATACCGGCGTACCCCTGTGGGAGGGCGACAGCTTCCTCATCCGCGCCTGAGCGGCCTGCCCCCGATCCACACCTCGCGGATCGCCCGGTCGTCGCCCATCATGATGGTCGGGAAGATGGCTTCCCAGATGTCGCCGGCCCGACGTGTCGCCTGCTCGATGGCGGGAGTTGAGGCCAGGTCGATCACCACCAGATCCGCCTCCATCCCCGGGGCGAGATTGCCGATGCGGTCCTCGGCATGCAGCGCCCGGGCCGAGCCCTGCGTAGCCAGCCACCAGAGCTGGGCGGGATGCAGCGGGTTGCCGCGCAGCTGGCCGATCTCATAGGCCGCCGCCATCGTCCGCAGCATCGAGAAGGACGACCCGCCCCCGGTATCGGTGGCCAGCCCGACCCGCAGGTGCGCGGCCAGCCCCATGTCGAACAGGCCCGAGCCGATGAAAGTGTTGGAGGTCGGGCAATGGACCAGCGAGGCCCCGGCTTCGACCAGCCGCGCCCGCTCGCGTTCGGTGAGATAGATCGCATGGCCATAGACCGCGCCCGCGCGCAGCAGGCCCTGCGCCTCGTAGGTGTCGAGGTAGTCGCGGCTCTGGGGGAAGAGGTCCTTCACCCAGGCGCATTCGTCGGTCTGCTCGGAGAGATGCGTCTGCATCAGACAGCCCGGGTGCTCCGCCCACAAGGTCCCCAGCGCCGCCAGTTGCTCGGGAGTGGAGGTGGGCGAGAAACGGGGGGTGATGACATAGGACAGCCGGTCCACCCCGTGCCATTTCTGCAGGAGCGCCTTGCTGTCGTCATAGGCCGACTGCGGCGTGTCGCGCAGCCCTTCGGGGGCGTTGCGGTCCATGCAGGTCTTGCCGGCGAAAAGCCGCAGCCCCCGCGCCCGCGCCGCCGAAAAGATCGCATCGACCGACGCGGGGTGGATCGTGGCATAGGTGCAGACCGTGGTGGTGCCGTGCGCCAGCACCAGGTCGAGATAGCGCTCCGCCACCCCGGCCGCATAGGCGGGATCGGAAAAGCGCATCTCCTCGGGAAAGGTATAGAGGTTCAGCCAGTCGATCAGCCGCTTGCCCCAGGAGGCGATGATCGCGGTCTGGGGATAGTGGACATGGGCATCGACGAAACCGGCCGAGATCAGGGACGCGCCATGGTCCGTCACCCGGGCCCGGGGATGGGCGGCGCGCAGCCGATCCGCCGGCCCGACCGCCGCGATCCGCCCGCCCTCCACCAGAACCGCGCCCTGGCGCTCATGCCGCGCGACCGCAGATCCCTCGCGGAACGGATCGCCAGCGAAGCCGAGCGTTTGCCCAAGGATCAGATCGGCCATGCCTGTGGTCCCCTGTCTGACGGGGTGAAACTAGGTGGTTTTCGCCGCCGTGGGAACCGCCCGCAGCGGCGCTGCAGGTACGTCTGCGGCATAGTGGACCTGAAATCAGGAGGTTGCGGTTGGTCCGCCGAGTTCCGCTGCGCCTGACGCGCCGGCCTGACCAGCCGCCCGGCTCCTGCCGACCTGCGCTGTGGGGCGCTGGCCCGCAGCAGCGGAACGTGGTCTAAGGTCGCGGCGGAAAAACCCCGGGAGGCCGGCATGGCGGAGATCGCTGACAACGACGACGATGTCGTGCTCGACGATCGACGCACAGAGGCGGTACTGGAAGCGCTTGAGGCCGGGGATGCCGGCAGGGTCGATGCGCTGCTCGATCCGCTTCATGCCGCCGACGTTGCCGACCTGCTGGAGCAGATCGCGCCGTCCGAGCGCCAGGCACTGCTGGCGCTGTGGCACGGCGGGATCGACGGCGAGATCCTCTCCGAGATCGACGAATCGATCCGCGACGAGGTGGTGGAGGCGCTGCCGCCGGATGTGCTGGTCGAAGCCGTCCGCGATCTCGAGACCGACGATGTCGTGGACCTTCTGGAGGATCTGGAAGGCCCGCAGGCCGAGGCGGTGCTCGATGCGCTCGAAGACGCCGACCGGGCCGCCGTCGAGGCGGCCATGGCCTATCCGGAATATACCGCCGGACGCCTGATGCAGCGCGAGACGGTCGTGGCACCCGAGCACTGGACCGTGGGCGAGGCCATCGACTTTTTGCGGACCGCCGAGCACCTGCCGGACCAATTCTACCACGTCATCCTCGTCGATCCGCGCATGGAGCCGGTGGCCTATGTCACGCTGGGCCGGGTCCTGTCGTCGCGGCGGGACGTGCGGCTGGCCGACATCACCGAGGACAGTTTCCGCACGGTGGAGGCAAATGAATCCGAGACCGATGTCGCTTACATGTTCAACCAGTACCACCTGATCTCCTGCCCGGTGGTCGATACCGGCGGCCGGCTGGTCGGCGTCATCACCATCGACGACGCCATGGCGGTGCTGGATGAGGAGCACGAGGAAGACATGCTGCGCATGGCCGGCGCGGGCGACGACGCGAGCGTCAGCGACGGGCCGCTGGCAACGGTGCGCCAGCGCCTGCCCTGGCTGGTGCTGAACCTTTTCACCGCTTCGCTCTCGGCGCTGGTGATCTCGCAGTTCGAACCGACGATCGTGGCGATCGTGGCGCTGGCGGCGCTGATGCCGATCGTCGCCTCCACCGGCGGTATTGCCGGAACCCAGGCGCTGGCAGTGGCGGTCCGGGCGCTGGCGACGCGCGACCTGACCCGGGCCAATGCCCGCCGCGTGGCCATGCGGGAACTGGGTGCCGGCATCCTGAACGGGATCGGGCTGGCGCTGATCCTCGGCGGGGCGGGGGCGCTGATCTTCGGCAGCCTGCCCCTGGGGCTGGTCCTCGGCCTCGCGATGATCGCCAATCAGATCGTCGCCGCACTGGGCGGGCTTCTGGTGCCGCTGACGCTCGACCGTTTCGGCCTCGATCCGGCGCTGGCCTCGGGCACGTTCGTGACGACACTCACCGATGTGATGGGCTTCTTCGCCTTCCTCGGCCTGGCCACGGTGATCCTGCTATGAGTCTCGCCGGGATCAAGGCTGCGGCGCGCAAGGCCGCCTTTGCGGTGCGCAAGGAGGCCTTCGCGCTGGGTCAGGGCGGGGCGGCGGAACGGCTGGCCGAGGTACTGGCCCCGCATGCGGGAAAGACCCTCTCCGGCTATATGCCCATGCGGACCGAGATCGATCCGCTGCCAGCGATGGCCGCGCATCGGGGGCCCGTCGGCGTGCCGGTCATTCCCGGCAAGGACATGCCGTTGCGCTTTCGCCAATGGACCCCCGACTGCGCGCTGGTGGCGGGCGAATTCGGCGCCCTGATCCCGGCGGCGGGCGAATGGCTTGAACCCGAGGTGCTGATCGTGCCGCTTCTCGCCTGGGACCGGCAGGGCTACCGCCTCGGCTATGGCGGCGGCTTCTACGACCGGACGCTGGAGATGCTGCGCGCACGCCGCCCGACCCTGGCGGTAGGCTTCGCCTTCGCCGCGCAGGAAGTGGCGGAAGTGCCGCGCGAGCCCACCGACCAGCCGCTCGACTGGATTGTGACCGAGGTTGAAACCCTGCGCCTTCCCCAGGCGCGCTGAAGGTTCACCCCTCCCGCGCGGC
>CAZRQN010000129.1:0-8253 GCA_964602115.1 uncultured Rhodobacterales bacterium
TTCGTCATGGACGATCTTGACGACCTGCTGGCCGGGCGTGACCGATTTCGTCACCCGGGCGCCGGTCGCTTCCTTCGTCACCCGGGAGATGAAGTCGCGGGCGACCGGCAGGCCGACATCGGCCTCCAGCAGCGCGGTCCGCACCTCGCGCAGCGCGGCGGTGACATCGGCCTCCGACAGCGCGCCCTGCTTGGTCAGCCGGTCGAAAACGCCGCCCAGGCGTTGCGAGAGGGATTCGAACATCGCACTCACTCCTCGTTTCGCCCCGATATGGGGCCGGCGGGCGGCGGGCCAATGGGCAACGGCACCCGCGGGCGCAACGCGCTGACGGGTGGCGATCCCGGGCATGGCCCAAGGGACCGGAAGCGTGAGGGCCTCCGGGGAAGTCGGCGCGCGGATACGCCCGCCGCGCGGCGGAGTCAACCTGTGGCCGGCTCAGGCTGCGGTCAGCGTCTCCACCGACAGTACGGTCGGCAGGTGGCGGGCGATCTCCTCCCAGCTTTCGCCCCGGTCGCGGCTGGCGAAGACCGAGCCGGAGTTGGTGCCGAAATAGACCCCGGTGGGCGTGGCGCGGTCCACCGCCATGGCCTGGCGCAGCACGGTGAAGAAACAGGCGCTCTGCGGCAGGCCGGCACGCTGCGCCGCCCAGGTCTCGCCGCCATCGGTGGAGCGCCAGACGGCGGCGGCGGCCCCGGGCGGGAAACGGCCCAGCATGTCGCCGTTCAAGGGCAGGACCCAGACCGTCGCCGGGTCGGCGGGATCGACGGCGATCGGAAAGCCGAAGGTGGAGGGCAGACCCTCCGAGATCGCATCCCAGCTTCGCCCGCCGTCGCGGCTGCGGAAGACGCCATGGTGGTTCTGCTGGTAAAGGAGATCGCCGCCGCCCTCCGCCCGGGCGAGGTTGTGGACGCAAAGCCCGGTGTCATGCCCCTCGTGCCCGCGCGGGCCCCCGGCATGGACATGGGCAGGCCCGGCATTCGACAGCCGGTTGCGCCGCTCCCAGCTGGCGCCGCCGTCCTCGGTGGCGAAGACCCCGGCGGCCGAGATCGCCGCCCAGAGCTTGGCCGGATCGGCCGGATCGGAGACCATGGAATGCAGCACCAGCCCCGCCGCGCCCGGGCGCCAGTCCTCGCGCGTCGGATGGGCGTTCAGCGAGGCGACACCCTCCCAGGTCTCGCCGCCGTCGCCGCTGCGGTAGAGCTTGCCGGGCTTGCCGCCGGCAAAGACCGCATCCCCGGCCCGGTGCAGCGACCAGATCGCCTCGACCTCGCCGGTGAAGGGGGCCGGCGGATTGGGCCTGGCCCCGGTATAGGCCTGCAGGCCGGGATCGCTGGCCAGCCAGGCGTCGAACTTGCCGTTGGAGAGAAGCGACAGCGCCCAGGTCTCGCCGCCGTCCGCCGAATGCCAGACGCCGGCGCCCTGCCACTCGCCGCCGCCCCCGGCCCACAGCCGCCCGGTTGCGGGGTCGCCGATCACATGGTTGATCGGCCAGCCGCCGCAATGCGGCCCCGAGACCTGCCAGCCGCCGCGCCCGTCATCGCCGCGCAGGACAAAGGCGCCCTTGGTCGTGCCGACCAGAACCGTGACCGCCATCTCCGCCTCCCCATCCGGGCCTGCGGACGATCTTGCCTCCGCCTGCCGAGGCTGTCACGCGCTTCCCCTTGTCCCCCGGGCGATTCCCCGCTACAGGCCCCCGGTTCGCCGCACACCCTTGGAGGGCGGGAACAAGACGCAACCAATGGAGACCCTCATGGCTGGCGAGATCCCGGATCTGGTCGCCGAGGTACGGACGGGGACAGGCAAGGGGGCCGCCCGTCAGGCTCGTCGCGACGAGACCGTACCCGGCATTGTTTACGGCGGTGGCAAGGAGCCCCTGCCGATCAAGCTTCCCTATTACTACCTCCTGAAGCGCCTCAAGGCGGGCCGCTTCCTCTCGACGCTGTTCAACCTCAAGGTCGAAGGCCACGAGGACGTGCGCGTGATCTGCCGCGCCGTGCAGCGCGATGTGGTCAAGGACACGCCGGTGCATGTCGATTTCATGCGCCTGCGCCGCACCAGCCGGGTGAACCTCTACATCCATGTCGAGTTCATCAACCAGGACAAGTCTCCGGGCCTCAAGCGCGGCGGCACGCTGACCATCGTGCGCCCGGAAGTGGAACTTGATTGCCTCGCCGGCCACATCCCGGAAAAGATCACCGTCGATCTCTCCGGCCGCGACATCGGCGACGTCATCCACATCCGCGACGTGGAACTGCCCGAGGACGTGAAACCCACGATCGAGCGCAACTTCGTCATCGCCAACATCACCGCGCCCACCGGCCTGCGGTCGGAAGAATCGGCGGCGGCGGCGGGCTGAGCCTGAGGTTCGACAGGACAGGGGCCCCGCGCCGTCGGTGCAGGGCCCCTTTTCTCTTTCGGTGTCGTTTCAGCCGAAATTCTCCGGCCGCATCCCCTCGACCAGCGCCGCCTGCACCTTGGCCGCTGCCTCGGCCTTGGTGATCTTGCCGTCGTCATCGGCGTCCAGTCCGGCGTTGAGCTTGTAGGCCTTGCTCGGCGCGGCGAAGAGCACATGCGAATCGGGCTTGGCCACAGCGCTGGGCAGGAGTACCGCCATATAGGCGCTGGCGAGTGTCGCCATCTTTCCCGCATTGGGCTTGAAGTGCTTTTCCACATAGTCGAGCTGGTCGACCGCCGTCATCGCCGCCAGCGCTGCCGTCGTGGTGCCGAGGTAGGTGGCGGTCTTGGGCATGAACTGGATCAGCCCGATCGCACCCGATCCGGCGCGGTTTGGCTCCGCAGGGTTGAAGCTGCGCCCGGTCTCGAAGGCCATCACCGCCATCAGCCAGTTTGCGTCCAGGCGGAGCCTTTCGGCGATGGCGATGACCTTGGCCTTGAAAGCTGGGCTGACCTTCCTGCCCCAGGCGATACTGGCGCCGGCGGCCACCGGCTCGACCGCCGACGGCGGGCTGCCGATCACCTTCGGCGTCTTGGCAGGCTTCTTGCCGCCGGTCATCAGCGACAGGTTCCAGGCCGTGGTGTCGTCGTAGAGCGACTTGTCGGTCTGCACCGAAACATGGACATGAAGGGTATGCTTGTTGGCCCCAGCATAGGCGCGCCAGACCCAAGGATTGACCTCGGCGCTGATGATCCGACTGTTGTAGATGATGTATTTGATGCGCGGATCGCGGGAGGCGACGAGCGCTTCGGCCAACAGCCCCGCGTCGCAGTCACGGTCCGGATCGTGGGTGATGTCGATAGCGGTAACCACGCCGCTGGCGCCATCCATGACCCACGGGTTGTGGTCCGACTTCGTCTTCTTGTGATTGTCGTCGCCGAGGATGCCGTCCGAGGCGATGCTGCGGTGGGGCGCAATGGCGTCTACCTGGGCGCGCAGCGCCAGCACCGACAGCGCGGCGCGGGACTGGGCCGAGAATTTCACCGGCTTCACCTGCACCTTGTGGCCGGCGACTGCAGCGGTTTCGGCCTGGGCCGCCTGATCGTCGCCGGAGTGCGGCGCCCCGCCGAAGATGTTCTTCAGCGACTTAAAGAATGCAGTCAGCGGATCCGCTCCCTTGCCGGGGTTCTTCGCCATGAAAATTCTCTCCCTGATGCGGTTGCTTTTGAAATAAGCCCAATGCCGCTAGCTTACCCCGACGCGGAGCACATGCGGCGATAAATCATCGTCAAATCGTCGGGCAGCCCGAGGCGCCGGCAATGGCTCAGCCCGGTTCGGGCCTGCCGCCCAGAAGCCAGACCTCCTCGCGGAAAGGCCAGTGCGCGGAGTCGCCGGTGGCGACGGGCCGGATGGCGTGGGTTTCCCCGTAGAGCCTCCGCACCTCGGCCTCGCCGACCGAGTAGGGCGGGCCCTGGCCACGGTCGTCGGGGCGGGTGATGGTGAGGAGAAGCTGCGGCGCTCCGCCGGTCAGGGCCGCCAGATGCGCCGCGTAGCGGGGGCGGAGCGCTCCGGGCAGGGCGATCAGGGCGGCGCGGTCATAGACGGCATCGACCGGACCGAGCTGTGCGGCCGAGAGGTCGAAAATATCGCCCTGATGGATGGTGAGGTCCCTTGCGGAAAAGCGCCGCAGCGCCCCGGCTTCGGCGATGTCCGGCGTCTCGCCAAGGCTGTCGAACAG
The DNA here is from genome assembly GCA_964602115.1 of uncultured Rhodobacterales bacterium. Lineage (GTDB taxonomy): Bacteria > Pseudomonadota > Alphaproteobacteria > Rhodobacterales > Rhodobacteraceae > JANOGU01. The sequence goes on from CAZRQN010000129.1 coordinate 4,134, forward strand.
CTGCTCCACCGCCAGACGGCTCAGCTCGGCGCCGGCCACCCGGAACCCCTGCGCCCGCAGCCAGCCGATATCGACGCTCTTGCCGCAGAGCGGCAGGAACAGCCGCGCGCCGGGCGCGAGCCCCAGCCCGGGCAGATGCGCGACCATCAGCGGATTGGGGTCGGGGCGGTGAAAGCGGATGTCGCCGCGCTCCCACACCCCCAGCCAGTCGTCCCTTTCCATCCCGCCCCCCGCAGCGACGTTCCCTCGCCGGCACTTTCGCGCTAGTCAGGCGCCAACGGAGGGCAGGATGAAACTCTGGGTCGGCCTCGGCAACCCCGGCACGCAATATGCGCGCAACCGCCACAACATCGGCTTCATGGCGGTGGAGCGGATCGCGGCCGATCATGGTTTCGGCCCGTGGAAGCGGGCCTTCAAGGGCGAGCTGGCCGAGGGCCGCTTCGGGTCGGAGAAGGTGCTGCTCCTCAAGCCCCTGACCTTCATGAACCTCTCGGGAGAGGCGGTGCGGGCGGCGGCGGATTTCCACAAGCTGGCGCCGGAGGAGATCACCGTCTTTCATGACGAGCTCGACCTCGCGCCCGGCAAGCTCAGGCTCAAGCAGGGCGGCGGCCATGCCGGGCACAACGGCCTGCGCTCGATCCATGCCCATCTCGGCGAGGCCTATGCCCGGGTGCGGCTGGGGATCGGCCATCCGGGGCACAAGGATGCGGTGGCGCCCTATGTGCTGCACGATTTCGCCAAGGCGGATGCCGACTGGCTCGACGACCTCTTGCGCGGCATTTCCGACGGCGCGCCGGCGCTGGCGGCGGGTGACGGGCCGGGGTTCCAGAACGCCGTCGCCCTGCGGATGAACCCGCCGCGCAACACCGGACGCGAAGGCGCGGCCCCGCAGCCGGCGCCAAAGGCCGCCGATCCCGCGCCCGAAGCCGCAGCCGAGGACCGGCGCAGCCCGCTCCAGCGGCTGGCGGACCGTTTCAGATGAGCCTTGCGGGGGCCTTCGAAGCCCAGGCCCTGGCCTGCGAGCGTCTGGGCTCTCCGCTGACCGGGCGCCTCCTCCGGCTGGTCCCCGGCCTTCTCGATCCGGCGGGGCCGGTCGGCCGGCGGCTTGCCGGATGGCCCGGCGATCTCTCCGCCTCGGGCGATGCGGTGGCGCTGCGGCTGGCCGGGGCGCTGCATGCGCTGGTGCTGGCCGGGCGCCGCCCCGACCTCGCCGCCGCCTATGCCGGCGGCGAGGCGGCGGCGCTGGGTCCGGCGGTTGCGGCGGCGCTGGCGGAAGAGACGGCGCATCTGATGGACTGGCTCGACCGCCCGCCCCAGACCAACGAGGTCCGTCGGGCCGCCGTGGCCATCGCCGGGGCGGGCCGGATCGGGGCGCTTAGCGGCGGGCGGGCGCTCGACTGGCTGGAACTCGGCGCCAGCGCCGGGCTCAACCTGCACTGGGACCGCTATGCCCTCGCCGGGCCGGGCTGGCGCCGGGGACCGGCCGATCCGGTGCTGACCCTGGCGCCGGACTGGCAGGGTCCGCCACCGCCCGAGACCCCGCCCCTCGCGGCCCGCGCCGGGGTGGACCTGCACCCGGCCGATCCGGCGGCCGACAGGCTGCGCCTTCTCTCCTACATCTGGGCCGACCAGACCGAACGGCTGTCCCGCACAAGCGCCGCACTCGCCCATGCCGCAGGGCAGGACCTGCGGGTGGAGGCGGGGGATGCCGGAGACTGGCTCGCCGCCCGGCTGGCGCGACCGCCGCTGCCGGGCACGGTGCGCGTCGTCTTCCACTCCATCGCCTGGCAGTATTTCCCGGCCGCCACGCGCGAGCGGGCACTGGCGGCAATGGCCGCAGCGGGCAGCGACGAATCCCCGCTCTTCCGCCTTGCGATGGAGGCCGATGGCCGCACCGACAGCGCCGCCATCACCCTCGCCCGCTGGCCGGGCGGCGAGACCATCGCACTCGGCCGTGCCGACTTTCACGGCCGGCGGATCGACTGGTCGCCACCCTGACCGACGCGCCCCCTCGACAGGGCGGCAGAGGCGTCTAAGCTGGCGCGGAGAGGAGACGCCTGATGATGGACCCCTCGCTCAACGTCCTCGGCGAGCCGCTGGAGGCGTGCAGCCGCGCGCCCGTGACCGGCTTCTACCGCAACGGCTGCTGCGATACCGGGCCGGAGGACGCCGGCCAGCACACCGTCTGCGCCCTGATGACGGCGGAGTTTCTGGCGCTGTCGAAATACCTCGGCAACGACCTCTCCACCCCCCGGCCCGAATACGGCTTCCCCGGGCTGAAACCCGGCGACCGCTGGTGCCTCTGCGCCTCCCGTTTCCTGCAGGCGCATGAGGAAGGCGCCGCGCCGCAGGTCCGCCTGCGCGCCACCCATGCCCGCACGCTGGATATCCTGCGGCTGGACATTCTGCGGCAATATGCCGTGGACGGCTGAACCCCCGCCTATTGCAGGATCATCCCCTCCGGCCAGGAGAGCGAGGTGTCGAGCGTGATCGTCCTGGTCTCGCCCGGGGCCAGTTCCATCTCCCAGGTCAGGATGCCGCGCTCGCCCTCGGCGCTGTCGGTGGTGGGCTCGGGATCGGCGGACCAGGCGATCTCCAGATCGTCCTGTTCGGAATAGGGCACCTGATCGGTCACTTTCAGCGGCCAGGCCTGGCCTGTCAGGTTCTCGACCTTGAGGATCGCCTGTTCGTCCTGCCGGTTGGAGGTGGAGATCAGCCCCTCCTCCCCGGTCGAGCGGTCGGGCACCTCGCGCGAGAGCACGATCCCGTCGATGGCGCCGAAGCCCATGGTTTCCTTGCCGCCATCGGGAACCAGCGGCAGTTCCGCCGCCCCGACCATGGCGCCCTCGGCATAGAGCATGGCATTGCCGGGCAAGAGCGGCTGGCCGGTCTTGTTGGTCAGTTCGGCGACAAGGAAGGCGGTGGTGTCGCGCGAGGGCACGGCTTCCGCCCGCACCGTCACTTCGGCCTGAACCTCGTCCATCGTCAGCCGCAGGGCATCGGCATCGGTACGGATATCGACCGGGGCGCCGAAGCGGTAGGTGAAGACCGCGCCCTGCATTTCGGCAGCGAAGTCGAAAGAGGCCTTGGACGCGGGTGCCGCCGCTTCCATCACCGGCTCGGCCATGCCGCCCTCGGTGGCGGCCCGGGCCATGTCCATCGGCATCGGCGGCTCCGGCGGCGGCTCGGGGATGGCACTGCGCAGGATCGGGTAAAGGTCCGAAGGCGCCGCCTGCTCCGAAGGCCGGGCGGTGGAGAGCGTCAGGCTGACCCCGGCCCAGTCCTCGCCGGTGGCCTGGCCGACCAGAACCCCCCGGGCGATGGTCAGCGCATCGGGGCCGCGCGTCAGCCGCAGGTCATAGACCGGCATCCAGCCGGCCTCGTCGGTGGTCGAGGCGACCTCCACCGTCACCTCCCCCGCCACCGCCGCGACGATCCCCAGCGTCAGCGCGCTGCCCTCGCCCTCCGGCGCCTGCAGCGCCTCCAGCGCCGCCTTGGCGCGGGCATAGGCCTCCACATCCGGCTGGAGCGCGATCTCCGCCGCCACCGCGTCGTCCTCGGCCTTCAGCGAGGCCGCCCGCGCCGCCAGCACCTCATCGCCGACGAGCGCGGCCAGCGCCCGCAGGTCCTCCACGCCGCCGGCCATCACCCTGCCTTCGCCCTGCTGCTGGGCCAGCGCCTGAAGGAAGGCGGCGCGCGCCTGCGCCGCCTCGCCCCTGGCCCGGATCTCGGCCACCGCCCGCCGCTTGTCCCTGAGCAGCGCCTCGATCCGGTCCACCTCGGCCTCGGCCGCCTTTACCTGCGGCGAATCCGCGTCATAGGTCACAGCCGGCCGATCCTCGGCCACGCTCATCGTGCCGATGGTCACGCCCTCGGGCGCGGTGATCCTCAGGCTCTGGGCATCGACATAGACCGGCAGCGGCACCACGATCTCGTGCACCCCCGGCGCCGGCGCGGTGAAGGTGACGCTCCGCGTCACCGTCGCCCCCTGGGGATAGAGCGTCACCGCCGTGACCGGCCCCGGGGCCTCGATGACATCGGCGAAGACCGGGCTGGCAAGAAGCGTGGTCAGAAGAAGCGCGCGCATGGCAAGGACTCCGGGCTCAAATCGGGGCGAAGT
>CAZRQN010000130.1:0-8195 GCA_964602115.1 uncultured Rhodobacterales bacterium
GGAAGGGCCGACACCGATGTTGACCAGCGTGATCCCCTGCCAGTCCTTTCGCTTGAGATGGTAGGCCGGCATCTGCGGGCTGCGCCCAAGCTCGGGGATGGGCGTGTCGAGCCGGGTGATCTCGTGGTTTCCGGGCGCCACGAAGGAGGTGTAGCCGCTCTCGGGATCGGCCAGCATGGCGCGGGCGTATTTCTCGAACTCGTCCACATAGAACTGGTAGTTGGTGAAGAGCACATGGTTCTGGAAGTGCTGGGGCTCGGTGGCGGTGTAATGCGCCAGCCGCGCCAGGGAATAGTCCACCCGCTGGGCGGTGAAGGGGGCCAGCGGGATCGAGCCGTCGGGATTGGTCTGGCGATGGCCGTTGACGATGTCGTCGTTGGTGGTGGCGAGATCCGGCACGTCGAAGACATCCCGCAGGCTGAAGGTCAGCACTCCTTCCTGGGGCACCGGCAGGCCGGCCCGCGAGACGGCGGCGAAATGCAGCGGCATGGGCGTGTCCGAGGGGCCGACGATGACCGGCACGCCATGGTTCAGGATCAGCAGGCCCAGCTGCTGGATCAGGTAGTTCCGGAACAGGTCGGGGCGGGTGATCGTCGTGGCATAGTCGCCCGGAGAGGAGACATGCCCGAAGCTGAGGCGCGAGTCGGTCTTGTCATGGCTGCCGACCGCCAGGCGGACCTCGGGATAATAGGCGCGGACGCGGCGGCCGGAGGGGCCCTGGTCGAGCGTGCGGCGGAAGGCGTCGAGGAGGAAGCCCACCGACTGGGCATAGATCGCCTCCAGCCGATCGACGGCCTGGCGCGCGTCAAGGAATGCCTCCGGCGCGGGTGCGTCGGGGGAAAGGAAAGGGTCCGTCATCTTGCTGGGGGTCCTTCGGTCATCCGGCATCTTGGACGAAAGCGCCGTCCTGCCGCAAGAGTGCTGCGGCCCCGTGACAGCCCGATGTCGCCGCGCCTGGTCAGACCGGCGCCATGCCCGGCGGCCATGGCCGCGTCGCATCGGCTTCGATCCAGGCCCGGATCCAGCCGGCCAGCGGCGGGCTGTCGCCGGAAAGGCCCAGCGCTTCGGCCAGACGCGCGGGCGGGACGATCCCCTCCGGCCCGGCGACGGCGGAACGGATCAGGACATGGACGGAACACGCGCCGTCCTTCCACAACGCCTGTTCGGTGTAGATGAACCTTTCATCCCAGCCGGCGCAGCGTGTCGTCATCGTCAGCCGGTCGAAGGCGCGGGTGCGGCGGCGGTAGCGGACGCTGCTGCCGGCGACCGCCAGTCCCCAGCCGTTGCGGCGCAGCGCCGCCGGCAGGCCGATCCTCTGCCCCGCGCCGACGCGGCCGAGGTCGAAGAGCGTCAGTGCACGGCCGTTGTTCAGCTCCATCCAGGGGTCGATGTCCCAGGGCCAGCAGATATGGTGCGAGACATGCGTGTCCAGCAGCGCCATGGGAGGCGCGCGACGGCCCCTGATGATCGCGGCGGCCATGCGGACGAGGGGATACATCGGGCGGGTTCTCCGGAAGCCGCAACGCCCCTGCCTGCCGTCGCAGGCGCCGTCAAGGGCGGAGGTTGCGCTTCCCCGGCCCCGCCGCTACCTCTCTGCGACCCATGATGCGGAGGCGCCCGTGAATTCGCTCGGCCAGATTCTGATGCTGCTCCTGAACATCGCGCTCTGGATCGTGCTGGCGCATGTCATCATGTCCTGGCTGATCAGTTTCCAGGTGCTGAACCTGCGCCAGCCGCTGGTCGCCCAGCTCTGGGACGGGCTGAACCGGTTGCTGGATCCCGTGTACAGCCGCGTCCGCCGGTACCTGCCGCGCACCCCGGGGATCGACTTCGCCCCGCTCCTGGTCCTGCTGGCGATCTACGCGGCCCAGATCATCGTCCGCAACAACCTGTGACGGCACCGGCGCCGGACCTGGCGGCGGAGCGCGCGCTTCTGCGCGAGGTTTTCGGCTTTGCCGCCTTCCGGCCCGGTCAGGCCGAGATCACCGCCGCCGTGGTCGCCGGACGCGACACGCTGGCCATCATGCCCACGGGCGGCGGCAAGTCGCTGTGCTTCCAGCTTCCGGCGCTGACCCGCCCGGGCGTCACCCTGGTGATCTCTCCCCTCATCGCGCTGATGCGCGACCAGGTGAGGGCGTTGCGCGCGGCAGGGGTGGAGGCCGGGGCGCTGACCTCGGGCAATACCGAGGAGGAAACCGAGGAGGTCTTTGCCGCGCTGGATGAGGGGCGGCTGAAACTCCTCTACCTCGCGCCCGAGCGGCTGGCGATGGCCGCGACCCTGCCGATGCTGCGGCGCATCGGCGTCTCGGCCATCGCGGTGGACGAGGCGCATTGCGTCAGCCAGTGGGGCCACGACTTCCGCCCCGACTATCTCAAGATCGGCGCGCTGCGCGAAACCCTGGACGTGCCGCTGTCGGCCTTCACCGCCACGGCGGATGCCGAGACAAGGGCCGAGATCGTCACCCGGCTGTTCGCCGGCCGCGCGCCGGCGACCTTTCTGCGCGGCTTCGACCGGCCGAACCTGCACCTCGCCTTCGCGGTGAAGGACAACCCCCGCACCCAGATCCTCGCCTTCGCCGCCGCCCGCAAGGGGCAGTCGGGGATCGTCTATTGCGGGACGCGGGCCAAGACCGAGACGCTGGCGGCGGCTCTGACCGGGGCCGGACATCTGGCGATGGCCTATCACGCCGGGCTCGACCCCGAGGAGCGGCGGCGGGTGGAGACGGCCTTCCAGCGCGAGGACGGGCTGATCGTCGTGGCCACGGTGGCCTTCGGCATGGGGATCGACAAGCCCGACATCCGCTGGGTGGCCCATGCCGACCTGCCGAAATCGGTGGAGGGCTACTATCAGGAGATCGGGCGGGCGGGGCGCGACGGGGCGCCGGCCGAGACGCTGACGCTCTACGGCGCCGAGGACATCCGCTTCCGCCGCGCCCAGATCGACGAAGGCCTGGCGCCGGCGGAGCGCAAGGCGGCCGATCACGGGCGGCTCAACGCGCTCCTTGGCCTGGCCGAAGCCACGGCCTGCCGGCGGCAGGTGCTGTTGCGCTACTTCGGCGAGGAGAGCGGGCCCTGCGGCGCCTGCGACCTTTGCGACCGGCCGGCACGGCTGTTCGACGCCACCGAGGCGGTGCGAAAGGCGCTCTCCGCCGTGGCGCGGACGGGGGAGTGGTTCGGGGCCGGACACCTGATCGACATCCTGACCGGCAATGCGACCGAGAAGGTGCGCGAGCGCGGCCATGACCGGCTGCCGACCTTCGCCGTGGGGCGCGAGCTGTCGCGCCCGGCCTGGACGGCGGTGTTCCGCCAGATGATGGGCCGCGACCTGCTGCGCCCCGACCCCGAGCGCCACGGCGCGCTGCGGATGACCGAGGCCGCACGGCCGGTCCTGAAAGGCGAGGAACAGGTCACGCTCAGGCAGGACACGCTTGCCGCCCCGGTCCGGGCCGAGGCGCAGGCGCTGGTGGCCGACGAGGACGCAAGCCTGCTCGCGGCGCTGAAGGCCAGGCGGCGGGAACTCGCGGAGGCGGCCTCGGTGCCGGCCTATGTGGTCTTCGCCGACCGGACGCTGATCGAGATGGCCGAGAAGCGGCCGCAGACGCTGGATGCGATGGCCCGCATCACCGGCGTCGGCGCCCGCAAGCTGGAGGCCTACGGTGGCGTCTTCCTTGCGGTCATCACCGGTGAGGCCGCCGCACCGCCCCATCCGGCGCGCCGGAGGCTGGCGGGAGAGGCGGCGGGCAGCGTCTATGACGCGCTGGCCGCTGCGCAGCTCCGCCTGCTGCGCGGCTCGGACGGGACCGGCAAGCCGATGAGCCTGTCGCCCTCGGTTCTGCGGCGGATTGCCGAGGCCCGGCCCTCCACCCTGCCGGACCTCGACCGCGCCGGCGATCTCGGGCCGGCGCGGCTGGAGCGGTTCGGCGAAGCCTTCCTCGCGGCGATCAGGGCAGGGGGTTGAGCCAGACGACGCCGGCATTCACCGCCGAGGCCAGGCAGACCCAGGCGAGATAGGGCAGAAACAGCGCCGCCGTCAGCCGGTCGCGGGGCCAGACGGTGCGGATGAAGGCCAGGATCGCGGCCAGCAGGACAAGGATCAGGACGAGGCCGCCCGCCGGCATGTGAAACCCGAAGAACACCGGCGACCAGGCGAAGTTCAGGGCCATCTGGGCGAGCCAGAGCCTGCGGCCGATCCCCAGCGCGAAGGCACGGACGCCGGCCCAGCCGATCATCAGGTAGAGAAGGCTCCATATCGGCCCGAAGGCCCAGGGCGGCGGGGTGAACCAGGGCTTCTCCAGCGCGGCATACCAGGCCCCGGGCGCAAAGCTGGTGCCGATCAGCGTGCCGGCCGCGAGCACCGAAAGGGCGCCCACCATGACCGGAACGGCGCCTGCCGGCCGCAGCCTTGTCGTCGCATTGCGTCGTTCCGGCATCTTCTGGCGCTTTCCTCGCTGGACATGGCCCGCTCTGCCTGCGCCCAAGGCCCGGGTCAGGATCAGATCGTCAATATGGTGGAGCCGGTCGTGGCCCGTGCCTCCAGCGCCCGGTGGGCTTCGGCGACCTCCGCCAGCGGAAACCGCCGGCCGATGCGGATCCTTACCGCACCGGAGACCGCCTTGGCAAAGAGTTGCGCGGCCATCGCCTGGCAGGTCTCGGCCTCGGCGATATGGGTGAAGATCGTCGGCCGGGTCAGTTTCAGCGAACCTCGGGCCGCAAGGGTCATGATGTCCAGCGGCGGCACCTTGCCGCTGGCGCTGCCGAAACAGATCATCATGCCGAAGGGCCGCAGGCAGTTGAGCGAGCCGTCGAAAGTCGCGGCGCCGACGGAATCCATCACCGCGTCCACCCCCTTGCCGCCGGTCAGGTCCCGCACCTGCGCCACCCAGTCCCCGGTTGAATAGTCGATGCAGGCGGCGGCACCGTGATCGAGCGCCAGACGGCACTTCGCGGCGCTTCCCGCCGTGCCGATCAGCCGGATGCCCTCTGACACCGCCCATTGGCAGGCGATCAGGCCCACCCCGCCGGCGGCGGCGTGGAAAAGCACCGTGTCGCCGCGCCGCAAGGGCGTGGTGCGGTGGAAGAGATACTGGACCGTCAACCCTTTCAGCATCATTGCCGCCCCTTCCTCGAAGGACAGCGCATCGGGCAGCGGACATACCTGCGCCGCCGGCATGGTGCGCGCCCCGGCATAGGCGCCGGGCGGCTGGGCGGCATAGGCAACGCGGCTGCCGATGCGCAGATGCGCCACCCCGGCCCCCACCGCAGTGACCTCGCCCGCGCCCTCCATCCCCAGCGCAGCCGGATAGGACAGCGGGTAGAGGCCGGTGCGCTGATAGACGTCGATGAAGTTCAGCCCCGCCGCATGCTGACGGATCGTCACCTCGCCCGGGCCCGGCAGCGGCACCTCGCGTTCCACGAGGCGCAGCGCCTCCGGCCCGCCGGGGGCCTCGATGACGACGGTGGGGGCGGTTGGCATCGGCGGTCTCCTGCGCTTGCCCGGCCGCAGGATGGCCGGACGGGGCGTCGCGTCAAGCGCCACCCTGTACAGGCCGGCGGATCTGGTCTATGGCCCCGCGTCACGGCCAAGGGGTTCCCGGGCCTGCGGGCATCTGGGGCCGGCAGGGGGGATGACGCGGCCAGTCCCGGGCGCGTGGCGCGCCCCGAAAGGCCGAAAGACATGACCGAACACACCCTGCCTGCGGGCCTTCCCGGCCCGCTTCATGCCGCCTTGCAGGCCAAGGGCTATGCCAGCCTGACCCCGGTGCAGGAGGCGGTGCTGGCCGAGGGCCTCGCCGCGCGCGACCTTCTCGTCTCCGCCCAGACGGGCTCGGGCAAGACCGTGGCCTTCGGGCTTGCCATCGCCCCGGACGTGATCGGCGACGGCCTGCCGGAGGCTGCCGCGCCCCTGGCCCTGGTGATCGCCCCCACCCGCGAACTGGCGCTGCAGGTGCGGCGCGAGTTCGAATGGCTCTATGCCGAGGCGGTGCTCGCCTCCTGCGTCGGCGGCATGGACTATCGCACCGAGCGCCGGGCGCTGGAGCGCGGCGCCCATATCGTCGTCGGCACCCCGGGCCGCCTGCGCGACCATGTCGAGCGCGGCTCGCTGCGGCTCGACGGGCTGAAGGCCGTGGTGCTGGACGAGGCCGACGAGATGCTCGACCTCGGTTTCCGCGAGGACCTCGAATTCCTGCTGGGCCAGGCCCCGGCCGAGCGGCGGACGCTGATGTTCTCGGCCACCGTGCCGCCGGCGATCGCCGACCTCGCCGCCACGTTCCAGCGCGACGCGGCGCGGATCGTGGCCCAGGGCGAGGCGCGCCAGCATGCCGACATCGCCTATATGGGCTTCTCGGTCCCGGTGCGCGACCGCGAGGGGGCCATCTTCAACCTCCTGCGGTTCCACGAGGCGAAGGCGGCGCTGGTGTTCTGCAAGACAAGGGCCAACGTCAACCACCTCGCGGCGCGGATGGGCAACCGCGGCTTTCAGGTGGTGGCGCTGTCCGGCGAGTTCAGCCAGGAGGCGCGGACGCTGGCCCTGCAATCCTTGCGGGACGGCCGCGCCCGGGTCTGCATCGCCACCGATGTCGCGGCGCGGGGGATCGACCTGCCGGGGCTGGAGCTGGTCATCCACGCCGATCTGCCGGCCAATGCCGAAACCCTGCTGCACCGCTCCGGCCGCACCGGCCGCGCCGGGGCCAAGGGCATCTCCGCGCTGGTGGTGACGCCGGCCGATTTCCGCAAGGCGCAGCGCCTTTTGCGCGAGGCCAAGCTGGAGGCCGTCTGGGGCAGCCCGCCCTCGGCCGACGAGGTGCAGGCGCGCGAGGACGAGCGGCTTCTGGACCACCCCTATCTCGGGGCGCCCACTGCCGATGAGGCCGCGCTGGCCGAGTCCATCGTCACCCGCTATGGCGCCGAGGCGGCGGCGGCCGCCTTCGTGCGCCTGTGGCGCGATGGCCGGGCGGCGCCCGAGGTCCTGTCCGACATGGCCAATGCCCCGCCGCCGTCGCCGGCCAAGCCGCGCGGCGAATTCGGCCCCGCCGTCTGGTTCTCGCTGCCGGTCGGGCACGAGGGCCGGGCCGAGGCGCGCTGGCTCCTGCCCAAGCTCTGCGATGCCGGAGGGGTGGGCAAGGACGCGATCGGGGCGATCCGGGTGCAGCAGACGGAGACCTTCGTGCAGATCGCGGCCGATCGCGCCGGGGCCTTCGCGGACGGGATGGAGATCGGGCCGGGCCTGACGCTGAAGCGCCTGCCGGGCGAACCGGCGGCCTTTGTCCGCCCCGAGCGGGACGCGGAGCGCAAGCCGCGTTCGCCGCGCCCGGAGGGCGACCGGGCCGAACGCCCGCGCAAGCCCTGGGCGGCGCGCGAGGGCGAGCCGGGCGTCGAAGGCGGGTATCGCGGCCGCCGGGACGACAGCGCACGCGAGCCCCGCGACCGGCGCGATGCGCCTGCCGCGCCTGCGGCAGCGGAAGCGGCGCCGCGCGGTGAAGCCCGCGACCGCAAGGCCTGGGCGCCAGCCGTGGCCCGGGTGGAGTCCGGCGACGCGCCGCGCAAACCCTATGTCCGGCGTGCGGACGGACCGGGCAAGCCCTGGGCCCCGCGCGACGGCGAGGCGCCGCGCAAACCCTATGGGGCGAAACCGGACGGCGGGGGCAAACCCTATGGACCGCGTGCCGCCGGTGCGGCGACCGGCGATGCCCCGCGCGAAGGCGGCGGGCCCGGCAAGTCCCGGCCGTTCAAGCCGCATCCGGTGCGAGAGGAAGGCGGCGCGCGACCCTGGGCGGGCCGTGACGGCGAGGCCAGTGCCGGCGATGCACCGCGCAAACCGCGCTGGAAGGGCGGCAAGCCCGCGCAGGACGGCGCCGGCGGCGGAAAGCCTGAGCGCATGCCCAAGGCGGCCGGATTCAAGTCGCATGGCGGTCCCGGGGGCAAGCCGGCGCGTGCTGCCGGGTTCAAGAGCCACAAGGCACCCAAGCCCGCCTCCCCCCCGGCCGACGCGCGCGACACCTCCCGCCGCTTCACGCCTCCGAAGCCCAGGACCTGAGCGTCCCTCCCGCGCGGCTTCGCCGCGCGGGACCAGGCAAAGGGGGGCCACCGGCCCCCCTTTGCATCCCCGCAGCGCTTCAGACGGAGAGGATGACGCCGGTGGCCGTCTTGCGCCCTGGTGGGCGCGCCTCGTGTGGCGCTCGTGTCAGTTCGGTCCG
>CAZRQN010000131.1:0-8130 GCA_964602115.1 uncultured Rhodobacterales bacterium
GCCGCTCCTCCCCCCAAACCGGCGGAGCGGCCCCAAGGGGGCCGCGACAGAGGGCGGGAGGGGACGGATTCGGGAAGAGCAGGGCGATCGCGCGCGCCGCCTTCAGCGACCGGCCATATGTCAGGCGCCGATCCGCACGCCGCGTCGGGCGGCGAGATCGGTGAAGAACTGCCAGGCCACCCGGCCGGAGCGGGCGCCGCGCGTTTGCTGCCATTCGATCGCCTCGGCGCGCAGCACTTCCTCGGGGACCATCAGCCCATGCGCGGCGCAGTAACCACCGATCATCGCCAGGTAATCCTCCTGCGTGCAGGGGTGGAACCCCAGCCACAGGCCGAAACGGTCGGAGAGCGAGACCTTTTCCTCCACCGCCTCGGAGGGGCTGATGGCGGTGGAGCGCTCGTTCTCGATCATCTCGCGCGGCATCAGGTGGCGGCGGTTGGACGTGGCGTAGAAGACCACATTGGCCGGCCGTCCCTCGATCCCGCCGTCGAGCACCGCCTTGAGCGACTTGTAGGCGGTGTCGTCATGGGTGAACGACAGGTCGTCGCAGAAGAGCAGGAACCTCCGCCCCGCCTCGCGCCGCAGATGGGCGAGCAGCCGGCCGACCGAGGGCAAATCGTCGCGGCTCATCTCGACCAGGGTCAGCGCCAGGCCCTCGGCCAGCACCGCCGCATGCACCGCCTTGACCAGCGAGGACTTGCCCATCCCCCGCGCGCCCCAGAGCAGCGCGTTGTTGGCCGGCAGGCCCTGCGCGAAATGGCGGGTATTGGCCAGGAGCGTGTCGCGCGACCGGTCTATTCCGACAAGAAGCGCCAGTTCCACCCGCGCCACCACCGCCACCGGCTCCAGCCGGTCGGGCCCGGTATGCCAGGCGAAGGCGCTGGCGGCGGCGAAATCGGGGGCCGGCGCCGGCGGAGGCGCCAGCCGCTCCAGCGCGGCGGCGATCCGCGCCAGATCCTCGCTCATGCTTTCGAAGCCCCGTCTTGCGGCTCCTCGGCGGGGTCGTCCACCCAGGTTCCGTCGGCGCGCATCTTCGCCTCGCGATCGCGCTCGAAACGGGCGATCAGGAAGATCGAGATCTCGTAGAGCGGGTAAATCGCCGAGAACAGGATGATCTGGCTCATCGCATCCGGCGGGGTGACGATCGCCGCTACGGTGAGGATCAGCACGACGGCATATTTGCGCATCGCCCGCAGGTCGGCGGCACCGATGATCCCCGCCCGGCCCATCAGGGTCAGCAGCACCGGCAGCTGGAAGCACAGGCCGAAGGCCATGATGAAGCTCATGGTCAGCGACAGATAGGCCTCCATCGAGCCCTGGAACACCACCCCGGCCGGCGCCCCGCTGACAGCGGATCCGCCGTCGGCCGCCGCCGCCACCGAATCCTGAAAGCCGAGGAAGAAGGAGAAGGCAAAGGGCAGGATCACGAGGTAGCAGAAGGCCGCACCGAGGAAGAACATCACCGGCGAGGCGATCAGGAAGGGCAGGAAGGCGCTCTTTTCCGAACGGTAGAGGCCCGGAGCGACGAACCGCCACAACTGGTAGGCGATGATCGGGAAGGCGAGGATGAAGCCCGCCCACATGGCGATGCGGATGGCGACGAAGAAGCCTTCCTGCATCTTGACCAGGATCAGCTGGCAGTGCTGGCCGCGATCGCTCAGCACCTGGCACATCGGATGGGACAGGAAGGAAAAGACCTTCTGCCAGATGATGTAGCCGACGACGAAGCAGACAACGAAGGCGAGCAGCGACCACAGGATGCGGTTGCGCAGCTCGGCCAGATGCTCGACCAGGGGCGCGGCGCTGTCGTCGATCTCGTCGGCGGTCATGTCGGGCTCTTGGGCTTGCGGCTGCGGGGTTTGGCGGCGGGCGCGGCCTCGGCCTCGGCCACCGCAGGTTCGGCGGTGGCGGTCTTGCGCTTGCGGGTCACCGGGGCGCGGACGGGCTTCGCCGCATCCGTCGGCGCCTCGGCCGCCGCAGGGTTGCGCCCGACGCCGCGCAGCTTTTCGGCCGCCTCGGCGGCGATGCGCTGGCGCTCCGCCTTCTGGTCATAAAGCGCCTGGGTCGCCGGGCCCTTGGCTGCGGCCTCCCCGGTCGCGCCGGCGGGGGCTGCGGCCGCAGCGGCGAGGGGGGCGGCGGCCGATGCGGCCGGCGCTGCTGCGGCCGCAGCCGCCGGCTTGGCGGCCGGCTTGGCGGCCGCTTTCAGCGGATCCCATTTTTCGAACCGGTCGGCCGCGCCGCGCACCGCGTCGAGCCCCAGCGCCTTGGGCGAGGTCGCGTTCTTCAGGTCGCGCGCCACGTCCTTGACGCCGGCCTCGTTGGCCGCCTGTTCCATCGTGCGCTGGAACTCCCGCGCCATCGACCGCAGCTTGCCGGTGAACCGGCCGAGTTGCCGGAACATCTCCGGCAGGTCCTTTGGCCCGATCACGATCAGCGCCACGACGCCGATGATCAGCAGTTCGCCCCAGCCGATGTCGAACATCGTTCAGCCTCCGCCCGGCCCGGGTCTCAGGCCTTGTCCTTCTCGGTCGTGGCCGCCTGCTGTGGCGTCACGTCCTTGGCCAGTTCGGCGGTGTTGGCCTCTTCCTGCCCGGCCTTCACGCCCTGCTTGAAGGCGGTGATGCCCTTGCCGACCTCGCCCATCAGCGAGGAAACCTTGCCGCGCCCGAAGAGCGCGAGAACGACGACGGCGATGATAAGTAGCTGCCAGGGTCCGACCTGCATGGCGAAGCCTCCTTGCGGTGCATGTCAATTCCCCCTCCCCTAGACCCCAAGGGCGGCGGAGGAAACGCCTGACGGCACTGGACCCCGGCGCAACTGACATCTATCTGTCAGTTGCCGGAGGAAGTGCCGATGCCGCGCGCCGACCGCCTGTACGAACTGATCCAGACCCTGCGCGACGGGCGGCTGCATCGTGCCGCCGATCTGGCGGAACGGGCCGGCGTAAGTCCGCGCACCATCTGGCGCGACATGGCGACGCTGATGGCCTCGGGCCTGCCGGTCGAAGGCGAACGCGGCGTCGGCTATCTGTTGCGCGCCCCGGTGACCCTGCCGCCGATGACCCTGTCGATGGCCGAGCTGCAGGCATTGCGCGCCGGCCTTTCCCATGTCGCCGGCAGCCCCGATCCGTTGCTGGCCCGGGCGGCACGCGGCCTTGCCGCCAAGGTCGCCTCGGTGATCCCCGCCGAAGCCTTCCCCGAGGACGAGGAACTCTTCGTCTTTGCCGGCGAGGCGCCGGCACGCCCGGCGGCGCATCTGCCGATCCTGCACCGGGCGGTCCGCGACCGCCAATGGCTGCGCCTGGCCTATCTCGACCCCGAACGCGGCGAGGAGGAGGTGGCCGTCCAGGCGCAGGCGCTGGCCACCGAGGGCCAGTATCGCCTGCTCCTCGCCCGGACAAAGGAGGGCGCGGCCCGGCGCTTCCGGCTCGACCGCCTGCTTTCGGTCGCCGGGGAGGAAGCGACAGCGGGCGTGCCAGAAGCGGCAGATTCGGCATAGACTGCTGCGGGCCAGCCGCCCGGCATGGCGCGACGGCCGACAGGTTTGGCAAAGGGGGGCGTCGGATGGCTCCGGACCTATTCCTGGCGGCAGGCGCGGCGGCCGCTGCGGCCACGGGCGGGCTGGCGCTGCGGGCCTTCGCCGACCTGCGCCACGATGCCCGGATGCGCGCGGTCCTGGACGCCGGGGACGCCCAGGAGCCATCGGCCTTCGATCCGGCGCGGCTTTCCGGCCTTCCCGAGCCTGTGGCGCGCTACCTGCGCTTTGTCTTTGCCCCCGGGGCGCCGCTCTTCCGGGTGGCCGAAATCGAGATGGCGGGCGAGTTCGGGCTGGGGCGCCGTGACGCGCCGGGCTACCGGCCGATGGTGGCGCGGCAGATTCTGGCCGCACCGCAGGGCTTTGTCTGGCAGATGCGCGCCGGGATGATCGGCGGCTCGGACGGGCTGGGGCCCGGCGGGTCCTGGACGCGCTTCCGGCTCTTCGGTCTGGTGCCGGTGGCGCGGACCGGTTTCACCGGGGACCACCGCCGCTCTGCCTTTGCCCGGATGGTGGCCGAGGCGCTGTTCTGGGCGCCGGCGAGCCTTTGGCCCGGACAAGACTGCCTGTGGGAAGCGACCGGCCCCGACCGCCTGCGCGTCACCATCACCCATGAAGGGCTGAGCCAGACGGTGGAGATGGTTCTGCGCGCCGATGGGGCGCCGCTGTCGATGGTCATGCCGCGCTGGTCCAATGCCAATCCGGCCCGGCGCTGGCAGGTCCAGCCCTTCGGGGCGAATTTCTCCGACTGGCGCGCGTTCGGGGGTGTGACCCTGCCGGCCAGGGTGGAGGCGGGGAACTTCTACGGCACCCCCGACTGGTTCCCCTTCTTCCGCGCCGAGGTCACGGCGCTGCGGTTCCCCGCCCTTCCGGACGGGGATGCATCCTAGCCGGTCTCAGAGCGCGACGCGGCGGCCTTCGCTGCGGGCGGTCATCAGCTCCTCGGCGACGAGGAAGGCCAGTTCCAGCGACTGGCTGGCATTCAGCCGCGGGTCGCAGGCGGTGTGGTAGCGGTCGCGCAGATCCTCGTCGGTCACCGAGCGCAGGCCGCCGGTGCATTCGGTGACGTCGCGCCCGGTCATCTCGACATGCACGCCGCCGGGGATGGTGCCCTCGGCCTTGTGGATGGCAAAGAACTCCCGCACCTCGCCGAGCACGGCGTTGAACGGACGGGTCTTGTAGCCCGAGGCGGCCTTGATCGTGTTGCCGTGCATCGGGTCGCAGGACCACACGACCTTGGCCCCTTCCTCGCGCACCGCCTTGATCAGGCGCGGCAGGTGCTCGCCCACCTTGCCGGCGCCGAAACGGGCGATCAGCGTCAGCCGGCCGGCCTCGTTCTCCGGGTTGAGCCTGGCCATCAGGACCTTGAGATCCTCCGCCGTGGTCGAGGGCCCGCATTTGAGCCCGATCGGGTTCAGCACGCCCCGGCAGAACTCGACATGGGCCCCGTCGGGCTGGCGGGTGCGGTCGCCGATCCAGATCATGTGGCCCGAGCCCGCCACCGGCTGGCCGGTGATCGAGTCGATGCGGCAGAGCGCTTCCTCGTATTCGAGAAGCAGCGCCTCGTGGCTGGTGTAGAAATCCACCGCCGCGAGCGCATTGGCGGTGTCGCCGTTCACCCCCGCCGCCGACATGAAGTCGAGCGCGTCGGAAATGCGGTTGGAGACCTCGCGGTAGCGCTCGGCCTTGTCATGCTCGGCGAAACCCAGCGTCCAGGCGTGGACACGGTGGATATCGGCGAAACCGCCGGTGGAGAAGGCGCGCAGCAGGTTCAGGCTGGCCGCCGCCTGGGTATAGGCCTGCAGCATCCGGCCCGGATCGGGGATGCGCGCCTCGGGCGTCGGGTCGAAGCCGTTGATGATGTCGCCCCGGTAGGAGGGCAGTTCCACCCCGCCGATGACCTCGGTCGGCGCCGAGCGCGGCTTGGCGAACTGGCCGGCCATGCGCCCGACCTTGATGACCGGAACCTTGGCGGCATAGGTCAGCACCACCGCCATCTGCAGGAGCACCCGGAAAGTGTCGCGCAGGTTGTCGGCGGTGAATTCGGCGAAGCTCTCGGCACAGTCGCCGCCCTGCAGCAGGAAGGCCTTGCCCTCGGCCGCGAGCGCCAGCTGCTTCTTCAGCTTGCGCGCCTCGCCGGCGAAGACCAGCGGGGGATATTTGGCCAGCTGCGCCTCGACCGACTTCAGCGCGGCCTGATCGGGATAATCCGGCATCTGCACCCGCGCCTTGCCGCGCCAGTCCGACTTGCTCCATCCCTTGGTCATCGCCGTCTCCGTTCCGCTGGTTTCGCGCCCAGCCCCCGGGGCTGCCGCGCGACGGGCGGCTTATAGGCGGGGGGCAGGTCCGGCGCAAACGGTTCTTGGCCGTCACGCCGCCGGGCGCTCGCCGCGCAGGAGTGCGACCAGCCAGGCGCCGAGCGCCACGGCCAGCGCCCCGGTGGCAAGAAAGCCCAGGAGGCTCGCCGCCTGGTCCGAGGCGGCCGCGAGATTGCCGGCAAAGGCATGGCCGGCCCCGACATAAACGCCGACCCAGACCGCCTCGCCCGCCGAAGCCCAGAGCGTGAACCGGGGCCAGGATTGTCCGGCCGCGCCGGCAACGAGATTGACATAGGGACCAAGCGCCGAGACCAGCCAGCGGGAGAAGAACACGGCCGCGCCGCCACGCGATGCCAGCAGACCGGCCGCCCTCGTGAGCGGCCCATGGGCCGCCCCGGCCCGCGCGAGAAGCCGTGCCCCGCCGGCGCGGCCGATCAGAAATCCCGCCTGATCCCCGGCCAGCGCCCCGCCCAGGGCCGCAGCCACGCTGCCGGCCAGGGAGAGATCACCGGATGCGGAAAAGCCGCCGGCCGCCAGCATCAGGATCGAGGCGGGGATCGGCAGGGCCAGGCAGGACAGAAAGGTCGTCCCGGCCAGAAGCCAGGGGCCGAGACCGGGAACGAGGGCAAGGAGCCACTCGGTCACCCGCCGTCGCCCCCGTCCTGCGCAGTCCCCGCAGCATCCCGCTGCGCCGCCAGCGCCGCCTCGATCCGGGCCACGACCTCGGCCTCGGAAAGCCCGGTCGCCACCGCGATCTCGGCCAGGGTGAGGGGATGGCCCCGTTCGGGCGGCGGCAGCCCGGCGGCCTCGCTCAGGTCCTGGGGCGACAGTCCCCGTGCATGGGCCACATAGCCCAGGGTCATCCACGGCCGCACCGGCTCGTCCGCCCGGGACTGCCAGAGCAGGGTTCCGATGGCGAAACGGGTCAGGAAAGCCAGCGCCATCAGCGCGGAAAGCGCGAAAGCGGCGGTCAGGACGGGATGGCGGCGCAGGGCGGTCCGGAACACCCTGAGAACCATGCCCCTGTCGGCGGCCCTGTCAATCGCATCGTGGTTCGCGGCGCGGAACCGCCCTTGCGGCGGCCGAAAATTCCTGATTGATTGCCAGAAACCGACAGAACAGGTCGCAGGATGCTCATCGCCCCGCGCAAGGCCGTCAACGCCCCCAAGGCGGCGCGTGCAAAGCATTTCGTCTTCCTGCTGCTTGACCGTTTCACCATGCTATCCTTCGCCTCGGCGATCGAGCCTCTGCGGATCGCCAACCGGGTGGCGGGCGAAACGCTCTACACCTGGTCGCTGGCTGGCGAAGCCGGTCCGGGCGGCAGCGTCACCTGTTCCAACGGCGTCGCCTTCCGCCTGGATCTGGGGCTGGACGAGATCGACCGTGAGGTCACGGTCCTGGTCTGCGGCGGGATCGACGTGCAGAAGGCGGTGACGCGCGGCGTGCTGAACTGGCTGCGGCGCGAGGCGAGGCGCGGCGTCACCTTCGGCGGGCTCTGCACCGGGGCGCATGCGCTGGCCCGCGCCGGGCTTCTGGACGGCAAGAAGGCCACCATCCACTGGGAGAACCAGGACGGCTTCGCCGAGGAATTCGAGGCGGTGAAACTGGCGAAATCGGTCTTCGTCATCGACGGCAACCGCATGACCTCGGCGGGCGGCACCGCCTCGCTCGACCTGATGCTGAAGCTGATCGCCAGCGACCATGGCGAGGACATCGCCAATACCGTGGCCGACCAGTTGATCTATTCCTCGATCCGCACCGACCAGGACACCCAGCGCCTGTCGATCCCGACCCGGATCGGGGTGCGCCATCCCAAGCTCAGCCAGGTCATCCAGATGATGGAGGCGGCGATCGAGGAGCCGGTCTCCCCGGCCGATCTGGCCGAAGATGTCGGCATGTCCACCCGGCAGCTGGAACGGCTGTTCCGCCGCTATCTCAACCGCTCGCCCAAGCGCTACTACATGGAGCTGCGCCTGCAGAAGGCGCGCAACCTCCTGATGCAGACCGACATGAGCGTGATCAACGTGGCGCTGGCCTGCGGCTTCGCCTCACCCTCGCATTTCTCCAAATGTTACCGGGCGCATTACAAGACCACGCCCTATCGCGAACGCGGCACGCAAGGCACGCCCCTCGCCGTACCGCGCCTGTCGGTCTGAACCGCCCCTCCCTCACCCTTCCCGCTCCCGCCCTCTGTCGCGGCCCGAAGGGGGCCGCTCCTTCGGTTTGGGGGGAGGAGCGGCGGGCTCGACCCCGCCCAAGGGCGGGGGCGCTCGCCCGC
>CAZRQN010000132.1:0-8078 GCA_964602115.1 uncultured Rhodobacterales bacterium
GCGCGCCCGCCAGGGCGCAAGACGGCCGGAGGCGCTGTCCTCTAAGTCTGAAGCGGTGCGGGGATGCAAAGGGGGGCCCATGGCCCCCCTTTGCCCGGTCCCGCGGCGCGGAGCGGCGCGGGAGCTTTCCAGCGCGGGACCCCATGGCTCGGGCCTACATCACCGCGCCGATCTGCCAGGGCACGAACTCCGCCCCGCCGAAGCCGAGCGCTTCCGACCGGGTCTTCTCGCCCGAGGCCACGCGCAGCAGCGCGTCGAGGATCTCCTGCCCCTTCTCGGCCAGTGACACGCCCCTGGACAGGACGTCCCCGCAGTTGATGTCCATGTCATCGGCCATCCGCGCATGCATCTCGTCATTGGTGGCAAGCTTCAGGCAGGGCGAAGGCTTGTAGCCGGAGACCGATCCGCGCCCGGTGGTGAAGGCGATCAGTGTCGCGCCGCCGGCAATCTGGCCCGTGACCGAGCAGGGGTCGTAGCCCGGACTGTCCATATAGACGAAGCCGTTGCCTTCCACCGGTTCGGCATAGTCGTAATAGCCGCTGAGCGGGGCGGTTCCGCCCTTGGCTACGGCGCCCAGGCTTTTCTCCAGGATGGTCGTCAACCCGCCGCGCTTGTTGCCGGGCGACGGGTTGTTGTCCATCTCGCCCTCGTTGCGCGCGGTGTAATCCTCCCACCAGCGGATGCGGGCGACGAGCCTTTCGCCCACCTCGGGCGACACCGCCCGGCGCGTCAGCAGGTGTTCGGCGCCGTAGATCTCCGGCGTTTCGGAGAGGATCGTCGTGCCCCCCATCCGCACCAGCAGGTCGCTCGCCACCCCGAGCGCCGGATTTGCGGTGATCCCGGAATAGCCGTCAGAGCCGCCGCACTGCAGCCCGACCACCAGATCCGAAGCCGGGCAGGCCACCCGTTCGGCCCTTGCCACCTGTGCGGCCATCTCCCGCAGGATCGCCAGCGCCTCGGCGATCGTCGCCCGGGTGCCGCCGGAATTCTGGATGGTCAGGAAGCGGAAGTTGCCGTCGCCCCGGAGCCGGCCCTTGCCGACCAGATCGGGCACCTGCATCGTCTCGCAGCCGAGCCCTACCAGCAGGATGCCGCCGAAATTCGGGTTCCTCGCATAGCCCTTCAGGGTGCGCATCAGCACCCGGTAGCCCTCGTTCGACCCCGACATGCCGCAGCCGGTGCCGTGAACGATCGGCACCACCCCGTCAAAGCCGGGACGGGGCGCCAGGGCAGGATCCTTCTCCGCCGCCTCGGCAATGAACCGCGCCACCGAACCCGAGCAGTTCACGCTGGTCAGGATGCCGATGTAGTTGCGCGTTCCCGCCCTGCCCTCCGGCCGCCGGTAGCCGTGGAACGTCGCCGCCGGCAAGGGATCGAGCGCCCGGAGATCGCGCCCGAACGCGTGGTCTTGCTGATGGGGGCCCATGCCGAGGTTGTGGACATGGACATGCGACCCGGCGGGAATGTCGCTCCGCGCCGTGCCGATGATCTGGCCATAGCGGCGCACCTGCCCGGCCTCGGCAATGTCGGACAAGGCCAGCTTGTGGCCCCGGGGCACGAAGCCGGCCAGACGCAGGCCGAGCACCTCGTCGCCCGCCTTCAGATCGGCGATGGCCACCGCCACATTGTCATCGGGGTGCAGCCTGATGGCGCCTGTCATGCGGCGATCCCTTGCCCGAAATGCTGGGGTGCGTCTAACATGTCAGCATGCTACCCCCCCACGGAACCACCGCGCAATCCCCCGTCCGCCTGTCGCTCGCCGGCCTTGAGGGCTCGCTGGGCCAGAAAGTCTATCTGGTGCTGAGGCAGGCGATCATGGCGCTGGCCTACCGGCCGGGAGAAATGCTGCGCAAGCCCGAGATCTGCGCCATGCTGGGTGTCTCGCGCAGCCCGGTGGCGGATGCCGTGGCGCGGCTGGCCAGCGAGGGGCTGGTCGTGGTCGCACCGCAGGCCGGCACCTATGTCGCGCGCTTCGCCATGTCGGAAATCCGCGAGGGCGCCTTCCTGCGCGAGGCGATCGAGACGGCGGCGGCAGAGCGTGTGGCCGCCGCGATTACCGGCGGGCAGATCGCCGAGCTGCGCCACAACCTGGACCGTCAGACGGCCTGTGTCGGGGCCGGCGACACGGCCGGCTTCTACCTTCTCGATGCCGCCATGCACCGGCTGATCCTGTCCTATACCGGCTATCGCCATATCGCGCAGGTCTCCGAGACCGCCTGGCTGCATGTGAACCGGGCCCGGCAACTCGTCCTGCCCATCCCCGGCCGGTTGGAGGCGACGCTTGCCGAACACGAGACAATCGTCGCGGCGCTGGCGGCGCGCGATCCGGCGGCCGCGCGGGTGGCGGTGCGCGATCACCTGAGACAGCTTCTGACCTATCTGGAGCCGCTGGAACGCCAGCACCCGGAGCTCTTCGCCCACTGACCGGCCCGGCAGCCGGCATGACGGACGACCCGGGAAGCGTCCGGAGCCGCCTAGGCGAGCCCGTAGAATCCCGCCGCCGTCTGGCCGAAAACCTGCGCCCTTTCCCCTGCCGAAAGCTGCGCGCAGAGCTGCCGCGCCGTGGACAGCCATTCGCGGTATTCCCCGCGCAGCCGCGCCACCGGCCAGTCCGACCCCCACATCACCCGGTCGGCTCCGAAGCAGGACAGCACATGTTCGGCATAGGGCCAGAGTGCCGGCGCCGACCAGTCGTGATCGGCCTCGGTGACCAGGCCCGAAAGCTTGCAGAAGGCGGAGGTTTCCGTGGCGATGCGCCGCAGTCCCTCTGCCCAGCCGTCAAAGGCGGAGGGATCGCGAACCTGCGGTTTCATGCCGTGATCGACCACAGCCCGCAGGCGGGGGTGGCGGGTCAGCAGGGTCAGGACGTTCGGCAGGTGCTGCGGCAGGCCGAGGATGTCGAAGGTCAGGCCAAGGTCGCAGATCTCGGCGAAGGCCCATTGTACCTCGTCGCGCAGCATCCAGTCGGTGTCGGGGATGTCCTGGATCATCGGCCGCAGGCCGCGAAGCTTCGGATGCCCGGCCAGGCGCCGCAGCGTCGCCATCTCGTCCCGGCGCTCGAAGTCGATCCAGCCGACCACCGCCTTCACGAAGGGCACGGAATCGGCGATCCCGAGCAGGTACTCGGTTTCATGGACGCTGGGCGCGGCCTGGACCAGCACCACCCCCTCCACGCCGGCGGCAGCGATCTCGTGGTAAAGGTCGGTCGCGGTATAGGTCCGGAACAGCGTCTCGTTGTGGCGCGGCATCCAGCCGTAGTCGCCCCGGCCCGGGTTCCACAGGTGGCAATGCGCGTCGATCAGCATGCCGGACCCTCCGCCTGTTCCGGGGGCCTCGGGCCCCCGCCGCAAGCCGGCTTCAGCCGGCGCCGCAGACCGAGGCGGCGGTTTCGCCGAAATTCCGGTAGCGGACCCAGAAGTTGTCGTCGCGGTCGGTGTCGGAGAGTTTCACCTTCTGCACCGCTTCGGGATCGTTGAACACCTTCGCGGCCCGCCGCTGGTCAGCGTGGTCGAGCGTCATGTCGGCGGCCTGCTGGATGCAGGCGCACAGCGATCGCGACGCCCCCTGGCGGTCGGAGCGTTGGCAGGCGGTTTCGATCGGTCCGGCAAGGGCCGGAGCGGCGAGAAGCGCGGTGGCGGCGGCGAAAAGGATCGGCGTGATGCGCAAGGTAGGTCCTCGTTCTTTCTGGCGGTGCGGCGTCGGGGCCGGCACGCTCGGTCACAAGCCGTCACTTTGCCGCGTCGCTGACCCTGTTGCAACAGCCGAAACAATACCTTGCCGGATCCGGCGGAAAGCTGCGACGCGGCGGGCACAGCCGGCGACGGACCGCCATGCTCAGACCCGAAAGCTTGCCCGATAGGCGCCGGGCGTCTTTCCGGTCAGGTCGCGGAAGGCGGCGTTGAACGCCGGAAGCGAGGAATAGCCGACATCGAAGGCGATGGACGTCACCGGATCGTCGCTCGTCGCCAGCGCCTCCACTGCACGGATGACCCGGATGCGGCGCAGCGCCTCGCCCCAGGACATGCCGATTTCCTCGGCAAAGCGGCGTGCCAGGGCGCGGGGCGACTGGCCGGTCTCGCGCGCGATGGCGGCGAAGCGGGGCGTGCCGGAGGCCTGCCGCTCGGTCATCTCCAGGGCCCGCGCCAGCGCCGGGCTTTGCGGCAGGGGCATGACGCAGGGGCTCGGTGCCTGCGCCAGCCTTGCGGCAACCTCGGCAAGCAGGCGGAAGACCTGCGCCGCATAGCCGGTCAGAGGCCCGGCCTCCTCGCCCCATTGCAACACCTCGCCGATCAGGGCGCGGGCCAGCGGCGAGACATCGAAGACCGCGAGCGCCTGGACCGGTGCCGGCACGAACCCGGGGGCGAACAGCACCGACGCAGAGGTCAGCCGCGACAGGATGGTGACCGTCACCGGCTCCCCGGCGGCGATCAGGGCGGCGCGGCAGGGGGGCAGCGTCCAGCGCCGCCCCCCGGCTTCGAGCCGCATCGTGCCTTCGCTCGCGTAGAGCAGATAGTGCCGCTCCATGCGAAAGCCCATCGGGCCCGAGGGCTCGAAGCTGCGGTGGAAGGCATAGGCCTCCGCCGCCATCTCAGGCTGCGGACCTGAGCGTCGCGTCAAACCGCCGGCTTACCGGCGGCGCCGTCATCATCGGGCGGAGTTGCGCGCCGATCTCGGCAAAGCCGGGAGAGGCGAGATAGGCGGCGAACTGCGCCTCGCTCTCCCATTCATGGATCACGCCCAGCGCTGCGGCATCGGCGGGATCGGTGAAGGGCAGGAACAGCGCGCATCCGGGCATGGCGCGCACCATCGCGGTTTCGGACAGCAGCGCGGACAGCGCCTCCGGGCGGCGGGCGGGTTCGACGGTGAAGATCAGATGGGCAAGGAACATGGTTCGTCTCCTCGGGTCGCAGCCGGTCAGGCGCGGGCGGAAGGGGTGGCTGCGGCAAGCCGCAGGGTGTTCTGGAACGCGGCGATGCGCCAGTCCCCGCCGTCCTCGACGGCGAGCAGGGTGGCGATCGAGCCGTCGTTGGGCGGCAGCCCGCCATGCGGCGCATCGAGGACGAAGCGGATCTGCGCCACCACGCCGGGCCCGGCGGCGCGGGCGGACAGAATCTCGGCCGTCAGGTGGCTGTCGCGGTAGATCGAGGCGAAGATCGCCTGGTGGCCGGCACCGATGGCTGCGGCGCTGCGGTGCAGCCCGCCACGGATATCGACGAAACTGGCGTCCTCGGTGAAGGCGCGGCCATAGGCGGCGCCGTCGGCGGCGTTCCAGGCAGCGGCAAGCTGCGCCGCAAGGCCGGAGGCGACTCCGGTCGCATCTGGGGTCATGGTCATCTCCTGTGCAGTCCCGGCGACAGGCCGGGCTGCGGTGAAGATGGCCGGTGCCGTTCCGGCGCGCCAACGCCGGTGGGCCTGTTGACTTCGCGGTTGTGCCAGAACGGCGCGGGGCCTAGGCGGCCCACATGCGCAGGAGGTTCGACCTTACCCGCGCCAGCCGCAGCACCTGCGGCGAGGCCGGCCCCTCCGCCTCCACCGCTTCCGTCACCGCAAGATCGAGATCGTGCAGGATCGCCCGCTGCCTCGGATCGCGCAGCCAGCTCTGCACCCAGCCCACCACGGCAAGCCGCGTGCCCCGCGTTACCGGCTCCACCCGGTGCAGCGTGTCGGACGGGTAAAGGACCATGGCGCCGGCCGGGAGTTTCACCGCCCGGTCCTCGACCTCTTCCTCCACCACCAGCGCCCCGCCGTCATAGGTCTCCGGGTCGGAGAGGAAGAGGGTGAAGGACAGATCGGCCCGCCCGCCCGGCATCAGCGCGTCATCGACATGGCTGCCATAGGTCTGGCCGCCGGCATAGCGCGAGATGCGCAGGCCGGCGTAGTGGCGGGGACGGGCGAGGCTCTGGAACCCGGCATGGGCGGCCAGCACCGCCTCGACCTTGGCCAGCACCGCCTGGCGGGCGGGGCTGGCGGCGGCCTGGTCGTTGTCCTTCACCGCCCGCGCCAGCGCGCCCGCCGTGCGCTTGCCGTCCTCGAATGGCAGGGCCTCCACCGCCTCGCGCAGCGCCACCAGCGTGGGGGCATCGAAAAGACCGTCGATGACATGGAACATCGCGCCGGCCCTATTTCAGCGACAGGCCGGCGATTTCCACCCGCGCCGCCGCGCCGACCAGCGCCGAGGCCTCGCCGAGCTTGGCATCTTCCGGAACCAGGCCGGCGAAGATCGGGGCCACGGCCTCAATCGCCGCCACCATCGTCGCGCCCGCCTCGGGGGCAGTCACGGCCAGGGCCCGGGCCTGTTCAGTGGCGACCTGGGTGAAGCCCCAGGCGTCCTGGTACTCGTGCAATTCCTTCAGGACGCCGCCCTCGACGCCTTCGGCATATTCCTCGCCCGCTTTGCGCAGCAGCGCCTCGATCGCCTCGGCCTGTTCGTGGGGCGTGGCCTTGGCCGCCACCCGGGCCGCCGCGATGGCGGCGGAGACGGCCGTCTCGGCCGCCTCGACTTCGGCCGCCGGCTTGCCGCCTTCGACGGCGGCAGCCAGCGCCGCGAGTTCGCCGGCGAATTCCGGGGCACCGGCCGCCTCCAGCATGGGTTCGAGGTCGGCATAGATCTCGTCGCCGGGGTGCTTCATGTGCAGCACCGCGTGTTCGGCATGGCCCTCGGCATAGAGCGCGGCGCCGACGCGCAGATGGCCCTCGACTTCGCCGAGCGCGACCAGCAGGGCCACCGCTGCCGGCGGGCCGGCCTCCTCGCCGCCTTCCCCGCCTTCGCCACCTTCTCCGCCCTCGCCGGATTCCTGCGCCCAGAGCGGCGTGGCTGCCACGGCCAGCGTCACGGCCAGGAGCTCGCGGCGCGCCAAGAGCGGCGCACCGGCGTTGCGGGGGATCACCAGACGGGGGGTGCGGGGGTCGGACATGGCGGACTCACTTAGTTGATTCTTTCACTCAGGTTATGTCGTCCCCTGTGCCGCCGCAAGCCCCGGCCTGCCCCGCAATGTCCCGCCGTACTCCAGCCAGTCGCGTGTTTCCCGGTCGGGGAGTTCCTCGCCAAGGCGCCGGCGATAATCCGCCAGCTCGGCATCGCTGAACTGGCCGGCCCATTTTCCCGCGCCGCCCCGGTCGAAGAAGGCGGTTTCGTCATTCCAGAAACCGCGCCCGCCCTCGGGGACGAAACGCGCGGCGGCCGACTTCATCTCGGCAAAGCCCGTGGCCCGGGCGATGGCGTCGATCAGGCCGGGCGTTGCCGCGACGCCGATCCCGGCAGCGATCCGCGCCACCGCCGCCGCCCCGTCGCGCAGCATGTCCGCGTAGTGGAGGAGCACCAGGTCGGGGATGCGGCCCGACAGCGCCGTCTGCCGGTAATGCACCGCCAGTGAGGCCAGGCTGTCATCGTCGAAGTTCGTGATGTCGGCCTGCCGCTTCAGGAAAATGTCCAGCGCCGCATGCGGTTCGACACCCAGCGCGCCCGTGCCGGCCCGGATGTTGGTGGCATGGCGCCGGTGCGACAGCAGTACATCCAGCGGATGACGATAGACCGCCACCACCTGCACCCCGTCCCAGCGCGGAAAGCCGTCGGCCGGCGTATGGGTCTTGACCACCCTCCGCCCACCCTGCGCCTCGACGGAGGCCATCACCTCGCCGGCAGGAGAAAACCCTGCGTCGATCCAGGGCGAGATCGCATGCATCGGCGCCGGCAGGTCCGGGCCGCCGTGCAGCAGCATGGCCACGATCGTCTGGGTCCAGGTCGTGCCGCTTTTCGATGGCGTGCAGACGATCACGTCGCCCGGGCGCGGGCGGAACAGCGCCCAGCGCGCAGGATCGGTGACCCATCCCCTGTAGGGGCGCAGGGCCGGCGAAAGCTCCCTTGCGGTGTCGGCCATGGCTTCCCCCTCCCGGCAACAGACGCAGTGGACGGCATTGTAGCACGGCAGCGGCGCAATGCGTGGATGCGCCCCTTTCGCGGGGGGTGTGCTTGAGCTATCTGACCGCGACCCTAAGAAGCCAGGCCCATGACCGAGCTCGCCCTGATCCGCAATTTCTCCATCGTGGCGCATATCGACCACGGCAAATCCACCCTGGCC
>CAZRQN010000133.1:0-8031 GCA_964602115.1 uncultured Rhodobacterales bacterium
GCCTGCGCTTCGCCATCCGCGAAGGCGGCCGTACCGTCGGCTCCGGCGTCGTCTCCAAGATCATCCAGTAAGCGCAGGATCGCGCGAAACGGGGGCCGCCGGTTGTCCGGCGGCCCCTTTGTTTTTCCGGCCTCACTGCGCGGCGAAGAAATCCGCGACTTCCCCGGCGATCCGGCGGTGCCTGGCGCGGCGTTCCTCGCCCCCTTCGGCGCAGACGACCACATCCTCCGGCTCTTCCGCCTCCAGCACCTCCAGCGCGCCGGGGTTGCAGATGCCGAGGAAGTCGAAATGCGCCAGGCCCGGCAGTTCGTGATAGGTCACGGTCGCTGGCGGCAAGGCTGCCGCCAGCGCCCGGGCCTCGGCGTCAAGGTCGAGGACATGGCCGCCGTCCGGCGCGCCATAGAGCAGTACCGGGCGGGTGACGGCGCCCAGGCTCTCGGGCGCGAAGCTTTGCGTGCCGCCGAGATCGAAGACGGCAAAGGCGCGGATGCGCGGGTCCGAGAGATCACCTTCCATCGCGGCGCGGTCCTCCGGCGTGCCGGCGACCTGCCAGTCGGCGAAGAGGCCGCAGACCAGATCCGCCGAATGGCCCGTGCAGAACTCTGCCAGATGCGCCGAGGAAAAGCGGCCGCCGGCCAACTCCATGGCGGTGAAACCGCCCAGCGAATGGCCGGCCATGAAGATGCGCTCGCGGTCGATCAGCGGCCCAAGCTCGGGGTCGGCCAGCAGTTCGGTCAGTGCCCGGCTGATGTCGCGCGGGCGTTCCCACAGCATCCGGCGCTGGTCGGCATCGCGCTGGAAGGTCGAGGTGCCGGGGTGGTCGATGGCGAGGACGACAAAGCCCCGGGCGACGAGTTCCTCCGCCAGCCAGGCCTGGTTGCGGGCATTGCCGAACATGCCATGTGACAGCAGCACGAGCGGATGTGCGCCCGGCAGCGGCGGTGCGTCGGGCGCGACGCTGATCGCCTCCCAGACGACATTGCCATGGGCGAGCACGGTCTTCTCCGCGTCGCCTGCCGGGTACCAGACGAAACCCTGCGTGTCGCGGCCGGCAGTGGCGTCGCGCAGGGAGAATTCCCGCATGCCGGTGGTGTCGGCCATCGCGGTCGCTGGCAGGGCCAGGGTGGCGATGAGAAGCGGGATGGAGCGTTTGAGGGAGGCAGTCATCGGGAGGTCTCCGGTTGGGTGAACGGTCTGGACCTCGGACGAAGGCGGATCGTAGAAAAGGTGCCGGGCGGGGCAGATCTGTCCCGGATCGCGATCAAGGACAGCGGACACAGGATCGAGGACAGGATGGCGTCCGACATGGCCCTGGTGCCGATCCCTTTCGTGACCGCCGCCCTGGCGCTGGTCGCCGCTGCCCTGGTGCTGAGGCACGATTTCGGTGCTGCGCCGGCACGCGGCTGGTTCGCCGCCTTCTTCACCATCACCGCATTGGGCGCTGCGCTGTCGGGGCTGCGCTTCGGCTATGGGATCGAACGGATGTCGGCGCTGCGCGGGGTGGTGCCGCTGTTCGTTGCGCCGGTCCTCTATCTCGGTTTCCTGAGCCTCGCGCTGCCACCGGAACAGTTGCGGCGCCACGCTGCCGCGCATCTGGGGGCCTCGGCGGCAGCGGCGGTGCTGGCCCTGAGCGCGATCGAGGGTTCGCCGGTTGTTGACCTGCTGATCGGGGCGAGCTTTCTCGTCCATGCGCTCCTGCTTTTGCGTCTGTGGCGGGCGGGGCCCAATGTGCTGGCCTTCGCCCGGCTGGAGGCGGCGGGACGGCTCAACCTCTGGTCCGCCGGGGTGGCGGGCTTCCTGCTCGTCAACCTCCTCTTCGACACGGTGATCGCCGGTCTTTTCGCCGGGCGGCGGCCTGGCCTGGCGGTCAATCTCATCGCCGGCGGTGCGGTGCTGATGGCGGCGCTGGCGGCGCTTGCCATCGTCGGCCTGTCGCGTCCGCCGCCCCAGCCCTCGGCCCGGGCGCAGAAGCCGCGCGCGGGGGAGCGCGACGACGGGCCGATCCTCGCGGCGGCCGAAGAGCTGATGCGGCGCGAGAGGCTCTTTGCCGACACCGAGCTGACGGCCGACCGGCTGGCCCGCCGGCTGCATGTCCCGACCCGGGCGCTGTCGGAAGCGGTGAACCGCCAGCGCGGGATGAGCCTGTCGCGCTATGTCAACGGCTTCCGCCTGCGCCATGCGGCCGAGCTGCTGGAGGCGGGAGATCTCGATCTGGCCGAGGTGATGGCGCGCTCCGGCTTTCTGACCCGGTCGAATTTCTACCGCGAGTTCCAGGCGGCCTTTGCGATGAGCCCGGGCGCCTGGCGGGCGGAACGGAGGGCGCGACCTGCCGATGCGGGACCGTCAGAGGCTGCGGTCGCCCATCCGAGCCGGAGCGGGGTTCGGTGACGGCAAGCCGGTCGGGGCGAGCGCCGGCTCGGGACATCGAGGACAGTCTCGCGCCGGACGGCGGCCGGTTCTCCTTCGGTGCGGCCGAAAATCCGACGCTGACCATCGTGGCGCCGGCCATCCGCCAGGACGATCACATTTCCGGCGAGTCGCCGGCGGGAAGTTTTTGAGCCGGCAGGAACCCCGTCGCGCGGCAAAGGCGTGGCGGGGCTGTCTTGCGTTTTGGGGGAGGTCTGGAGCGTCACACGGTGGGACATTCTTTTATGTGTTTGAAAGCAATAGCTTGCGCTGATTCGGTAAGGGTTTGGTAACGGATCTGCAGTCGTTCACGGTGCGTGCGGGACTGTCAGGACTTCCTTGGGAAGGGGAGCGGCGGCGCTCTGCGGCAGAAATCGGCCCCGCCGTGCGACGGTTCCGGCGCGGGGTCGGGCCGGCCCCGGTCGCGAACTGCCCGGGTGGCTGTTTTCCTTGGCCCAGCCGCTTGCTATGCAAGTCCATGCTGACCCAGAAAGCCCGCTACGCGCTTCATGCCATGCTGCACCTCGCCCGAAACGAGCGGGCGGTGACGGCCGACGAAATTGCCGAGGCCGAGAAAATCCCGCGCAAGTTCCTGGAACATGTCATGTCGGCACTGAAGGCCAAGGCTCTGGTGGCCTCCAAGCGCGGCCCGACGGGGGGCTATGTCCTGGCGCGGCCGGCGGACCGGATTTCCATGGCCGATATTCTCCGGGCGGTGGATGGACCCCTAGCTCTGGCCCCCTGCGCCAGCCTGACTGCCTATTCGCCTTGCCCGGACTGCCACTCGATCGAGACCTGCGAGATCCGTCCGGTTCTGCTCGCGGTGCGCGACACCACGGCGCTGCTTCTGGAAGGTACTTCGCTGGCAACGATGATCGGCGGGCGCAGCCTTTCGTTCTTCTGATGGCCCGAAGCCCGCTGCGTCCCCCGCCGCCGGCTTCGAAAATTTACTATTTACATAGTAGGAAAATATGATTTGTAATCCCTACCGCAATGATAGGGAGTTGCATGCATGGAAGACAGTTTCCTTCTCTTCGCGCTGGTGGGCTTTCTCGCCCAGTTGGTCGATGGCGCGCTCGGCATGGCCTATGGCGTGGTGTCATCGACGGTGCTGCTGTCCTTCGGCGTGGCGCCGGCCGCCGCCTCGGCTTCGGTGCATGCGGCCGAGCTTTTCACCACGGCCGCCTCGGCCGGCAGCCATGTCTGGAACCGAAACGTGGACTGGCGGCTGTTCCGGATTCTCGCGCCAGCAGGCGTGATTGGCGGCGTCGTCGGGACCTATGTGCTGACATCCTTTGACGGCAACATGCTCAAGCCAGTGGTTGCCGCCTATCTGGCGGTCATGGGCCTTTACATCCTGTCGCGTGCCTGGCGTGCCATTCCTCCGCTGACCGAACCGCACAAGGCGGTGCTGGTGGCGCCGATGGGCGGAATCGGGGGGTTCATGGATGCGGTCGGCGGCGGTGGTTGGGGGCCTGTGGTCACGACGGGTCTCGTCGGGGCCGGCGGATCGCCCCGGGAGATGATCGGAACGGTCAACACCACCGAATTCTTCCTGACGGCTGCCGTCTCCGCCGCGTTTCTTGCAGCCCTGCTGACCGGACACTGGGAAGAGGCCGAAGGGCTGTCCACCTATGCGCGGGCTGTGGCGGGTCTGATCGCCGGCGGCGTTCTGGCGGCGCCGCTGGCGGGCTTTGTCGCGCGGGCCTTGCCGCCGCGCCTGCTACTCGTCCTGGTCGGGGCGCTGGTCTCGGCCCTTGCCATCTACCAGACGGCCCGCCTTTTCTAGGGTCCAGAGGGCGCGGCCGGGTCTTGACCCCCGGCCGCGCCTGCCGTAACCCCGCGCCAGCCTAGGGGTATAGCTCAGCTGGTAGAGCGACGGTCTCCAAAACCGTAGGTCGCGGGTTCGAGCCCTGCTGCCCCTGCCATTCCCCGGTAATTCCCCGAGCCTTCCGCAGTCGTGCCCAGAATCCGTCCGATTTGGTTAATCTACTCAGGGATGTAATCGGAGACCTGCCATGCGTCCCTTCCTGACCCAGATCCTGAACGCTCCGGCCCGCGTTGCCCGCAGCCTGACCTCGGTGAGCCGCCGTGAGGCGGACGGCGAGCGCAGCGGCCATGGGCCCGATCCTTTCGACCGGCTGACCGCGATGGTGGCCGCCGAGCGCCGCCGCGAGGCCCTGCGCCGGATGCGCGCCACCGCCTGAACCGCTCTGCGCGCCCGTCCGGTTTCGGGCGCGCGTGGCCCGGCAGGCGCGGCATTCGGCGTCTGCGCTTGAATTCCCCGCCCCGAGCGCGTATCTCGCCCCGCGACAGAGCGAGATCACCGACATGGCCCGGACCAATCCCATCCAATTCGTTCAGCAGGTCCGCTCCGAAGTGAGCAAGGTCGCCTGGCCTTCGCGGCGCGAGGTCATGCTCACGACGGTGATGGTCTTCGTGATGGCGGCGCTGACCGCCACCTTCTTCTCCCTGGTCGATATCGTGATCCGCTCGGGTCTGAGCGCTGTCCTGAACGGCATCGGCTGACGCGAAGACTTGCGCTCGCGGGCTGGCGGGGGTAGAGGCCCCCCGTTCCGGTGGCACGGGAGCGCGCAGCGATTCGGTTGCGCGCTGTTTTCGTTTCGGGACGTGACGGAAGAAGGCGGCCTCGGGGCGCAACCCGGGTCTCGGAAGAGGTGGCAGGACCCATGACGAAGCGTTGGTATTCGGTGAGCGTCCTCTCGAATTTCGAGAAAAAGGTCGCCGAACAGATCCGTCAGTCGGTCGCCGATGCCGGACTTCAGGAAGAAATCGACGAGGTCCTGGTGCCCACCGAAGAGGTGCTGGAGATCCGTCGCGGCAAGAAGGTGACCTCGGAGCGGCGCTTCATGCCCGGCTATGTGCTGGTGCACATGGAAATGTCGAACCGCGGCTATCACCTGATCTCGTCGATCAACCGCGTCACCGGCTTCCTTGGCCCCCAGGGCAAGCCGATGCCGATGCGCGATGCCGAGGTGAACGGCATCCTCAACCGGGTCGAGCAGGGACAGGAAGCGCCGCGCAACCTGATCCGCTTCGACATCGGCGAGAAGGTCAAGGTTACCGACGGCCCCTTCGACGGCTTCGAGGGCATGGTCGAGGAAGTGGACGACGGGCACAGCCGGCTGAAGGTCTCGGTTTCGATCTTCGGGCGGCCCACCCCGGTGGAACTGGAATTCACGCAGGTCACCAAGCTCTGACGTGAACGCGCGGGAGGCGAGCGCCCCGGACCCGATCCGGAGTGACGGACCGCACCGCTAAACCCCGCCCCGGGCCAGCCCCGGGGCCTCCCGGGCTCCGGGAGTCAACGGTGAAGAAGGAGAAGGCAAGATGGCCAAGAAGGTCATGGGAAGCCTGAAGCTGATGGTGAAAGCCCAGCAGGCCAACCCCTCGCCCCCCGTGGGCCCCGCGCTCGGTCAGCGCGGTCTGAACATCATGATGTTCGTCAAGGAATTCAACGCGCGCACGGCGGAGATCCCGCCGGGCACCCCGACGCCGGTGGTCATCACCTACTACCAGGACAAGTCGTTCAGCCTGGAGTTCAAGACCGCGCCGGCCTCGTTCATGCTCAAGCAGGCCGCCGGCCTGCCGAACGTCGGAAAGCGCAACCGTCCCAAGGGTTCTCCCCGCCCGGGCCGCGACGTCGCAGGCACCGTGACCGTGGCGCAGGTGCGCAAGATCGCCGAGGCCAAGATGAAGGACCTCAACGCCAACTCGATCGAGGCGGCGATGAACATCATCCTCGGCTCCGCCAAGTCCTGCGGCATTGCGGTGAAGGGTTAAGTCCTATGGCCAAGATTTCCAAACGCTCGAAGGCGGCCGAGGCCCTGTTCGCCGGCAAGGCCCAGGTCACGGTCGAAGAGGCTGTGGCGCTGGTCAAGAAGGCGGCTTCCGCCAAGTTTGATGAGACGGTCGAGATCGCGATGAATCTCGGCGTCGATCCGCGTCATGCCGACCAGATGGTCCGTGGCGTGGTGCAACTGCCCAACGGCACCGGCAAGACGGTGCGCGTGGCGGTCTTTGCCCGGGGTGCCAAGGCCGAAGAAGCCAAAGCCGCCGGTGCCGACATCGTCGGTGCGGAAGACCTGATGGAGACGATCCAGGGTGGCAAGATCGAGTTCGATCGTTGCATCGCCACGCCGGATCTGATGCCGCTCGTCGGCCGGCTGGGGAAAATCCTCGGGCCCCGCAACCTGATGCCGAACCCCAAGGTCGGCACGGTGACGATGGACGTGAAGACCGCCGTGACCGCCGCCAAGGGTGGCGAAGTGCAGTTCAAGGTCGAGAAGGCGGGCGTGGTCCATGCCGGGATCGGCAAGGTCTCGTTCAGCGAGGACAAGCTGGCCCAGAACCTGCGCGCCTTTGTCGAGGCGGTGAGCCGGGCCAAGCCGGCCGGCGCCAAGGGGACCTACCTGAAGAAGGTCTCGGTCTCCTCGACCATGGGCCCGGGCGTGTCGGTGGACCTCGCCTCGGCGACGGCGGGTTGATGGCGTAGGGTGGGTGCAAACCCACCTTCCGCAGTGATGGTGGGTTGACACCCACCCTACGAATTCCCGGGAAACCGGGATGTTGGCCGGGCCGCAAGGCCCGGTCCTGTCCGAGACGGCGGCTGGCGCGCAAACGCCTTAATTCGCTGCCTGAGATGGGGAACGGGATTTGAGGTCGCCCCCAGGGCGGTCTTGGGCTCGGGACCCTAGCGGACCCGACGGCCACCGCCCGCAAGGGGGGTGGAGACTGGAGCCGGGGGGAAACCCCCATTCTTGGAGTGAACCTGTGGATAGAGCGACAAAGGAGAAGGTGGTCGAGGAACTCGGCCAGATCTTCGCAAGCTCTGGCGTCGTGGTGGTTGCCCACTACGCGGGGGTCACGGTCAAGCAGATGCAGGACCTGCGGGCGCAGATGCGCGCCGTCGGAGGTTCGGTGCGTGTTGCCAAGAACAAGCTCGCCAAGATCGCCCTCCAGGGCTCGTCCAGCGTCAAGATGGGCGATCTCCTGACGGGCATGACCGTGATGGCCTTCTCGGAAGACCCCGTGGCTGCGGCCAAGGTCTGCGAGGCCTATGCCAAGACGAACGACAAGTTCGTCATCCTTGGCGGGGCGATGGGCAGTGCGGTTCTGGACCAGGCCGGTGTCAAGGCCGTGGCCACCATGCCGTCGCGCGAAGAGCTCATCGCTCAGATCGTGGCGTGCATCGGGGCTCCGGCGGCGAACCTGGCGGGAGCCATCGGCGCGCCTGCGGCAAATATCGCGAGCATCCTGACGACCATCGAGGAGAAGGCTGCCGCCTGACCTTGTGATCCCCGCGGGGTTGACCTCGCGGCGTTGGAACCCATCTCAACTGAACGGAAACCAAAATGGCTGACCTGAACAAACTCGCCGAAGAGATCGTGGGCCTGACCCTCCTCCAGGCGCAGGAACTGAAGACGATCCTCAAGGACAAGTACGGCATCGAGCCGGCCGCCGGTGGCGCCGTCATGATGGCTGCCGGTCCGGCTGCTGCGGGCGCTGCCGCCCCGGCCGAAGAGGAAAAGACCGAATTCGACGTCGTGCTGACCGACGCGGGCGCCAACAAGATCAACGTGATCAAGGAAGTGCGCGCGATCA
>CAZRQN010000134.1:0-7998 GCA_964602115.1 uncultured Rhodobacterales bacterium
AAATACCCCGGGGCCCGGGGCAGCGCCCCGGGTCTCTCCACGAGACCGGACCGACAAGACATAAGCGCCGCACGAGGCGCGCCCGCCAGGGCGCAAGACAGCCGGAGGCGTCACCCTCTCCGCAGGAGCAGTGAGGGGGTCCAAGGGGGCGGGAAGCCGCCCCCTTGCTTCCCCCAAGCGGCGAAGCCGCGCGGGAGGGGTCAACGGGTCACAGTCGCGGCGGGAGGATGAATCGCGCGGCCGGGGGAAGCTCCGGCAGGCCGATGTCCCTTCGCAGCGCGTCCGGCAGGTCGGCCAGCGATCTCCGGGCGGGCCGTCCGGCAAAGACATGCCGCAGTATGGCGACAAGTGTGCGCCGCGTGCCGAAGGTCTGGAACAGCCGCTCGACCGCTTCGCCGGCGGAACTGGCATAGGTTTCGGGGAAAGTCATGACGGTCTCCACGGCCGGAAAAACGGTCCGGCGCTCGCAGTGTTCGGGGGGAGACGACGTCCACCGCTGGTGGCGCGTCGCAATCGGAGGGGGGGCGGAGCTTGCCCGGCGGTCGCGGCCTCAGCCGCGTCGTGACCCCGGGCATCCGGCGGCAAGAGCCCCGGTCGAAGCCCAGCCTAGCCCGTTCGGAAGTGCAGTCATCATGTACCTCCGTCCGTTCGAGGATTGCGACGCCGGCCCCTTAGCATGGACGCCGCGTGCGGGCGAGGGGGCGCGGCCCGATCCCGGAGCGGCGTGGCAGGCCGGCCACGCCGGGTTCAGCCCTGGCGCCGCCCGGCGAAGAATCCGCTCAGGAGCGCCCCGGCGTCCTCTGCCGCGATCCCGTCATAGATCTCCGGCACATGGTGGCACTGGGGATGGGAAAAGACCCGCGCCCCCTGGGCCACGCCGCCCGATTTCGCATCCGCTGCCCCGTAATACAAACGGGCGATCCGCGCCGCCGAGATCGCGCCGGCGCACATCGGGCAGGGCTCCAGCGTGACATGCAGATCGCAGCCTTCCAGCCGCTCGGCGCCGAGCGCGGCGCAGGCGGCGCGGATCGCCAGCATCTCGGCATGGGCGGTGGGATCGGCCAGTTCGCGGGTGCGGTTGCCGGCTCTTGCCAGCACGGTACCGCCGCGCACCACCACCGCGCCCACCGGCACCTCGCCGCGCGCCGCCGCCGCGCGCGCCTCGTCGAGCGCCAAGCCCATGAAACTGCGAAACCCGGTCATGCCTGCGACCTTGCCCCGTCGGGCCGCCGGGGGCAACGCCCCGGGGGGTTTCCCACCCGGCGCTTCCGGCGCATAAGGCGGCATGACCGACGAGCCCGAACGCATCGCCAAGCTTCTTTCCCGCGCCGGCATCGCCTCGCGCCGCGCCGCCGAGCGCATGATCGACGAGGGGCGCGTCACCGTGAACGGCAAGGTCATCGACACGCCGGCGACGCTGGTGACGGCGAAGGACCGGGTGGCGGTGGATGGCCGGACGGTGGGCGCTCCGGACCGGCCGCGCCTGTGGCTCTACCACAAGCCCGAGGGGCTGGTGACCTCGGCCGCCGACGAGAAGGGCCGGGCCACCGTCTTCGATCATCTTCCCGAGGGCCTGCCGAGAGTGATGCCGGTCGGGCGGCTGGACCTCAATTCCGAGGGCCTGCTCCTGCTGACCAACGATGGCGAGCTGAAGCGGCGGCTGGAACTGCCGGCGACCGGCTGGCTGCGCAAGTACCGGGTGCGGGTGAAGGGGAATCCCTCCGACACCGATCTGGCGCCGCTGCGCCAGGGGATCACGGTGGAGGGCGAGCATTTCCAGCCGATGACGGTGACGCTCGACCGCAGCCAGGGCGCCAATGCCTGGCTGACCGTAGCGCTGCGCGAGGGCAAGAACCGCGAGATCCGCCGGGCGATGTCGGCGATCGGACTGACCGTCAACCGGCTGATCCGCACCGGCTATGGCCCTTTCCGCCTTGGCGATCTGGCGCCGGGCGCGGTGGAGGAGGTCAAGGCCAAGGTCCTGCGCGACCAGCTGGGGCTGGAGGTTTCCGGCGGGCCGGTGGACCTGCCCGAGCCCGAACGCCGCGCGGCGAACCCTCGCCGAAGCGCCTCGCCGTCCGCCGAGCCAGGCGCGAAGCGGCCCCGGAAACCGCAGGCTCCGGCCGCCGAGGGGCGGTCGCCCGCCCCGTCGCGGCGCGGGGGGGGCGGTTCGGGGGAGGTATCCTCAGGCCAGGGCGAGCCGAGGTCGGCGCAGAACTCCAAGGCGCCGCAGGCCGGCCCAAGGCCGGCCCGGGCGCCACGGTCGCCCGGTTCCCAGGACGCCGCCAGGCCGCAGGCCGGTCCGGCCGGCGGCCATCCGGGGAAAGTCCCTCCGTCACGCGGCGGAGGAAAGCCGCGCAAGGGTCGCTGACCCGTGGGAATTCCCCGTTTCCGGCCCTTGGCAGCGCTGGCGCCCTTCCCCTATCTTTGCGCCGCTGCCGGCCGAGATCCGGTCAAAGGGGGTGGCGGATGTCGGGATCGGGTCTGAGGACCACCGCCTTCGTGCTGCTGGTTGCCTTGACGGCCTATGTCGCCTTGCTGGGAGGCGTGTGATGGCCGAGCGCTTTGGCGGCAAGTTCTCGCCCGTGCCGCGCGACCCCGGCGGCGCTCCGCCGGTTCCGCGCCCCGCCGGGCCGCGCCCCTCGCCCTATGAGGCGCTGCGCGCCAACCTGCTTTTCCTTCTGCCCTTCCTCTTTGCGTGGAAGGCCTTCACCGGCGGGCCTTCGGCGCTGGTCGCCGGGCTGATCGCCTTTGGCCTGATGATCGGCGGTGCCTGGCTGACCCGGGAGGGTCTGGCGGCCGAGGCCGAATTCAACGCCCGGACCGTCGCGCGCCGGCCGGCGATCCCGCGCAAGATCTTCGGCGCACTGTTCACCGGTATCGGCATCGCTGCCGCAACGCTGATGGGCGGCCAGCCGATGCTGGTGACGCTGGCGTTCGGCGTCATTGCGGCGCTTCTGCATCTCGCCGCCTTCGGGCTCGATCCGCTTTCGGACAAGGGCGCCGAGGGCATCGACCAGTTCCAGGTGGACCGCGTGGCCCATGCGGTGGACGAGGCGGAGAAATACCTCTCGGCGATGAAGGATGCGATCCTGCGCGCCGGCGACCGGGCGCTCAGCGACCGGGTGGAGCGTTTCGCCGCCACGGCGCGGGCGCTCTTCCGCAGCGTGGAAAGCGATCCCGGCGATCTGTCGGCGGCGCGCAAGTACCTGTCGGTCTATCTGATGGGCGCCCGCGACGCGACGGTGAGCTTCGCCGACATCTGGGCGCGCAGCCATGATGCCAAAGCGCGGACCGACTACGAGACCCTGCTTACAGATCTTGAAACCACTTTCGCGGACCGGACCAAGGCGCTTCTGTCCGGCACCCGTTCCAACCTCGATGTCGAGATCGCGGTGCTGCGCGACCGGCTGAAATTCGAAACCCGCTGAGCCCGCCGGCCCAGCTTCCCCCGGGAGACCACCATGGCCGAAAACGTCCGCACCGCCGCCGAGGCGACCCTTGCCGAAGTCGAGAAAGTCACGGCGACGATCCTGCCCGAGCCCGGCACTGCCATCGTGCCGCTGGAAGCCGCGCCGGCGCCGCTCGCGGCCGACATCAAGGCCAGGATGGCCGAGATCGACATGAGGAACACCCAGTCGATCATCGCCTTCGGCTCGGCCGCCCAGACCGAGTTGCAGGCGATCAGCCAGGAGATGCTGGCCGGGGTGAAGAACAAGGACGTCGGCCCCGCCGGTTCCGCCCTGCGCGAGATCGTCTCCACCATCCGGGGATTTTCCGGCGACGAGCTTGACGTCAA
Source organism: uncultured Rhodobacterales bacterium (assembly GCA_964602115.1). Taxonomy (GTDB): domain Bacteria; phylum Pseudomonadota; class Alphaproteobacteria; order Rhodobacterales; family Rhodobacteraceae; genus JANOGU01. The sequence continues at coordinate 3,800 of CAZRQN010000134.1, forward strand.
TCGCGGGCGGTCGTGGTGGGAACGGCTGACCGGTGCGGCTTCGCCCATCGCGCAGTTCGTTGCCCGGTTCGAGGAAGTGCAGGGCCAGATCGACCGGATCAGCGAGGAGCTTCTCAAGCACGAGCACCTGCTCTTGAAGGACGTCAAGAGCCTCGACATCCTCTATGACAAGACGCTGAACTTCTACGAGCAGCTCGCCATCTACATCGCCGCCGGCGAGGCCAAGCTGCAGGAGCTGGACGCCAAGGACATCCCGGCCAAGGAAGCCGAGATCTCCGCCGCTCCTCAGGAGAGCCAGGTGATGAAGGCGCAGGAACTGCGCGACCTGCGTTCCGCGCGGGACGATCTGGAGCGGCGGGTCCATGACCTGAAGCTCACCCGCCAGGTGACGATGCAGTCGCTGCCCTCGATCCGGCTGGTGCAGGAGAACGACAAGAGCCTGGTGGCCAAGATCAATTCCACCCTCGTCAACACCGTGCCGCTGTGGGAGACGCAGCTTGCCCAGGCGGTGACGATCCAGCGCACCAAGGACGCCGCCGAGACCATCCGCGAGGCCAACGACCTGACCAACGAGTTGCTGACCCAGAACGCCGAGAACCTGCGCGAGACCAACCGCGTGGTGCGCGAGGAGATGGAGCGCGGCGTCTTCGACATCGAGGCGGTGCAGGCGGCCAATGCCTCGCTGATCGCCACGATCAACGAAAGCCTCGCCATCGCCGACGAGGGCAAGGCCCGTCGCGCGGCGGCGGAGGAGAGCCTCCAGAAGATGGAGGCCGAACTGCGCGACACGCTGGCCTCCGCCAAGGCACGGGCCACCGGCACCGGCTATAACGTGGGGAGCGCCGTCTGATCATGTCCCCGCCGCCGCGCCGGATGGCGCCGGCCCTTGCCGCCGTCCTGGGTCTGGCCCTGTCGGCCTGCTCCCCGGCGCCCCAGAGCAATTCGGAGCCCCCCGTCGCCGCGCCCGTACCGGGTCCGGTGAGCGAGAGCGCCGATGTGCGGGCACTGCGGCAGTATTATGCGCAGGTGCAGTCCACGCTTTTGTCGCGCGGACTGTTGCGCACCGATGCCGGTGTGCCCGATGCGCCCTGGGGGGGGCGGCAGCTTGCCGACAACTTCCTGCGCATCGCGCTCTATGACGAGTTCACCGCCACCCCGGGCGGGTTCGTCGCCCGCGAAAGCGAAAGCCGGCTGCGCCGCTGGGCGGTGCCGGTGCGCGTCACCCTGCGTTTCGGCGACAGCATTCCGCCCGAGCGCCGCGCCACCGAGCGGGCGCGCGTGGCGTCCTTCCTGGCCCGGCTCCAGCGCATCACCGGCCATTCGATCGCGCTATCGGACGGCCCCGGCAATTTCGTCCTTGCCTATCTCAATGCCGACGAGCTGCGGGCAGTCGGTCCGGTGCTGCGGGCGACGATCCCGGGCATGACCCCGCCCGAGGTCGCCGCCTTCACCGACATGGACCCGAACACCTATTGCCAGGTCAGCGCCATGTCGGAAGCCGGCAGCGGCAACTACATCCGCGCCTTCGCCGTCATCCGGGCCGAGCACACCGACCTGATGTCGCTGGCCTGCCTGCACGAAGAGGTGGCCCAGGGCCTCGGCCTGCCCAACGACAGCCCGCGCGCCCGGCCTTCGGTCTTCAACGACGACCAGGAGTTCGCGCTGCTGACGCCGATGGACGAGGCGATGCTGGCCATGCTCTACGACTGGCGGCTGAGGTCGCGGATGACGCTGGACGAGGCCCGTCCCATCGTCGAGATGCTTGCCCGCGCCCGCGCGGGCGGCGAGACTTGATCCATTTTCAGGGAGGACCCATCCCATGGTTTTCGACTTCCTCAAGGGCGAGTTCATCGATGTCATCTCCTGGCTCGACGACACGCGCGACACGATGGTTTGGCGCTTCGAGCGGCGCGGCCAGGCGATCAAGTACGGCGCCAAGCTGACGGTGCGCGAGGGGCAGGCGGCGGTCTTCATCCATGAGGGCCAGCTTGCGGATGTGTTCACCCCCGGGCTCTACCAGCTCGAAACGAACAACATGCCGATCATGACCACGCTGCAGCACTGGGACCATGGCTTCCAGTCGCCGTTCAAGTCCGAGGTCTATTTCGTCTCCACCACCCGTTTCAACGACCAGAAATGGGGCACCAAGAACCCGATCATGGCGCGTGACCCGGAGTTCGGTCCGGTGCGCCTGCGCGCCTTCGGCACCTATTCGATGCGGGTGGCCGACCCCGGCCGCTTCATGACCGAGATCGTCGGCACCGACGGCGAGTTCACCGCCGACGAGGTCTCCGGCCAGATCCGCAACGTCATTCTCCAGGAAGTGGGCAAGGTGCTGGCGGGCTCCGGCATCCCGGTCCTGGACATGGCGGCCAATACCGGCGACCTGGCCAAGATCGTTACCAATGCAATCGCACCCAAGGTGGCCGACTACGGCCTCGCCCTGCCGGAATTCTACATCGAGAACATCAGCCTCCCCGAAGAGGTCGAGCGCGCGATGGACAAGCGCACCTCGATGGGCGTGGTGGGCGATCTCAACCGCTACATGCAGTTCAACGCCGCCGAAGCCATGGCCCAGCCCGGCAGCGGAGCCGGGGCAGCGATGCAGACAGGGCTCGGCGCCGCCATCGGCATGCAGATGGGCAATCCCGGCGGCCCCTGGGGCGCGGCCCCCGCTGCCGCACCCGCAGCTGCGCCGCCGCCTCCGCCACCCCCGCCGGCGGGCAAGGTCTGGCATATCGCTGCCAATGGCGCGACCCAGGGGCCCTACTCCGAGGCCGATCTTGCCGCCATGGCCGGATCCGGCGCGCTCACCCGCGCCTCGATGGTCTGGTCCGCCGGTCAGGACGGCTGGAAAGCCGCTGCCGAGACGGATCTGAACCGGCTCTTCGCCATGGTTCCTCCGCCCCCGCCGCCCGGGGTCTGAGCCGTGGCGGAGACCGCCGAGGAGGTCATCGCGCGCGGCGACGAGCAGCGCTGGCCCTGCGAGCAATGCGGGGCCGACCTGCGTTTCACCCCCGGCCAGACGCAGCTGACCTGCACGCATTGCGGTCACGTCCAGTCGATTCCCGTCGCGCCGGTCTCGGAGCGGCACCGCGCGCTGGGCGAGCTGCCGCTCGACCGGGGGCTCGACGACGATCTCGCCTCCGCTTCGATGCAGGAGGCGCGGGCGACGCCCTGCCCGTCGTGTGGCGCGGTCGTGCAGTTCGACGGCGCCACCCATGCCGCGAAATGCCCGTTCTGCGACACGCCGGTGGTGATCGGAACCGGCACCGAACGGCGGATCAAGCCGCAGGCCGTTCTGCCCTTCCAGCTCAACGAAGGACAGGCCCGCGAGGCCATGAGCCGCTGGCTCGGATCGCTCTGGTTCGCGCCGAACACGCTGATGGAATACGCCCGCAAGGGACGGGCGATGTCCGGCGTCTATGTGCCCTACTGGACCTTCGACGCGCCGACGCGCAGCCGCTACACCGGCCAGCGGGGCGATGCCTATTACACGACCAAGACCGTGACCGCCTTCGAGAATGGTCGCTCCGTGCAGCGCCAGGTGCAGGAACGGCATGTCCGCTGGAGCCGCCGCTCGGGCTGGGTCAGCCGCGCCTTCGACGATGTGCTGGTGCTGGCCTCGCAGGCGCTGCCCAAACGCTACACCGACAACCTCGCGCCCTGGGATCTCGCGGCGCTCGACGCCTACCGGCCCGATTACCTGGCGGGATTTTCGGCGGAGGGCTACACCGTCGGCCTCGCCCAGGGCCATGCCGAGGCGCGGATGCTGATGGAAAGCTGGATCCGCGAGGACGTCCGCCGCGACATCGGCGGCGACGAGCAGCGCATCGACCAGATCGACACCGACTGGGGGGAAGAGACGTTCAAGCACGTCCTGTTGCCGGTCTGGATGGCGGCCTACAAATACGAGGGCCGCACCTTCCGTTTCGTGGTCAACGGGCAGACCGGCAAGGTGCAGGGCGAACGGCCGTGGTCGAAGTGGAAGATCGCCTTCGCCGTGACCCTTGGCCTGATCGCCGCCGGCATCGGGCTCTATATCTACGCCCAGACGCGCTGAGCCCGCCACATCCCCGCGACCAGCACGCGCATTCCGGCTCCGCCCTTCGCCGCCCGATCCGCGATCCTCCCGCGCGGCTTTGCCGCGCGGGACCAGGCAAAGGGGGGCCACCGGCCCCCCCTTTGCATCCCCGCAG
>CAZRQN010000135.1:0-7975 GCA_964602115.1 uncultured Rhodobacterales bacterium
CCGGGCTATGTGCTGACCCCCCTGGTCGAGGCGCAGATCCCCGACCAGATGAAGGTGCATGGCATGGACCGCGAGACGGTGATCCGCGAAGTCATGCTGCAGCGCCAGCCCTCGCGCCAGTTCGCCACCGTGGAGCAGATCGGCGGCACCGTCGTCTATCTGTGCTCGGCGGCGGCCGATCAGGTCACGGGTACGACGATCAGCGTCGATGGCGGCTGGACGGCGCTGTAGGGCGGGTTGCATCCAGTCCGATACGGGAACACCCGCCCCGGACTTGATCCGGGGCCTCCCGCGTCGGTGGCGGTGCAGACTGACGGCGAGGTCCCGGGTCAGGCCCGGGACGGGTATCGGTTCCAACGGGCGCCATCCCGTTCCTAGATGATGAAATCCCGCTGCGTGACGCTCACCGTCCGTTGACCGAGGCCAGCACCTGATCCTTGCTCGCCGGATAGACGAGCCCGGCGGAGACGATCAGCTTGACCACCTCGTCGGTCTTGAGCTCGAGCGGGATGATCTCATTTTCCGGCACGAAGACCAGAAATCCCGAGGTCAGCGGCGTCAGCCCGACGAAGACCGCCACCATGCCATCGGGGTCGGGCAGCCGGGCCGCGATCTCGCCCTTGGGGCGGGTCGCCACCATGCCGACCGCCCAGTATCCGGCCCGGGGAAACTCGATCAGGCAGGTCCGGTCGAAGCTGCGTTCCTTGTTGGCAAAGAAGGTCTCGGTGATCTGCTTGAAGCCGGAATAGACCGAGCGGACAAGCGGCACGCGGGCCACCGCATCCTCGGCCTGCCGCATCAGCGAGCGCCCGATGAAGCCCCGCGCCAGCCAGCCGACGATGGAGGTGACGACGAGAAAGGCCAGAAGCCCCATCCCGCGCACCGGGAAGTTCGCCTCCGGCCCGAACCAGCGCTTCATCAGCGCTTCGGGCTGATAGGCGGAGGGGATCAGCGGCAGGATCCAGCCGTCGATCCAGCCGATCACCGCCCAGACCACATAGATGGTCAGGCCGATCGGCAGAACGACGACGAGCCCCGTCAGGAACGAGGACCGGAGACCCGCGAACATTGGGCGGCGGCGGGGTGCTGTGGGATCGGCCATGGCTGCTGAACTGGTTTCGCGGCGAACTTATGGTTCCCGCTGCCGGCGCACAATGGCGCTGGTCATGAAATCCGCCGCAATGCGGCAAGCTCGCGGGCAATGGCAGCGGCAAACCGGGCATTGGCGCGGACGAGCGCCATGTTGGCGGCCAGCGAGCGGCCCTCGGTGGCGCGGAAGATCGCGTCGAGCAGGAAGGGCGTCACCGCCTTGCCCGCCACGCCCTGCCGCGCCGCCCCGGCCAGTGCCGCCTCGATCACCGGCACGATCTCGGTCCGGGCGATCTCGGCCTCGGCCGGGATCGGATGGGCGACAAGCTGTCCGCCGGGCAGGCCGAGCCGCCCGCGCATCGCATGGGCGGCGGCGATTTCGGCCGGACTGTCCATCCGCAAGGGGGCCGCCAGACCGGAAGAGCGGCTCCAGAAGGCCGGGAACTCGTCCTGCCCGACCGCGATGACCGGCACGCCCAGCGTCTCCAGCACTTCCAGCGTCTTGGGCAGGTCGAGGATCGCCTTGGCCCCCGCCGCGACCACCGTCACCGCCGTGGCCGAAAGCTCGCGCAGGTCGGCGGAAATGTCGAAACTCGCCTCCGCCCCGCGATGCACCCCGCCGATGCCGCCGGTGGCGAAGACCTCGATCCCGGCCAGCCGGGCGCAGATCATCGTCGCCGCCACGGTGGTCGCCCCGACCCTTCCCTGCGCCAGGCAAGCGGCAAGATCGGCGCGGGAAAGCTTCATCGCATCGGGGCTGCGCCCCAGTTCCTCCAGCGCCGCATCATCGAGCCCGACGCGGATGTGTCCGCCCATCACCGCGATCGTCGCCGGCACCGCGCCTGCGGCCCGCACCTCGGCCTCCACCGCCCGGGCGGTCTCGACGTTCTGGGGAAAGGGCATGCCATGGGTGATGATGGTCGATTCCAGCGCCACCACCGGGCGGCCCCCGGCCAAGGCTTCGGCAACTTCGGGCTGCAGCACCAGCGGCAGGGTCACGATCCCACGTCTCCCGAGACATAGTCCGCCGCCGCCCGGATCGCCGCCTCAAGCGCCGCCTGCCGGCCCGCGCCCCGGGCCTCGGCCACCAGATGCGCGGCCATGAACGTGTCGCCGGCGCCGGTGACGCGGGCGACGAGGACGGCAGGCGGGCGCGCCGCCAGCACCTCGGCCCCCGCCATGCCGTCCGCCGCAGCGCGGCCGCCGTCCGTCACCAGCACCCGCCGCGCCCCGCGCGCCACCAACCCGGCGGCGGCCGAGGCGGCGTCGGCGAAATCGGCCTTGGCCAGCAGCGAGGCTTCCTCGCGGTTGACATAGAGCGTCGCCCTCGGATGGGCGAGGAGCGGGCGCAGCCGCTCGGCCTTGCCGGGCGAGGCGGGGGCAACCCGCAGGTCGGCGGCAGCAAAAAGCGGTGAGGCTGCGATCTCGGCCAGAAGCGCCTCGGTCAGGTTGCCGTCCAGCGCCACGATGCCGTCGAAAGGCTGCGCTTCGGAGCCCAGCCGGCCATCGGCCAGGGGCGCCAGGATCTTGGCACCTGCCGCCTCCAGCGAATGGGCGTCGGCCACCGCCGCGATCAGGCCGTTGGCCCCTTCCACCGCCATGTAGCGGTCGGTCGGCAGGTCCTCGGAGCGATAGACATGCGCCGTCTCCATCCCCATGCGGGCGCAGGCGGCCACCAGCTCGTCACCCTCGGCATCCCGCCCGATGGCGGTCAGCAGCCCGGGCCTCAGCCCCATGCGGGCAAGCGTCATGGCGATGTTCATCGCCACCCCGCCCGGCAGCCGGGTGATCCGCCCGGGAACGTCGGAGCCCAGCCGCATCGCCGAGGGCGCGCGACCGATGATGTCCCACAGGACCGAGCCGAGGCAGAGCAGGCGGGGCAGGGTGGCCATGCCCCCTTCTGGCGCGAAGCCTCTCGCCGCACAAGACGCTGGCCGGTCTGCGCCCTCCGCCCTAGTCTGCAGTCTCGGGAGGACAGGCCGATGACCTATCCGGGATTTCCGCGCGCGACGCCGGCCTTTCTGGCGGGCCTGGCCGCCAACAACCGCAAGGACTGGTTCGACGCCCATCGCGCCGACTACGAGCGCGACTGGAAGGCGGCAGGCCTCGACCTCGCGGCGGCGCTGGGGCCGTTCTGCGCGGCGGCCATGCCACGCCTCAATGCCGAGCCGCGCATCGGCGGCGCCCTGCGGCGCATCCACCGCGACACGCGGTTTTCCAAGGACAAGCGCCCCTACGAGCCGCATCTGCACCTCGCCTTCACCCTGGCGGGCGGTGCGGCCCATGCTGGGTTCCATTTCGTCGTCGAGCCCGAGGCGATAGGCTTCGGTGCCGGGGAATGGGCGCTGGATCCCGCGCGGTTGGCGCGCTTCCGCGACCGTGTCGCCGATCCTGCCGCGCGCGAAGCGCTTCTCGCGGCGGCGCAGGAGGCCGAAGCCGTCGGGTGCGGATGGGACGCGCCGGACCTGAAGCGCCTGCCGGCCGGCCTGACGGCAGAGGCGGAGTGGGAACACCTCCTGCGGCGCAAGTCGGTGATCCTGCGCGGCACCCGGCCGCTGCCCAGCTGGCTTTTCACGCCCGAGGCCGTGCCGCAGATCGAGGCCCTGGCGGCGGCGCATCTGCCGCTTCTGGCCTGGCTGGCCGAGCTTTGAGGCGGCGGCCCCTTGCCAGCGCCGGCGGCAGCCTGTAAGGCGCCCCCACTTCACAGGTCGGGTCGGGTCCAAGGGGGAGACATCCCCAAGGGTCCACCGGTTGCCCCGGATCCAGTCCGGGGTGAATACCCGGCCGAGGCGCAAACCGGAAAGGAACAGGGCATGGCGCTTCCCGATTTCTCCATGCGTCAGCTTCTTGAAGCTGGCGTTCACTACGGCCACCAGACGCAACGCTGGAACCCCCGCATGGGCGAGTTCATCTATGGCGAGCGCAATGGCATCCACATCCTCGACCTGACGCAGACCGTCCCGCTTCTGGACCAGGCGCTGAAGGTGATCCGCGACACCGTGGCCAAGGGCGGCCGCATCCTGTTCGTCGGCACCAAGCGCCAGGCGCAGAAGGCGATCGCCGACGCGGCCGAGAAATGCGCCCAGTACTACATCAACCACCGCTGGCTGGGCGGCACGCTGACCAACTGGAAGACCGTCTCCCAGTCGATCAACCGCCTCAAGCAGATCGACGCGCTGATGGCCGATGGCGCCGAGGGCCTGACCAAGAAGGAACGGCTCAACATGGAGCGCGAGCAGGCCAAGCTTCAGGCCTCGCTGGGCGGCATCCGCGAAATGGGCGGCGTGCCGGATCTGCTGTTCGTCATCGACGTGGGCAAGGAGGATCTCGCGATCCTGGAGGCCAACAAGCTCGGCATCCCGGTGGTGGGCGTGGTGGATACCAACTGCTCGCCCAAGGGCATCAGCCACATCATCCCGGGCAATGACGACGCCGCCCGCGCGATCTCGCTCTATTGCGATCTCGTCGCCCGTGCCGCGCTCGACGGGATGAGCGCCCAGATGGGCGCCGCCGGCATCGACGTCGGCGCGCTGGAAACCGCGCCGGAGGAAGAGGCGGTCGGCTGAGACCGCTGCCTTTGACCAATTGACGTCCGGCGGGGTTCGGCCCCGCCGGACCTTCGCTTTCCGAGGAGAGAGACGATGACCGCGATCACCGCGAGCATGGTGAAGGACCTGCGCGACCAGACCGGCGCCGGGATGATGGATGCCAAGAAGGCGCTGACCGAAGTGGGCGGCGACATGGAGGCGGCCATTGACTGGCTGCGCACCAAGGGCCTGGCCAAGGCCGCCAAGAAGGCCGGCCGCGTCGCGGCCGAAGGGCTGGTGGGCGTGGCGGTCGTGGATGGCACCGGCGTTGCCGTCGAGGTGAATGCCGAAACCGATTTCGTCGCCAAGAACGCCGACTTCCAGGCGCTGGTCGCGGGCATCACCCGCGCCGCCGTCGGCGTCGAGACGGTCGAGGCCCTGCGCCACGCCCATGTCGGCGGCGAGACGGTGGAAACCCAGCTGATGTCCGCCATCGCCACGATCGGCGAGAACATGACCCTGCGCCGCATGGCCCGGCTGGCCGGCGAGCACGTCGCCTCCTATGTCCACAACTCGGCCGGGGATGGCCTGGGCAAGATCGGCGTGCTGGTTGCCGTCAGCGGCGCCGACGCCGGCATCGCCCGCCAGATCGCCATGCACATCGCCGCGACCAGCCCGCTGGCGCTTTCGGAAGCCGATCTCGATCCGGTGGTGGTGGAGCGCGAGCGCAGCGTGCAGACGCAGAAGGCGCTGGAAGAGAATGCCTCCGCAGCCAAGCCGAAGCCCGAGGCGGTGATCCACAACAACATCATCCCCGGACGGATGAAGAAGTTCTTCGAGGAGAACACGCTCCTCGGCCAGAAGTTCGTCATCAACCCCGACCTTACCGTCGCCGAGGCGGCCAAACAGGCGGGCGTGACGATCACCGGTTATGTCCGCATGGGCGTGGGCGAGGGGATCGAGAAGGAAAAGGAAGACTTCGCTGCCGAAGTGGCGAAGATGAACGCCTCGGTCTGAGGCGCGCGAACTTCCACCCGCAAGGGTTTGACGACAAAAGAAACGGGGCGGCGCCGGGGAAGCGCCGCCCCTTCTTGCTCTCGCATTCAGCGCGCTCGGGGAAGCAGCGCGGACGCGAATGTTGTCGAACTTCCGGCCTCTGGCGCCCAGCACCATCTTCCGGACCACGACCGACCGGGGGAGCAATCCGGCCGGACCGCCCAACGTCACCGAAATCACGGCACGGCTGGCGGCTTGTCCCCGGGGCGAAACCCCTTTGCGGAACGCAGGCAGGATGGCGCCTCGCCTCGGGACGGAAAAGTCAGGAATTCCGCACCTGGCCCGGATCGCGGGGCAAAAGGTTCAGGATCACCGCCTTGGCCACCGCCTGGGCGGTTGTCTCTACCGCCAGCGCCTCGCGCGCCAGGCGCAGGTGCTTTTCCACCGCCGCAGCGGAGAGGCCGAGGATGGTGGCGATGTCCTGCGCCGTCTTGCCATCGGCCGTCCAGGCCAGCACCTCGCTCTGCCGCGCGGTCAGCGCCCGGCGCGAGGCGGTGGCAGGCAGGCTGAGGAGCTTCAGGTGCAGCGCATGCGCCACGGCCTCGATCCCGGTGCGATGGGCGGCCCAGATCGCTTCGACATCGGCATGGGTCAGCCCGCGATCTGCCGTCAGGCCGAGCGCGGCGCGGGTTCGATCCCGGGCATCGGCGAAGGCCATGGAAATCCCGGCCACGACCCCGCGTTCGGCATTCATCCGCACCGCCTCGGCCTCGCTGCGCGACAGCTGGCCCCGGGCCAGCGCCTCTGCCACCCAGGTCCAGGTGGTGGCGCCGCTATTGCAGGCCAGCCAGCGGTAGATCGGGGTCCGCGCGAAGAACCCGTCGCGAAAGTAAAAGGCGGTGTAAGCGGCATCATGCGTGGTCAGGAACAGCACGTCATCGAGATCGCCGATCGAGCGCTGCGTGCGGAAACGGGTCAGCCCGTAGGTGGCCCGCCCAAGGCCGAGCGACGCAAAATAGGCGCAGGCCAGCGCCCACGCTGCCTCGACACCGCCGGCAACGGCAATCTCGCTTACGAGGCGCAGCTCGCGCTGTTCCATGACGGCTCCCCGGCCTCTTGTGTTACGCGAGCGCGCCTGCTCCTGTCGAGCGGCAAGCGGGGAGGGACATCTTGCCGGACGTGATCGTGGTAGGGGGCGGGGTGATGGGCGCATCGGCCGCCTTCTGGCTTACGCGCATGGACCCTGGTCTGCGCGTGACCCTGATCGAGCCCGATCCCGGCTATGCGCGGGCGGCAACGGCGCTGTCCGTGGCCTCGATCCGTTCGCAGTTCTCCAGCCCGGTGAACGTGAAGATTTCCCGCTTCGGCATTGAATTCCTGCGCAATTTCGCGCATGAGATCGGCCCTTTCGGCGGTGTTTCCGATCTTGGCCTGCGCGAGCAGGGCTATCTGTTCGTCACCTCGCGACCGGAAGCGGCCGCGACGATGCACGAACTCGCGGCGATGCAGCGCAGTCTCGGGGCGGCGACGGAAGTCCTTCGGCCGGAGTCGCTCGCGGCGCGATTTCCCTGGCTTGCCACATCGGATCTGGTTGCCGGTTCCTTCGGCCCGCGTGACGAGGGCTGGTTCGACAACATGGGCCTCCTCTGGGGCCTGCGCCGCGCGGCCGTCGCGCAGGGCGCGGAAATCCTGCGGGACCGTGTCGTCGCCGTCGAAGCCGATGCAGGCCGCGTGTCCGGCGTCACGCTCGCTTCCGGCACCCGACTCGATGCGGGGACGGTCGTGCTGGCGGCGGGTACCGGCGTCCCGGCCTTGCTGGCCGGCGTCGGTCTGGCGGTGCCGGTCGAGGCGCGAAAGCGCACGGTCTTTGTCATCGACGCGCCGAACGCCCGACATCCCGAGGCGCCGTTGCTGATCGAGGCCGGTTTCTACATCCGGCCGGAAGGTCCGCTCTGGATCACCTCGACAATTCCCAGAGGTGATCATGCCTGCGATATCAACGACTTTGATCCCGATCTTCACATCTTCGAGGATCTGATCTGGGAGAAACTCTATGCCCGGGCGCCGGGTTTCGACGCGGTGAAGATCGTCCGCCACTGGGTCGGACACTATGATTTCAACACCTTCGACCAGAACGCGATCCTCGGGCCGCATCCGGGCCTTGGCGGTCTGATGCTGATGACCGGGTTCTCGGGCCACGGGCTCCAGCAATCGCCGGCAGTTGGTCGCGGCATCGCCGAGCACATCCTGACCGGGGGCTGGCGCAGCATTGATCTGGAGGACCTGTCATTCCGGCGGATCCTTGAGAACCGGCCGCTGATCGAGCGAGCCGTGGTCTAGTCAATTTACATAATACTGATTAT
>CAZRQN010000136.1:0-7897 GCA_964602115.1 uncultured Rhodobacterales bacterium
GTGAAGTGATCGGCTCGGGCGGCAAGGTCATCCGCGAGATCGTCGAGGTCTCGGGCGCCAAGGTCGATATCAACGACGACGGCACGATCAAGATCGCCTCGTCGGACCAGAAGGCGATCAAGAAGGCCTACGAGATGATCTGGTCGATCGTCGCCGAGCCGGAAGAGGGCCATATCTATACCGGCAAGGTGGTGAAACTGGTCGATTTCGGCGCCTTCGTGAACTTCTTCGGCAAGCGCGACGGCCTGGTCCATGTGAGCCAGATCGCCGCCAAGCGCCTGAACCACCCGTCCGACATCCTCAAGGAGGGCCAGGAAGTGAAGGTCAAGCTCCTCGGCTTCGACGATCGCGGCAAGGTCCGGCTGGGCATGAAGATGGTCGATCAGGAGACCGGCGAGGAAATCGTCGAGAAGAAGAAGGAAGACGCAGAGGCCTGAGCCTCCCGTCAGTCAAACGCGGTTTGACCAGAGGCCCCGGCGGGAACGCCGGGGCCTTTGTGTGCCGTAAGTTCAGAATTGTAGCACTCAAGACGTGTTGAGGCTGAATCCGCCGACTCAAGTTGGTTTGCGCATAGGAATCCATGCATTCCGAAACACAAACTTGCTTGTGTGCAGCAACAGTGGCACAACGGGATTTGTGAGCCAAAAAACCGAAATTCTCATACACAACACCGCCTACGATGCCTCGACTGCGGCTTCGTACCATCATGGCGCCTTCCCGCCGCGCGATCTGGACCTCGCGGCCCTTCTCAACCCCCTGACGCAGACCGTCGCGAGCCTGACCCGCTTCGACACCATGCTTCGTGGCCTGCCGAACAGCGAGCTTCTCCTCGCGCCGCTGCGCGCAAAGGATGCGGTCGTCTCGTCGCGGATGGAGGGCACGATCTCCACCCTGGAAGAGGTCCTGCGTCTGGAGGCCGACGCGGATGCCACCGGGCTGCCGTCCGACGCGCGCGACGACACGCGCGAGGTGGCGCTCTATGCGCGGGCCCTGAAGCAGGCCGAAGCCCAGTTGCGCGACGGATACGACCTGTCCGAACACCTGATCCGGACCGCGCACAAGACGCTTCTCGTCGCCGGGCGCGGCGCCGACAAAACCCCGGGCGACTACAAGACCCAGCAGAACTACATCGGCGACAGGCGGCGCAGAAAGATCGAGTTCATCCCGATCTCGCCGGAGGCGCTGCCCCCCGCCATGGCCAACCTCGTCGCCTACATGCGTGATCCGTCCAGCCAGCCCGTCCTGCGCACGGCGATTGCGCATGCTGAGTTCGAGGCCCTTCACCCCTTTGAGGACGGCAACGGGCGGGTCGGCAGAATTCTGATTCCTCTGATGCTGTGGAAGGGCGGTGTCCTCGGCGCACCGCATTTCTTCGTCAGTGACTACTTCGAGGACCACAAGGACGAGTATGTGCACCGCCTGCGCCAGGTGTCGGCCGAGGGCGACTGGACCGGCTGGAGCCTGTTCTTTCTCAACGCACTGGAGGCTCAGGCGCAGAGGAACATCGATGTCGTCGGCAGGATCGGGGCGCTCTATCAGGAAACCCGAGAACACCTTCGTGACGCGCTCAGGTCGCGCTGGTCGGTCGAGGCGCTGAACTTCATCTTTGCCAACCCGGTCTTTCGCAACAACCGTTTCACCCGCGAGGCCGGAATTCCGAAGGAAACCGCTAACGCGCTGACCAATGCGATGGTCGCGAGCGGGATACTGGAGGTCTGGATTCCTCCCGCCGGGCGCGCGGCAGGCCTCTACGCCTTCCCCCGGTTGATGGACATCCTCGCATGACCCCCACCCCTCTAAACCGGGCCCGGGGCGCGCTCTGGGGGCTGGCGCTGGGGGATGCGCTGGGGATGCCGTCGCAGACCTTGCCACGGGCGGAAATCGAAGAGCGCTACGGGCGGATCGCGGGGTTTGTCGCCCCTTTCGACGGGCATCCGGTGTCGCACGGCCTTCGGGCCGCGCAGGTGACGGACGACACCGAGCAGGCGGTGCTGCTGGCCCGGCATCTGGTCGCGCGCGGCGGCGGGTTTGACGAGGCCGTCTGGGCGCGGGAACTCCTTGCCTGGGAGGAGGGGGTGCGGGCGCGCGGGCTGCACGACCTGCTCGGCCCCTCGACCAAGGCAGCGCTGGCGGCGCTGCTCGCCGGGGCGGGGCCGGAGACGACCGGGCTCGGGGGCACGACCAATGGCGCGGCGATGCGCATCGCGCCGCTGGCCATCGCCACGCCTTCCGGCGATCCGGCCCGGATGGCGGCGGCGGTGCTGCGCGTCAGCCGCGTCACCCATGCCACGCGCGAGGCGCTGGCGGGTGCGGCGGCGGTGGCGGGCTTCATCTCCGCCGCCGTGGGCGGCGCCACAGGGGAGGCGGCGCTGGATGAGGCGCTGGCAGCGGCCGGGGCCGCCGCCGCGCTCGGCGCGCCGGTCGGGGCGGCGGACCTGCCGGCGCGCATCCGCCGCGCCATCGCGGCAGCGGAGCAAGGCGAGGCGGCGCTGGCCGCGCTCGGCACCTCTGTCGCCACAAGCCACGCCGTTCCGGCGGCCTTCGGCGTGCTGCGGCTCGCCGGTGGCGATGTCTGGCAGGCCGGGCTGATCGCCGCCAATCTCGGCGACGACACCGACACGATCGGCGCCATCGCCTGCGCCATGGGCGGGGCCTGCGGCGGCGTCTCTGCCCTGCCGCCGGCGGCGCTCGCTGCGCTGCGGGCAGCCAATGCGCTCGACCTCGACACGCTGGCCGAGCGACTTCTCGCCCTGCGGGAGACGGCCGGGTGACGGTCACCGCTTGACCGGAAAGGCTTTCTCAAGGTCCATGGGCGAGGACAGATCCGGGCGACTGACAGGGGGCTGAATGACCGGCCGGCTTCTCCAGATTTCCGGCATCGTGCTCGATCTCGTCTATCGGGTGCGCGCCGTCCCCCGACCGGGGGAGGAGGCGGTGGTCAGCGCTTTTTCCACCCATCCCGGCGGCGGCTTCAACCCGATGGTCGCCGCGCGGCGCCAGGGGATGGAGGTTGCCTGGGCCGGCACGCTCGGTACCGGCCCTTTCGCCGACCGCATCGCCGGAGCGCTCGCCGCAGAAGGCATCACCACCCTGCGGCCGCGCCTGATCGGACGCGACCAGGGCGTCTGCACCGTCATGGTGGACGAAACCGGCGAGCGCACCTTTGTCGCCGCCGAGGGGGCGGATGGCGTGGTGCGGCCGGAAGATCTCGCCGGGCTCGACCTGCGCGGCTATGACGCGATGCTCCTGTCCGGCTATGGGCTCGCCTATGCCGGCAGTCGCAGCGCCATCGCCGCCTGGCTCGCAGCGCTGCCCCGCCATGCCCCGCCGCTGACCTTCGATCCCGCGCCGCTGATCGCCACCCTGTCGCCCGCCGCCCGCACTGCCGCGCTGGCCGCCGCCCATTGGATCAGCGCCAATGCCGCCGAGGCACGGGTTCTCACCGGACAGCAGCCGCGCGCCGCCGCCGAGGCGCTCGCCCGCAACCGGCCCGGCGGGGCGGTTGTGCGCGAAGGCGCCAACGGCTGCTGGATCGCCCGCCATGGCGAGGCCGCCGAGCATATCCCGCCGCATCGCGTGTCGCCTGTGGATACCAACGGCGCCGGGGATGCCCATATCGGCGCCTTCCTCGCCGCGCTGGCCCGGGGCGAGGCGCCGCGCGACGCCGCCCGCATCGCCAATGTTGCCGCTGCTTTGTCCACCACCCATCACGGGCCGGCCACCGCACCCGATCTTGCCGCCACCCGCGCCGCGCTCACCCCCGAACCCTCGACCGAAGGAGACACTAGATGACCGCCCGCAGCCTCTCGCTTCTCGCCCTCATCGCCGCCACGCCGGCGCTCGCCGATGAAATCCGCGTCCTGAACTGGCAGGGCTATGGCACCGATCTGGAATGGTCGCTGGCCGAGTTCACCGCCGCCACCGGCCACACCGTGGTGCATGAATACTTCAACTCCGAACAGGAGATGCTGACCAAGCTCAGGACCAATCCCGGCGCCTATGACGTGGTGCTGGTGAACTCCGCCTTCACCCCCGGCGCCGTGGCCGAGGGGCTGCTGGCGCCCATCGACCCCGCCAAGATCGCCAATTTCGCCGATGTCGATCCCGCGCTCGCCGCCAACGAGGACCTGAACGCAGGCGGGGCGCTGCATGGCGTGCCCTGGACCTGGGGCCTGACCTCGATCGCCGTCAACACCGGCGATTTCCCCACCGCGCCGACCTCGCTCTCCGTCCTCTGGGACCCGGCCTTCAAGGGCCGCGTCTCGATCCGCGATGACGGGCTGGAAGCGGTGCAGATCGCCGCCCTGGCCACCGGGCAGAACATCAACGCGATCACCGACATGGAGGCGGTCAAGGCCAAGCTGGCGGAGCTGATGCCGCAGGTCACTGCCTTCTGGGGATCGGAAAACGACTGGAACCAGAACATGGCCGCCGGCCAGTTCGCGGTGGCCACCTACTGGTCGGGCTCGGCTGCACGCTCGATCTCCTCGGGCCTGCCGGTGGCCTTCGTCGTGCCGCAGGAAGGCGCCATCGGCTGGCTGGACGGCCTGTCGATCCCGGCCGCATCGACCCATCAGGATGCGGCGGCGGCCTTCATCAACTGGATGATCGACCCCGCCTTCTATGTGAAATGGGATGCCGAGGGGGCGCCGGCCACCTCCAACACCAAGGCTGCCGCGCAACTGCCGGAAACCTCCTTCAACCGCGCCGTCCTCGGCGATCCGGCGACGGTGGCGCGGGTGCAGTTCATGCGCCCGGTGTCGGACGCCGACCGCGAGACCTATCTGAAGCTGTGGCAGGACCTGAAGGCCGCGCAGTAACGCAGCGAGGGCCGGCGTCATGCACCGCGACACGCTCCGCGCTGCGGGTCTGCTGGCCCCCGCCTATCTGTGGCTGACGCTGGCGGTGTTCCTGCCGCTGTCGGCCATGCTCTGGTTCAGCCTGCTGACCGAGGCGCCCTTCGGCGATACCGCCGGACAGGCGCAGTTCTCGGCGGAGAACTACGCCGAGTTCTTCGCCTCGCCCACCTATGCCACGCTCCTGTGGAAATCGCTGGAACTGGGGCTGATCGTCACCCTGATCTGCCTGGTTGCGGGCTTTCCCTGCGCCTGGGTCCTGGCCAAGACCATCCGCGGCCGGTGGCGCGAGGCGCTGTTCCTGCTCGTCATCCTGCCCTTCTGGTCCAATTCGCTGGTCCGGGTCTTTTCCTGGGCGATCACGCTCAGAGGCAACGGGGTGCTCGACCGGGCGCTGAACGCCGTCCTGCCTTTCGAGGTGAAGCTGAACCTGATGTTCAGCCAGACCGCCATCGTCATCGGCCTGGTCCATTCCTACCTGCCCTACACGATCCTCACCGCCTATCTGGCGCTGCAGGCGATCGACGACAGCCTGATCGAGGCGGCGCGCGCGCTGGGCGCCCGCCGCCGCACCATCCTGTGGCGGCTGGTGCTGCCCTTGTCCGCGCCCGGCCTGATCGCCGGGGCGGTGCTGGTCTTCGTGCCGGTCGTCGGCTCGTTCATGGAGCCGCGCCTGCTCGGCGGCAGGGTTGGCACCTACTACGGCACCCTGATCGAGGACCAGTTCGTCGCCGTCTTCAACTGGCCGCTGGGCGCGGCGCTGAGCTTCATTCTCCTCGCCGTGGTCCTGCTGATCCTCGGCCTGGCGAGCCCGGTCCTGCGGAGGGCGACGTGAGCGCTCCGTCCATTCCTCGCCCGTACTGCCGCAGGCCCCCCCTCCCCATCCCTCCCCCACAAGGGGGGAGGGAGGCGCCGGTTGAGATGGGTGGGAGCTGCGCCCTACGGGTGTTGCCGCGCGGTGCCGGGGCGGCCTACGGCACCCTCCCCCCTCGTGGGGGAGGGATGGGGTGGGGGGGCCGCCAGGCGGGCGCCCCAGCCGGTGACCGCAGATGACCCCGCGCGTCCTTCCCCTGCTCGGCCGCCTGTGGCTGGCGCTGATCCTCGCCTTCCTCTACGCGCCGATCCTGGTCATGGCGGCCATGGGCTTCAACGCCTCGGAGTTCTACGCCCTGCCCTTCAAACCCACGCTGCATTGGTACGAAAGGCTGTGGCAGAACCGCGAGATCCTTGCCGCCACCTGGCGCTCGCTTTGGATCGCCGGCCTGGTGACGGCGATGGCCACCCTGCTCGGCACCATGGCCGCCATCGCCCTTTGGCGTCACGACATCCCCGGCAAGCGCCTGCTGCAGGCGCTGCTGTTCCCGCCGATCGCCATCCCCTGGCTGATCACCGGCACCGCGATGCTGGTGTTCTTCTTCGCCATCGGGCTCGATCGCGGCACGCCCGCCGTGATCCTCGGCCATGTGGCGCTGGCGCTGCCCTATGTGATCGTCGTCGTCTCGGCCCGGCTGGCGGGCTTCGACCGCACGCTGGAGGACGCCGCCCGCAGCCTCGGCGCCAGGCCCTGGCAGGTGACCCGCGCCGTCACCCTGCCCTGGATCGCCCCCGGGGTGATCGCCGGGGCGCTCTTCGCCTTTGCCGTCAGCTTCGACCAGTTCGTGGTCTCCTATTTCCTCGCCCAGCCGGGGGATTCCACCCTGCCGGTGCTGATCTACACCTCGATCCGCAAGGGTTTCACCCCTGAGATCAACGCCATCTCCACCCTGGTCATCGCCGTCTCCATGGGGCTGATGCTGCTGGCGGCGCGGCGGTTCAGCTTCGGAGGCAACCGCTGATGGCCGAGGTACGGGTGGAGGATGTGTCGAAATCCTGGGGCGCCACCCGCGTCCTGACCGACATCACCCTCGATTTCCCGGACGGCAGCTTCTTCGGCCTGCTCGGCCCTTCGGGTTCCGGCAAGACCACACTGCTGCGCCTCATCGCCGGCTTCGCCGCCCCCGACCGGGGCCGGGTGATGATCGGCGGCGCGCCGGTGGAGCATGTGCCGGTGGAGCGGCGCGACATCGGCATGGTGTTCCAGAACTACGCCCTCTTTCCCAACATGACCGTGGCCGAAAACGTCGGCTTCGGCCTGCGCGTGCGCGGCCTGTCGCGGGCGGAGGAGGCGGCACGGGTCGCCGAGGCGCTGGCGCTCGTCCGTCTGGACGGCCTCGCCCACCGCCGGCCCGATGCGCTCTCCGGCGGCCAGCGCCAGCGCGTCGCCATGGCCCGCGCCATCGCCCCCCGCCCCAGGGTGCTGTTGCTCGACGAGCCGCTCTCGGCCTTGGACAAGGCGCTGCGGGTCGAGATGCAGGTGGAACTGAAACGCATCCAGCGCGAGGTCGGCATCACCACCATCTTCGTCACCCACGACCAGGAAGAGGCGCTGACGCTCTCCGACCGCATCGGCCTCCTGCGCGACGGGCGGTTGGTGCGCGAGGGGCCGCCGCAGCAGGTCTATGACGATCCCGGCGACGCGTTCACCGCCCGCTTCCTCGGCGAGGCCAATATCCTGACCGGCACGCCCGAAGGCGCGGCGCTGCGGCTGGCCGACGGCAGCCTGCTTCATGGTCCCGGCCCGCAGGCCAGCACGAAACTCGCCGTCCGGCCGGAGGCGCTCATGCTCTCCGCGAGCGATCCCGGCAGCGGCAACCGGCTGGCGGTGACGCTGACCGGCGTCGCCTTCGCCGGCGCCACCGCCACCGCGCACCTGGACTGGGGCGGCGCGGCGCTCAAGGCGGGGTTGCCACCCCGGGCACTGGCGGGTCTTGCGGTGGGGCAGACCCTCTGGGCCCATTGGCCGGCCGACCGGGGCGCCTGGCTGCGGGACTGAGCCGCACCACGCGACCCTCCCGCGCCGCTTCGCGGCGCGGGACCAGGCAAAGGGGGGCCAGCGGCCCCCCTTTGCATCCCCGCAGCGCCTCTGCGGAGAGGACAGCACCTCCGGCCGTCTTGCGCCCTGGCGGGCGCGCCTCGCGTTGCGCTTGTGTCTCTGAGGTCCG
>CAZRQN010000137.1:0-7860 GCA_964602115.1 uncultured Rhodobacterales bacterium
CCGCCGGCCCGCCCGCGCCAGCTGACCTCGAGGCCTTCTGCCGCGACCGCCTCGCCGCCTATAAGCGGCCACGCGCCATATATTATGTAGAGTCACTGCCCCGCAATGCCATGGGCAAGGTGCAGAAGGCCGAGCTGCGCCGCAGCTATGCCGGAAGGTTCACGGCCGGCTGATCCTGGTCGGATGGCGCCCCGTCTGCCCCGTCCTCCAGCTCGCGCGCGAGGAAGGCCTCGAAATCGTCGAGGTCCACCGGATCGAACTGGCCGAAGCCCTGGATCCACACCGTGGCGGCCCTCATCGCATCGGGCTCGATCTGGCACCAGGTCACCCGGCCCCGGCGTTCCTGGGCGATCAGGCCGGCCTCGGCCAGGACCCGCAGGTGCTTGGAGATCGCCGCCAGCGACATCCGGAACGGCGCCGCCACATCGGTGACGGCCATGTCATCCTCCAGAAGCATGGTCAGGATCGCCCGGCGCGTGGGGTCGGCCAGGGCAGCGAAGATGAGGTCAAGCGCGGCGGACATGGGCGGAGAAGGGGCCGGAAAGGGCCGAAAGTCAACCGCGAGGTTGAGAATGGGGGCCCTCGACGCCCATGCGAATGATTAGGAAATACGTCTGTTTTCAACGGCTTGACCTGAAATCTCCGTGATTGACTCGCAGGGGTGCCGCGCGTAGTAAGCCAACGAACGTCGAGGCGCCGAAGGCAATGTCGGACGAACCCGATCCCGAAAGACTGCGCGCGCTTGAGGCGCGCCTGAACCGGGTGAAGGGCGAGGCGGCAAAGCCCGAAAGGGCGGAGACGGGCAAGGCATTCTCCCAGGGGGAGGTGGCCTGGCGGATGGTGATCGAGCTGGTGACGGGCATGCTTCTCGGCCTGTCCATCGGCTACGGGCTGGACAGCTGGTTCGGCACGATGCCCATCTTCCTGATCGCCTTCGCGCTCCTGGGGTTCGCGGCGGGAATCCGGACGATGCTCGGAACCGCGAGACAGATGGCGAAACAGCCGGAAGCGGCTGAAGAGACAAAGGGTTAGGCCATGGCGGCGGAAGCTGAAGGCGGCAGCGGGTTTGCGATCCATCCGATGGATCAGTTCGTGCCGTTCAAATGGTTCTGCACCGACGACCACGCCACGCCGGTCAACGAATGCACCCAGAACATCCACTGGTACGACTTCACCAATGTCACGCTCTGGCTCGCCCTCGGCGTGCTCTGCGTGCTGGCGCTGTTCGTCTTCGGCACCCGCCGCCGGGCCATCGTGCCCTCGCGCTCGCAATCGGTGGCCGAACTGCTCTACGGCTTCATCCACAACATGGTGGAGGAAGTGACCGGCCATGACGGGGTGAAGTACTTCCCCTATGTGCTGACGCTGTTCCTCTTCATCCTGTTCTCCAACCTGCTGGGCCTCCTGCCGATGTCCTTCGCCACGACGAGCCATGTGGCGGTGACGGTGGTGCTGGCCCTGGCGGTGTTTCTCAGCGTCACCGTCATCGGCTTCGTCCGCAACGGCATCGGCTTTCTGGGCATGTTCTGGGTCACTTCGGCGCCGCTGATCCTGCGCCCGATCCTCGCCCTGATCGAGGTCATCAGCTACTTCGTGCGCCCGGTCAGCCACTCGATCCGACTTGCGGGCAACATCCTTGCCGGCCACGCGGTCATCAAGGTGATCGCCGGCTTCGCAACCCTGGCCGTGGCCTCGCCGGTCGTGGTCGGCGCCGTCACCGCCATCTATGGCCTTGAGCTGCTGGTCGCGGTGGTTCAGGCCTATGTCTTCACCATCCTGACCTGCGTGTACCTGCGCGACGCCGTCGGCGGCGCTCACCACTAAGGTCTTCACCGAACACCGAAATCCCCAAAGGAGAGACGATCATGGAAGGCGATATCGCAGAAATGGGCAAGTTCATCGGCGCGGGCCTCGCGACGATGGGTCTGGGCGGCGCCGGCATCGGCGTGGGCCACATTGCCGGCAACTTCCTGTCCGGCGCGCTGCGCAACCCGTCTGCGGCGCCGGGCCAGATGGCCAACCTCTTCGTCGGCATCGCCTTCGCCGAAGCGCTCGGGATCTTCTCGTTCCTGATCGCGCTTCTGCTGATGTTCGCCGTCTGATCCTGCCTTCACCGGGGGCCGGGCTGGCCCGGCCCCGATGACGCAAGGAACGGAGGGCCGTCATGGCAACCGAAACGACGGAACACGCGGCAGAAGCGGCAGGGGCGGCGCATGACGCAGGCCACGCCGTCGGCATGCCGCAACTCGACTTCTCTACCTGGGCGAACCAGATCTTCTGGCTCGTGGTGGCGCTGGTTGCGATCTACCTGATCCTGACCCGCATCGCCCTGCCGCGGATCGCGGCGGTGCTGGCGGAACGTTCGGGCACGATCGTCAACGACCTCACGGCGGCCGAGGAACTCAAGGCGCGCGCGGTCGAGGCCGAGAAGGCCTATAACGACGCGCTGGCCACGGCGCGCAACGAGGCCGGCAAGATCGTGGCCAAGGCGCGGGCCGAGATCCAGGCGGATCTCGACGCGGCGACCGCCAAGGCCGATGCCGAGATTTCGGCGAAGACGGCGGGATCGGAGGCGAGGATCGCCGAGATCCGGGCCGGCGCGATCGACAGTGTCACGGAAGTGGCCAAGGACGTCGTGGCTGAACTGGTCGCGGCTCTCGGCGGCAAAGCCGCCGCCAAGGATGTGACCGCAGCGGTCTCCGCGCGGCTGAAAGGCTAGGGCGATGAAGAAACTGTCCCTCGCGTTCGCGCTCCTGGCCACCCCTGCGGCTGCAGCCTCGGGTCCCTTCTTCTCGCTCGGCAACACGAACTTCATCGTGTCGCTGGCCTTCCTGATCTTCGTCGGCATCCTTCTCTATGTGAAGCTGCCGGCACGGCTTGCCGGCATGCTCGACGGCCGCGCCCAGCAGATCAAGGCCGAGCTCGACGAGGCCCGCGCCCTGAAGGAAGAAGCCAAGGCGGTTCTCGCCTCCTTCGAGCGCAAGAAGAAGGACGTCGCCGAACAGTCCGACCGGATCGTCGCCAGGGCGAAGGAGGAGGCGATGGCCGCCGCCGCCGCCGCCAAGGCCGATCTCAAGACCGCCATCGCGCGGCGTCTGCAGCTTGCCGAAGAGCGGATCGCCTCGGCCGAGGCCGGCGCCATCCGCGAGGTCCGCGAACGGGCGATCAGCGTTGCCGTGGCTGCGGCCGGCGACATCCTCGCCAAGCAGATGACCGCAGATCGCGCTGCCGCCGAGATCGACGCCGCCATCGCCACGGTCGGCGCCAAGCTGCACTGATCCTTTCCGACCTTTCGGCAAACCCGGGCGTCCGCGCCCGGGTTTGTCATTTGCGGGCCAGTTCCTGGGTGAGCCTCAGCCTGGCGTGCTCCTCCTGCCGCTCGGCCCGCAGCTGGGCATTGAGCGTCGCCTCGACATAGTCGAGATGCGCCTGCACCGCCTGGCGGGCGGCCTCCGGGTTGCGCGACTGGACGCCGGCATTGATCGCCCGGTGCTGGTCCAGAAGCATCGCCCTTGTCGTGCGCGAGCGGAACAGCATCTGGCGGTTGTAGAACACGCCCTGGCGCAGAAGCTCGTACATCGAGCGCATCATGTGCAGCAACACGACATTATGGGCGGATTCGACGATGGCCATGTGAAAGGCGGTGTCCAGCTCGGACTCCTCCGCCGTCTCACGCCGCGCCACGGCAGATTCCATCCGGCGGAACACGTTCTCCACAACGGCAAGATCGGCATCGGTTCCGAAACGGGCCGCCCGTTCCGCCGCCAGCCCCTCCATGTCGCGGCGAAAGGCGATCACGTCGAAGATCGCCTCGGAATGATCGGCGAAGAGCGCAATCAGGGCCGGAGAGAAGGCCGAGCCCAGCACCTCGGCGACATAGAGCCCGGCGCCCGGGCGCGAGGTCAGAAGCCCGCGCCCCTCCAGATCGGCGATGGCCTCGCGCAGCGAGGGTCGGGAGACCCCGAGACGCTCGGCAAGCTCGCGTTCGCCGGGAAGGCGCTCGCCGGCGCGCAGGATGCCGCGCAGGATCAGCCCCTCGATCTGGCGCACCACCGCCTGAGCCAGACGCTCGGCCTCGATCTTCTGAAACGGCATCGCTTCCCCCGGATTGGTCAGACGATATGACCACCGCCGGGAGTCCGCAACACGAAGGGGCGGCCGAAGCCGCCCCCGGGTTCAAGCGGAATGACCGTCAGGCGGTCGGGCGGATGATGATCTCGACCCGGCGGTTCTGCTGGCGACCGGCGTCCGTCAGGTTCGAGGCCACCGGCTGGTCCTCGCCGCGACCGAAGGCCACGACCCGCCCCGAGGGCACGCCGTAGTCGCGCAGCACGAAGGCCACCGCGTTGGCGCGGCGCTGGCTGAGGTCCTGGTTATAGGAGGCGGCGCCGACGTTGTCGGTGTGGCCGATCACCTGCACCTCGCTGTTGGGGTAGTTCAGCAGGCTTTGCGCCACGGCGCGCAGGTCGCCCACCAGCGCCGGCTGCAGCGTCGCGCTGTCGGTGGCGAAGAGGATGTCCTGCGGCATCACCACGCGCAGCTGGTTGCCCTCGTTGACGATCTGCACATTGCCGCTGACCGAGCCGCGCAGTTCCGCAGCCTGCTTGTCCAGCGCATTGCCGATGGCGCCGCCGATCACCCCGCCCACCACGGCGCCGACGGCGGCCTTGGCCAGCTTGTCGTCGCCCTTGCGCGTGCCGCCGATCGTGGCGCCGATCAGCGCCCCGGTGATCGCACCGGCCTGTGTGCGGCTGCCGTCCTCGATGCCCATGGTTTCGCAGCCTGCCAGCGTGAAGGCGCCGAGCGTGGCGATGATGAGCGGTGTTCTGATACGCATGTGCCGTTGCCTCATGACTCTTGAAACCCGGTCCTGGCGCCGGGATTGGCGGCCCTTATAGCAATGGGCGGGGGTGGCACAAAGTTCCAGCGCCGCTTCGGCGGAATTCGGCGCATCACAAGCGCGTGCTGTCAGGCGGCCTCGGTGCGCGCCGCCTCCCAGGCGAGCATGGCGCGCTTCACCGGCAGGCCCCAGTGGTAGCCGCCGAGTCCGCCGGATTTGCGCAGCGCCCGATGGCAGGGGATCAGCCAGGAGATCGGGTTGCGCCCCACCGCCGTGCCGACCGCGCGCACCGCCTGCGGATGGCCCACCGCGCCGGCCAGTTCGCTGTAGGTCGTCACCTGCCCGGTCGGGATGGCCAGCAGCGCCTCCCAGACCTTGATCTGGAACGGCGCCCCGATCAGGTGCAGCCCGGCCTCGCCACTGGCGCCAAAGGCCGCCTCCGCCCAGGGGCGCAGCGCCAGCGGGTCCTCGACGTAGCGCGCCTTGGGCCAGCGGCCGATGAGGTCCCCCATCACCGCCTCGGCCCCGGTCTCGGCGGCAAAGCCGATGCCGGAAATGCCCTTCTCGGTCCCCATCACCAGCGCCTCGCCGAAGGGGCTGTCGAACCAGCCCCAGCGCATGGTCAGCCCCTCGCCGCCCCGGGCGAAATCGCCGGGCGACATCGCTTCCCAGCGCAGGAACAGGTCATGCAGCCGCGAGGTGCCCGAGAGACCGGTGGACAGGGTGGTGTCCAGCAGGGTGAACCGTTCCGCCAGCAGGCGCCGGGCGTGGTCGAGCGTCAGATATTGCTGGTAGCGCTTGGGCGAGACCCCGACCCATTGGCTGAAGATGCGCTGGAAATGCGCCGGGCTCATCCCCATCCGCGCCGCCAGCCCGTCCAGCGTCAGCCCCGGGCCCCCGGCATCGATCTCGCGCAAGGCACGAGCGATGACGTTGTAGTGGTAACGCTGGCTGAGGTCGTTCATCGCCGAAGCTCCGTCATTCGCGGTACCCGGTCCGCAAGCGCCTCCCCTCCCCCTCGTGGGAAGGGGATGGGGGAGGGAGGCTTCGTCCGCCACCCCCCCTCCCCATCCCTCCCCCACCAGGGGGGGAGGGAGGCGCCCGCTGCCGAACCGGATCACATGTCCCGGCCGATATATCCCCGCCGAGCCTTCCCCGCGACCCGGTTCCTGCGGCTTGATGCCGCCTGCCGGCTGCGGCAAGAGGGACCGATGCTGCCCCAGGCCGATTACCACACCCTGCGCGCGATCTTCTCCCGCTTTCGCGCCGCGACGGCGGAGCCGAAGGGAGAGCTGGAGCATGTCAACGCCTTCACCCTCCTGGTCGCCGTGGCGCTCTCGGCCCAGGCGACGGACAGGTCGGTGAACCTCGCCACCCGCGCGCTGTTCAAGGTCGCCGACACGCCGGAAAAGATGCTGGCGCTGGGGGAGGAGGGGCTGACGGCGCATATCCGCACCATCGGCCTTTTCCGCAACAAGGCCCGCAACGTCATCGCCCTCTCCCGCCGCCTGATCGAGACCTATGGCGGCGAGGTGCCCTCGTCCCGCGCCGCGCTGATGAGCCTGCCCGGCGTGGGGCGCAAGACCGCCAATGTCGTGCTGCAGATGTGGTTCCACCTGCCGGCCCAGGCGGTGGATACGCATGTCTTCCGCGTCGCCAACCGCACCGGCATCGCGCCGGGCAAGGACGAGGTGGCGGTGGAGCGCGCCATCGAGGACAATGTCCCGGCCGAGTTCCTCTCCCATTCCCACCACTGGCTGATCCTGCACGGGCGCTATATATGCACCGCCCGCAAGCCGCGCTGCGCCGATTGCCTGATCGCCGACCTCTGCGCCAACCCGGAGAAGACCTGAATGAAACGCTATGACGTGATCGGCATCGGCAATGCCATCGTCGATGTCTTCTCCACAGCCGACGACTCCTTCCTCGACCTGATGGGGATCGAGAAAGGGATCATGCAGCTGGTCGAGCGGGAACGGGGCGAGCTGCTCTACGCCGCGATGAAGGACCGCCGGCAGGCGCCGGGCGGCTCGGTGGCCAATACGCTCGCCGGCCTCGGCAACCTTGGCCTGACGACCGCCTTCATCGGAAGGGTGCATGACGACGCGCTTGGGCGCTTCTACGCCCGCGACATGGCGGCCGGGGGGACGGACTTTCCCAACCCGCCGGTTCCGGGAGGCGAACTGCCGACCTCGCGCTCGATGATCTTCGTCTCGCCGGATGGCGAGCGCTCGATGAACACCTATCTCGGCATTTCCTCCGAGCTCGGCCCCGAGGATGTCTCCGACGAGGTGGCGGGCTCGGCGGGCCTGCTGTTCCTCGAAGGCTATCTCTACGACAAGCCCAAGGGCATGGCCGCCTTCGAACGCGCCGCGCGGCTGTGCCGCGAGGGCGGTGGGCGGGCGGGCATCGCGCTGTCCGATCCGTTCTGCGTCGATCGCCACCGGCCGGAGTTCCGCCGCCTGGTGCGCGAGCTCGACTATGTGATCGGCAATCGCCACGAATGGACCTCGCTTTACCAATGCGACCTGCCCCAGGCGCTGGAACAGGCGGCGGCGGATTGCGGGCTGGTGGTCTGCACCCAGTCGGGCGATCCGGTGGTCCTGATCCGGGGGCAGGAACGTGCCGAAGCCCCGGTGCGCAAGGTGGTGCCGGTCGATGCCACCGGCGCCGGCGACCAGTTCGCCGCCGGCTTCCTCTTTGGCCTCGCCACCGGGCGCGACCTTGCCACCTGCGGCCGCATGGGCTGCGCCGCAGCGGCCGAAGTGATCGGCCATTTCGGCGCCCGGCCCGAGGCCGACCTTCAGGCGCTGTTCCGGGCCGAACACCTGCTCTGACCCTCCCGCGCGGCTTCGCCGCGCGGGATCAGGCAAAGGGGGGCCACCGGCCCCCCTTTGCATCCCCGAAGCGCCTCTGCGGAGAGGGTGACGCCTGCCCCGTCTTGCGCCCTGGCGGGCGCGCCTCGTGTGGCGCTTCGGTCTGCGAGGTCCGGTCTCGCGGAGAGACCCGGGGCGCTGCCC
>CAZRQN010000138.1:0-7440 GCA_964602115.1 uncultured Rhodobacterales bacterium
GCGATGGGACGGCGGTCCGGGGGCAGTTCATGCAGCGGCGGTCAGGGCGGTTTCGACCGGCTCCGGGCGAAGGCTGGGACCTTCGGGTGCGGGGGCGAGGGACCAGGCGGCAGGCGGGGCGAGGCGGGCGCGCAGCCGCACGAGCCGCCAGCCGCCGCCGGGAGCCGGTGCCAGCGACCAGCGCGTGGTGACACCTGCCGCCCCGCCCTCCTCCGGTGTCAGGAGCAGGGCCAGCGCCCGGCCCCCGCCGGCCTCGGCCGCCAGCTGCAGGCGGCGCACCGGTGTCAGCGCCGGCGCCTCCGGCAGGTCGGCCACCACGCGGCCGACCCCGGCGCGCAGTGCTTCCTCCACCGCCCAAAGAAGATCGGCCGGGCTGCGGCCCTGGATCAGCAGCAGCTGGCCTGGATCGAGAAAGGCCGCCAGACCATCGGCCGAGAGATCCTCCTCCCCCCAGGCCGGCCGGACCCAGAGCACCGGCGTCTCCCCGGTGCCGGAGTCAGAGGCAGAGGCGGCCAGCGTCAGCGCCGCGAGGCTGCGGCGGGCGGGCCCGCAGAATTCGTGCAGCCGCCCGGGCGCCAGCCCCAGCCCCCCGCCCGCCCCGGGCAGGAGCGGCAGATCGGCGGAAGCGCGGCGGCGGTCTCGACCCGGGGCAAGCATGGGGCAAGCCTAGCGTGTTCCCTTTATGTTCTCAAGCCTCCCTGCCGCATCTTCCCGCCTTCAGGCCACCAGGCGGCCGATCGTGACCTGGTTGCGGCCCAAGGCCTTGGAGCGCAGCAGCGCCCGATCCGCCCGGTCGATGACGCTGACCACCCCTTCCGCCGCAGAAATCCCGTCATTGCCCAGCGCCAGGCCGATGGAGGCAGTCAGCGACAGCGAAAGGCCCGAGGGCAGCGGGAAGGGCCGTTCCTGCATCGCCCGGCACAGCCGCCCGGCCACGCCCTCGGCCTCGGCCAGGCCGACGCCGGGCAGGGCGACGAGAAACTCCTCGCCCCCGATCCGGGCGAGAAGATCGCCGCCGCGCAGGCCGGAAGAGAGGCGGCGGGCCACTTCGACCAGAACCGCATCGCCGGCCGCATGGCCATGCTGATCGTTGACCGACTTGAAGCGGTCGAGATCGAGGACCATCACCGCAAAGCTCGTCCCCAGAGCCCGCGCCCGATCGGCGATCGCGGCGAGCTGTTCTTCGGCGTAGCGGCGGTTGTGCAGCCCGGTCAGCGGATCGGTCATCGCCAGCCGCAGGCCGTCGCGCAGCCGCGCCCGCAGCCCGTCGGCCGCCCGCTTGCGCCGCAGGAGCGCCCGCAGCCGCAGCGCCACTTCCCCCGCATCGGCCCCAGCATCGATCACGTCGCCGACCCCGAGATCGAAGGCCATCGCATCCTCGGCCGGGGCGCCGGGACCGTCGCGCAAAAGGCACAGCACCGCGTGCCGGGCCCCGCCATGGCCGAAAAGCTCGACGATCAGACGCAGGCCGCCCCCCGGCCCGCCGAGCCCGGCGTCGATCAGGAAGGCATCCGGACCGGCGGCCCCCGCCGCAGGCTCCATCAGTGCCTCGGCCCGCGACATCAGCACCACCCGGTCCCGCATCACCGGCGCCAGCGACGCGCGCAGGCGAAGCGCGGCGGCATCATCCTCCATCACCAGGGCAATGCGGCCCGCAGGCTCGAACCCCGCGCGCGGCTCGGCAAAGCCGAAGCCCGGCGCGCCGGGCGCGGCGGCTGCCAGGTCGGCAAGAACGCCATGGCGCCGCATCAGGTTGCGCAACCGTGCCATGAGCACGCCCTCGTCCCCCGGACGGGGGAGCACATCGTCCGCGCCGGCGGCCAGTGCTGCGGACAGCAGATCGCGCCGGTCCGGCGGGCAGAGGCCGAGGACCGGGAAGGCCGGGCGCGCGGGATCGTTGCGCAGCCCGCGCAGGAAGGAAGCCGCATCGCCGCCACAGGAGGCCAGGTCGATCACCAGAAGATCCGGGCGCCGCAAGGCGACGGCGGCGGCGGCCTCAGTCAGATTCTCGGCGACGGAGACGTCATAGTAGGCCGACAGCAGCCGGCTCTTCAGCACCACCCGCTGGGTGACCATCCCGTCCACTAGGAGCAGATGAAGCGCCATGACCCGGCCGATCTTGCCTCTTAACGAGCAGTTACCTTCTCGCGCCGTTTGGTTAAGAATGTCTTTCCGGATACGGCGGGCGGGAACAGGAAAATGTCGCGGCACGACGAGGCGAGCAGGGTCCGGCAGGAATCCGCTGAGACCCTGGCACTGCAGGTTCTGGCCTGGCTCGCCTCTGACGGGCAAAGGCTCGGAGCGTTTCTCGCAGCATCAGGTCTAACGGCAGCGGCACTGTCACAGGAAGCTGCCACGCCGGCCCTGCTGGGCGGGGTGATGGACCATCTGATGTCCGACGATTCGCTGGTGCGGGCCTGCGCTGCCGACCTCGGCATCGCGCCGGAGCGCTTCGACCCCGCGCGTCAGGCGCTGCCCGGCGGCGCGGTGCCGCACTGGACCTGAGCGCGCAAAAAGGCTCTATGGCGGCATGATCGACGCGCTCATCTTCGACAAGGACGGCACGCTCTTCGACTTCCGCCGCAGCTGGGCGGGCTGGGCCGCGCGCGTCGTGCGCGATCTCGCCACACCGGGAGCGCCGGCGGAGCGGCTGGCCGAGGCCATCGGCTTCGACCTCGAATCGGCAAGCTTTGCGCCGGACAGCCCGGTGATCGCCGCGACACCCGAGGAGATCGCCGCAGCGCTGGCCGCGCATCTGCCCGGCCGCGACGAGGGCGAGATCGCCGACCGGCTCAACGCCCTCTCGGCGGCCACGCCAATGACCGAGGCCGTGCCGCTGCGCCAGGTTCTCGCGGCGCTGCGCGAGCGCGGGCTGCGGCTGGGGCTGGCCACCAACGACACCGAGGCGCCGGCGCGGGCGCATCTGTCGGCCCATGGCGTGGCCGATCTTTTCGACTTCGTCGCCGGCTGCGACAGCGGCCATGGCGCCAAGCCGGCGCCGGGGATGCTGGATGCCTTCCGCAACGCCTTCGCCCTCGATCCCGGCCGCGTCGCCATGGTTGGCGACAGCCGCCACGACCTGATGGCGGGCCGCGCGGCGGGCATGCGCACGGTCGGCGTCCTGACCGGCATCGCCGGGGCGGAGGAGCTTGCGCCGCTGGCCGATGTCATCCTGCCCGACATCGGGGCGCTGGCCGGCTGGATCGACGCACTGGCCGCCTGAGCCCGCAGCCACCGGCGAAAACGACCGTTTCTTGTCGGTAACGGGCCGGGCATCCTCCGTTGCATCGTCCATCCTTGCACTCCACGGGCATCCGCAGGGGGGATGGGCGATGAACGACGACCAGGGCCGCAAGCGTCGGGCCGGTGGGCGGGCGGGGATGAAGGCCCGCGCCGGATCGGCGGCCATCGACCAGATGTCCTGGCGCATCCCCGAGAATCCCGACCGCCCGATCGAGCCTCTGGATGCCGAAGGGGTCGAGCGCGTCCATCAAGGCGCGATGCGCATCCTTCGCGACATCGGCATCGAGATGCTGAACCCCGAGGCGGTCGGCCATCTCAAGGCCGCCGGCTGCAAGGTCTCCGGCACCAACGTGAAGTTCGGCGAGGATTTCGTGATGGAGATGGTGGCGCGCGCGCCGTCCTCCTTCACCATCACCCCGCGCAACCCTGAGCGGGAGATCACGCTGGGCGGCAAGTCGATGGTCTTCGTCAACGTCTCCTCGCCACCCAATGCCTGGGACCTGGAGCGCGGCAAGCGGCCGGGGGACTTCGCGACCTTCAAGGAGTTCATGAAGCTCACGCAGTATTTCAACTGCATCCATGTCGCCGGCGGCTATCCGGTGGAGCCGGTGGACGTCCATGCCTCGGTCCGCCATCTCGATTGCCTGTTCGAGAAGCTGACCCTGACCGACAAGGTCTGCCACGCCTATTCGCTCGGGGCCGAGCGGGTCGAGGATGTGATGGAGATGGTGCGGCTGGCCGGGGGCCTGTCGCATTCGGAGTTCGACGCCAAGCCGCGGATGTATACCAACATCAACTCGGTCTCGCCCCTGAAGCACGACTATCCGATGCTCGACGGGGCGATGCGGCTCGCCCGGCGGGGCCAGCCGGTGGTGGTGACGCCCTTCACCCTCGCCGGGGCCATGGCGCCGGTGACGATGGCGGGGGCCGTGGCCCTGTCGCTGGCCGAGGCCCTGGCCGCGATCGCGCTGCTCGAATGGATCGCGCCCGGCTGTCCGGTGGCGATCGGCACCTTCACCTCGAACGTGGACATGAAGTCGGGCGCCCCGGCCTTCGGCACGCCGGAATATGTGCGCGCCACCCAGATGACCGGGCAGCTGGTGCGCAAGTACGGCGTGCCGATGCGCTCCTCCGGCACCTGCGCCGGCAACGTGCCGGATGCCCAGGCGATGTGGGAGACGCAGAACTCGCTCTTCGCCGCCATGACCTCGGGCACCAACATGGTCTATCACGCCGCCGGCTGGCTGGAGGGCGGGCTGATCGCCAGCCCGGAGAAATTCGTGATGGACTGCGAGGTGCTGCAGATGATCCAGCGCTATTGCGAGCCGGCGACCTGGGCCACGACCGACGACGACCTGGCCTTCGACGCCATCCGCGAGGTGGGGGCCGGGGGCCACTTCTTCGGCTGCAAGCATACCCAGGACCGCTACCAGACCGCCTTCTACGCCCCGTTCCTCGCCGACTGGCGGAACTACGAGGCCTGGCAGGGCGATGGCGCCGTCTGGGCACCGGAAAGGGCGCACCGGCTCTACAAGGCGATCCTGGCCGATTACGAGGCGCCGGAGATGGACGGCAAGGCGCTGGAGGAACTCACCGCCTTCGTCGCCAGGCGCAAGCAGGAAGGCGGGGCGCCGACGGATTTCTGACGCCGGGCGCGGCCTATGGCGCGGCCGGAGGAGCGTCACACGGCGGGACGTGTGGTTTGCTTATGGATTCCAGTAGCTTGCGCCGAGTCGGCAAGGATTGGGTAGTGGAATCGCATTCCGTGACGGCGCGCGCGTCGCCTCCCGGCGCGTGAAAGGAAGACCCGCCCCGGCCCTGAGCCGGGGCCTCCCGCGCAGGCCGGGACGCCGGCGAGGAGGGAGGTCCCGGGTCAGGCCCGGGACGGGGGTCGTCGTTCACCGCGCGGGGAACAGGGAGGCTGCGCTGCGGGAGAAATGACGGCGCGCGCGTCGCCTCCTGGCGCGTGTAAGGCAAACCCGCCCCGGCCTTGAGCCGGGGCCTCCTGCGCGGGCCGGAACGCCGGCGAGTAGGGAGGTCCCGGGTCAAGCCCGGGACGGGTTTGTCGCTTACCGCGCGGGGAGCGGGAAAGATACCGGACTGCCGGAGGAATGACGGCGGGCAACGCGCACGCGCCTGTCGTGGCAGGCCGTCGCCCGTCCTGTGTGAGGCACACCCGCCCCGGCCCTGAGCCGGGGCCTCCCGCGCAGGCCGGGACGCCGGCGAGTAGGGCGGTCCCGGGTCAAGCCCGGGACGGAGGTTGCGCAGCCCGGTGCGGGATAAGAAGAACTGCCTGTCTTCCCGGGGGAAGACCGCGCGCATCGAGGGGCGCGCTCGGCGGGGCGGGCTGTTATCCGGCGCGTGGAAGGCAAACCCGCCCCGGGCTTGAGCCGGGGCCTCCCGCGCAGGCCGGACGCCGGCGAGTAGGGCGGTCCCGGGTCAAGCCCGGGACGGGGTCTGTCGCTTACCGCGCGGGGGGCGGGGAGGCTGCGCTGCCGCCGGTGAAAAGGATGGCGCCGACGAGGGGCGCGCCCGTCGGGGCAGGCTGCCTCCCGTCCTGTGTGAGGCAAGCCCGCCCCGGCCTTGGGCCGGGGCCTCCTGCGCGGGCCGGACGCCGGCGAGTAGGGAGGTCCCGGGTCAAGCCCGGGACGGGGCTTCTCGCGGCGGGGCAAGCCCCGCCCTACAGCACCTTGTCCACCACCGACCGCAGCCGGTCCACCGTGCCGGGGATGTCCTTGAGCTTGTCGAGCCCGAAGAGGCCAAGGCGAAAGGTGCGGAACTCCGGTCCCTCGCCGACCTGCAGCGGCACGCCGGCGGCGATCTGCATGCCTTCGGCGAGGAAGCGGCGGCCGGTCTGGATCTCCGGGTCGTCGGTGTAGCTGACCACCACGCCCGGCGCCTGGAAGCCCTCGGCCGCGACCGAAGGCACACCCCTCTCCGCCATCAGGGCCCGCACCGCCCGGCCGAGAGTCCATTGCGCCGCCTTGGCCTCGGCGAAGCCCATGGCGCGGGTCTCCGTCAGCGCGTCGCGGAACCCGACGAGCGCATCGGTGGGCATGGTCGCGTGATAGGCATGACCGCCGCCCTCATAGGCCGCCATGATCGCCCGCCATTTCTTGAGGTCGAGCGCGAAGGAACTGGAGCTGGTCTCCGCCAGCCGCGCCTCGGCCGCCGGCGACAGCATGACGAGGCCGCAGGAGGGCGAGGCGGACCAGCCCTTCTGCGGGGCGGAGATCAGGACATCGACGCCGGTCGCCTGCATGTCCACCCAGACGCAGCCCGAGGCGATGGCGTCGAGCACCATCAGCGCGCCGGCCTCATGCGCCGCCGCCGCCATCCGGGTGATGTAGTCGTCGGGCAGGATGATGCCGCTTGCGGTTTCGACATGCGGGGCGAAGACGGCGGCGGGGCGCAGCTCGCGGATTTTCGCCTCCACCTCCTCGATGGGCGGGGGCGCATAGGGCGCGCGGAGGTGGTTGCCGCTCTGCCGGGCGGTCAGCACATGGGGCTCGCCGATGCCGGCCGCCTCGAAAATCTGGCTCCAGCGGAAGGAGAACCAGCCGTTGCGGACAATCAGGCTGCGCCCCTGCCCGAACTGCCGCGCCACGGCCTCCATCGCGCAGGTGCCCCCGCCCGGCACCAGCGCCACGCCGGCCGCGCCATAGACCTCGCGCAGCCCGGCGGAAATGTCGCGCATCACCTGCTGGAAGCGCTTCGACATATGGTTCAGCGAGCGGTCGGTGAAGACGACCGAGAACTCGTCGAGACCGCCGGGATCGACATGGGCGTGCATTGCGGGCATCGGGGCCTCCCTCGGGGACGGGCCGAGCATAGCGCTCCGGCGGGCCGCGTCCATTGGGGCATTGCGGCGGCCTCTGCGGGTCAAGCCGGACAGGCGTTCCGCCTCATCAAGCCCTTGCGGGCTTTCCTCGGCTTTGTCGCAACGCCAGCGAGGAAAGCCCGCAAGGGCTTGATGAGCGCCTGCGCAGGCTAGCCGAGGGGGCCAGGGCGGCGCTCTTCGGTGAGCAGCACATTCGCCTCCACATCGCCCACGCCCGGCAAGGTCATGATCCGGCGGCGCAACACGCGCTCGAAATCGGCGATGTCGCGGGCGACGACGCGCAGGCGGTAGTCGAAACGGCCGAGGACGTGCTGGACCACCTGCACCTCGGGGATGGCGGTGGCGGCGCGTTCGAA
>CAZRQN010000139.1:0-7173 GCA_964602115.1 uncultured Rhodobacterales bacterium
GCCCTTGGGCGGGGTCGAGCCCGCCGCTCCTCCCCCCAAACCGAAGAAGCGGCCCCCTTCGGGCCGCGACTAAGGGCGGGAGGCGTCAGGCCGTCGTGCCGCCCGTCAGGCGGGCCCGGGCGATCTGCCGCATCAGCAGGAGCACTGGCAGAAGGCCGATCGCCGCGATCATCAGGCTTGGCACGGCCGCGCCGTCCAGCCGTTCGTCGCGGGCCAGCTGGAAGGCCTGCACCGCCAGCGTATCGAGGTTGAAGGGGCGGAGCACCAGCGTCGCCGGCAATTCCTTCATCACATCGACGAAGACGATCAGGGCCGCCGTCAGCGCCGAAGGCGCCACCACCGGCAGCATCACCTTGCCGATCGTCCGCCCGGGCCGTGCTCCGAGCGTGCGGGCCACCCAGTGCAGCTGCCCGGGAACCGCCGCCAGCCCCCCGTCCAGCGCATTCAGCGCCACGGCGGAAAAGCGCACCAGATAGGCGATCAGCAACAACGCCGCCGATCCCGTGACCAGAAGCCCGGTGGAAACCCCGAAGCGGGCCCGCATCACCGCATCCAGCGCATTGTCGAAAGCGGCGAAGGGAACCAGGAGCCCCAGCGCGATCACCCCGCCTGGCACCGCATAGCCGAGGCGCGCCGCCTCCACCGCCGCCCGCGCCAGCCGCGCCGGCGCCAGGCGGGCATGCAGCCGGAGCGCCACCGCCGCACCGACAGTCACGAGCGAGGCCGTCCCGGCCAGCGATACCGAGGTGAGGATGAACCGCTGGTACCGGGGCGACAGCACGTCCTGTCCCGAGCCGATGGCCATGTCGCAGAGGATCCCCGCCGGCAGGACGAAGCCCAAGGCCACCGGCAGGCCGCAGAGGACCAGCGCCGCCGCCGCCCGCATCCCGGTCAGCCGCGCGGGCTGGGTGGCCTCGTGGCGTCGTCCGGGGTTGTGATAGGCCGCGCCGCCCCGGCTTGCCCGCTCGGCCAGGGCCAGGACCAGCGCCAGCGTCAGGAGGAGAAACGCGAGCTGCGCCGCCGCCGCCCGGTCGCCCATCGCGAACCAGCTCTGGTAGATGCCGGTCGCAAGCGTCGGCACGCCGAAATGCGCCACCGTGCCGACATCGGCGATGGTCTCCATCACTGCCAGCAGCGCCCCGCCGGCGATTGCCGGACGCGCCATGGGCAGCGCCACCCGCCAGAAGCTCGCCCAGGGCCCCTGCCCCAGCGCCCGGGCGGCATGCCAGGCGGTGGCGCTCTGGTTCAGGAAGGCCGCCCGCGCCAGCAGATAGACATAGGGATAGAGGACCAGGACCAGCATCGCCGCCGCCCCTGGCAGCGAGCGGATCTCGGGGAACCAGTAGTCGCCCGGCCCCCAGCCCGTCAGCGCCCTAAGGCCCCGCTGCACCGGGCCGGGGTGGTCGAGCAGCGTCGTATAGGCATAGGCGAGGACATAGGCCGGGAAGGCCAGGGGCAGCGGCAGCATCAGCTCCAGCACCCGGACCCCGGGAAAGCGTGTCATCGTCACCAGCCAGGCCGCCCCGGTGCCCAGCGCCGCCGTGCCGGCCGCGACCAGGGCGACGAGCAGTGCCGTGTTCGCGGCAAAGACCGGCAGCCGGGTCGCCGCCAGATGGCCGGTGGTGGCGAAGCTGCCCAGAAGCGCTGCCACCGCGACCGAGACCACCGGCAGGAGGCACAGCCCTCCCACCACCAGCGCCACCGCGCCCAGCACCCTGTCCGACCGCCAAATCGCCGCTCTGATCGCCATCCCGCCGCGATAGCCGACCTGACCGGCCCGGGCAACGGCACAGGACCTAGGCAAGGGCCCCGGGGCCGGTGTTCACTGCGCGGCGGGGGCAGAGGAGGAATCGCATGCGTCACCTGGCCGCGCTGATCGCGCTCGCCGCCGCCCCGGCCCACGCCAATGACGGCTTCGGCGGACTGACTGCCACCGGATTGACCTTCGGCCAGACCGACAAGGTGTCGATGGTCTCCGAGGACCTGCGGATCTCGCCGGAGCGGATCGCGGTCGATTACCTGTTCCGCAATCTCACCGGCTCCGATGTGACCGGCGAGGTGATCTTTCCCCTGCCGCCGATCCCGCTTTCCGACCAGCTGATGTCCATGTGGAACCTGCCGGCGGATCTCGGACGCGAGAACCTGGTGGATTTCACCGCCACGGTGGACGGCGCCCCGGTGGCCGTGGCCATCGACCGCCGCGCGGTGATCGAGCCGGACTGGGAGACGCGCGGGCCGCCGTCGATGACCTATGACAATCCCGGCCGCGATGTCACCGGGGACCTGCTCCGCTTCGGCCTGCCGCTGACGGTGGATGCGGGGGCGGCGGTGGCCGCGCTCCTGGCGCTTGACCCCGCCGCCCGGGCCGAGGTGACCGCCGCCGGGCTGGCCGAATTTGTCCCGGCCAGCCAGGGTCAGGGCGGGACGGAGGAAGCCTGGCCGCTGTGGTCGGTGGCGCTGCGCTATCACTGGACCCAGACCTTTCCGGCCGGGGCCGATGTCCGGGTCTCGCATGGCTACGAGAACCATCCGGCCGGAGGGCTCTTCTACTGGAACCATCCGCCCGAGGACTGGCTGGCCGAGAGCTATGCCGCCTATTGCATCGACGAGGGCACCTCGCGGGCGATCATGAAGGCGCTGCCCAAGGTGGAGGAGACCGACCAGGTCTTCGGCCAAGCCTGGAACATCGCCTATATCCTGCGCACCGCCAATTCCTGGGCCGGGCCGGTCGGCCATTTCCGCCTGACCGTGGACAAGGGGGCGGAGAACCGGGTGGTGTCGCTCTGCGCCTCCGGGCTGGAAAAGACCGGGCCCACGACCTTTGTGCTGGAGCGGGACAATTTCGCCCCGGAAAGCGACCTCGACATCCTCGTGATCGCCCCGATGGAGAACTGAGCCCGGACCGTCACACGGCGGGACGCCTATTTACCCCTGCCGAATCAATGCATTGCATTGATTCGGCAGGGATTTGTTAGGGATTTGGCTCCGGTAAACCGCGCGTGCGGTGCGGCCGGTCACTCCGACTTGCGGTAGAGCGCGCGGGTGCCGGGGAGCGGCCAGCGCAGGCCGTCCTTCTCCACCAGCAGCACCATGCCCCGGAACCGTCGCTGGTCGGGGTAGTGCATGGCGGGCGCCCGGCTGCGGCCCTGGGTCAGCAGGGAAAGCGCCTCTCCCTCCACCTGCCAGCAGCCGCGCCCGTACTGGTCGTTGGCGCCATAGGCGAGCATGAACTCGAACCGGCCATCGGGATAGAGCAGGATCTCCGAGCCGACCTCCATGACGCCCTGGAGATAGTAGTGCCCGGCGAGCGCGGGATCGCCCGGCTTGCAGGCGGCCAGCGCCGCGCCGGCCGACAGGAGAAGGGCGGTCAGGAGGGAAATCAGAGGCCGCACAGCGGATAGCCTTTCGTGAAGATTCCGCAGCGCCCGGGATTGGGGCCGCAGGCCGCGAGCAGGGCGAGAAGCACAAGCGCGGGGAGGAAACGCCGCCCGCTCATGCCGCCACCGCGCCCGTCATGACACGGTTCTCGCGCACCGGCAGGTGGACGAGCGCCGAGAAGGCCCCCACCCCGACCCCGATCCACCACACCAGCCCATAGCCCCCGGTCGCGTCGTAAAGCGTGCCGCCCAGCCAGACGCCGAGGAAGCCGCCGACCTGATGGCTGAGGAAGACCACGCCGTAAAGCGTGCCCATGTAGCGCAGCCCCCAGATATGGGCGACGAGCCCCGAAGTCAGCGGCACCGAGGCCAGCCACAGCGACCCCATCAGGGCGGAAAAGACCAGAACCGAGGCCGGGGTGATGGGCATCAGGATGAAGACCGCCGAAATGATGGTGCGGCCGGTGTAGATCCAGGCCAGCAGGTATTTCCGGCGGAAGCGCTTGCCCAGCCAGCCGGCGGTGATCGTGCCCAGGATGTTGAAAAGCCCGATGAGCGCGATGGAGGCCGCACCCAGCGCCGAGGTGGTGCCGATCCCCAGCCCGGCGAGCATGCCCTGCGGGTCGATGGCGGCGCAGTATTCGCGCACGAAGGCCGGGAAATGCGCCGTGATGAAGGAAAGCTGGTAGCCGCAGGAAAAGAAGCCCAGCGCGATCAGCGTATAGGACGGGTCGCGGAAGGCGCGCCCGACCACCTCGCCCATCGATTCCCGCAGCTCGTCGCGCGAGGCCGGCGCCGGGGCGCGGAAATAGGGCAGCGTCAGCAACACCAGCAGGATCACGCCGGCATAGGCGAGGAACACGCCCTGCCAGGAGATCGCCTCCAGCAGCGCCGCCGTCAGCAGCGGGCCGAGGATCTGCCCCGCCGAGCCCACGGCCGAAGTGAGCGCCAGCGCCATCGAGCGGTTCTCGGCCGAGGCGGCGCGGCCGACGATGGCGAGGATGGTGCCAAAGCCGGTGCCGGCGATGCCGAAACCCACCACCACGGCCAGCAGCTGGTGCTGCACCGGCGTCGTCGCCCAGGCCGAAAGGAACAGGCCCGCCGCATAGAGCAGCGTCCCGGCGATGATCGCCTTGCGGTCGCCGAGCTTCTCCGCCAGCGCGCCGAAGATCGGCTGGCCGATGCCCCAGGCGAGGTTCTGGATGGCGATGGCCAGCGAGAACTCCACCCGCGGCCAGCCGAATTCGTCGGCGACGGGGATCTGGAACAGGCCGAAACTGGCGCGGATGCCGAAGTTCAGCACCAGAACCAGGCAGCCGGCAACAAGGACAGGGGTGACGAGGCGGGCGCTCATGGCCGGGACCCTGCTTCGGGGTTTCGGCGAAGTCAAATCAGCGGTCGTGATGCCGGAGATGCCTGCCGCGAATGGCGGTCAGCCCTGTCCCGCCGCGAGTGCCGCCTCGGCCTCCGCCAGGTCCTCCGGGCGGTTGAGGTTGCGGAACGGATCGCGCTCGCCGGCGGGAAAGATGGCCGGCCGGGCGCCGAGCGCCGCCAGCACCTCGCGCAGCCGCCGGCTGTCGCCGGCCAGCGCCCCGGCCACCGCCGCGCGCCCGGAAACCGGCCAGAGCGCGGTGGCCGGGTGCCAGCGCCCGTCGGCCTCCGCCGCCACCGCCGCCCCGCCCCCGGCCGCTGCCAAAAGCCGCGCCACCAGATCGGGCGGCAGGAAGGGCGCATCGACCGGCACCGTCACCACCTGCGCCGCCCCGCGCGCCGCCGCCCAGTCGAGCGCGGCCAGTACCCCGGCCAGCGGCCCGGGCTGGCCCGCCACCGGGTCGCGCAGCACCTCCGCCCCGGGAAGGTCGCTGCCCGCCCGCAGGTTGACCGCCAGCGCCGAGACCTGGGGCCCGAGCCGCGCCAGGACATGGGCGACGAGCGGCCGCCCGGCCAGCGTCAGGAAGGCCTTGTCGGCGCCGCCCATCCGCGCCCCCTGCCCGCCGGCCAGGATCACCCCCGGTGGCAGGCTCATGCGATGGCCCGCAGGTGGCCGGCGAAGTCGGCGCCTTGCATCAGCGCCCGGCAGCGGGCGAAGCGGGTCTCGGCATAGGCGCGGAAATCCTCGGCCGGGTTGCCGTCGGCCAGCTGGATCAGGCCCCAGAGCGTCCAGAGAAGGTCGCACATGGCCTTGGCCGCCACCATCCGCCCCCGCGCCGGCGCCGGGGCCTCGCCGCCGAACCAGGCGGTGAGCATCTCCTCCTCCTGCCGCGCGTCCATCCCCGCCTCCACCGACAGGTCGCCGAGGTCCCACATCGGATCGTTCATCCCGGCATATTCCCAGTCCACCAGCCACATCCGCCTGCCGGTATCGAGGAAGTTCTCGCACAGCGGATCGCAGTGGCAGGGCGCGAGCGGCACCTCCGCCCGGGCCAGCGCGGCGCGCACGGCAGCACTTTCGCCCAGCACGTCCTGATAGCCCTCGGGCAGGGCGACCTCGCGGGGGGCGAGAAGCGCCAGATAGCGGTCGATCATGGCGAAGAGGTCGAAGCGGGAAGGGAAGACCGCGCCCGAAGCGTGGAGGCGGCGGAAGACCTCGCCGGCGCGGGCCGGGGCGCCGGCGCGGCTGGCAAAGAGCGCCGGGGTCATGGTGGTCGTGCCGGCGAGATAGCGGGTTGCCATCAGCCCGCTTTCCGGATCGGCAAGCAGCACCTCCGGGCTCACCCCCGCCCCGGCCGCCAGCCGCGCCATCGCCGCCTCGGCCCGCCGGTCGATATAGGCCGAGGTCCCCGCCCCCGGCAGGCGGACCACGGTCTCGCCGGCGCGGAAAACGCGGTTGGTGAGCCCGCCCAGCCGTGCGGCCGGGCCGGTCAGCCCCAGACGGGCGAGCGCGGCGGCAAGTTCGGCATCCTCCGCCATGGCGGGCGCCTCCCCGGCGCGTTAGTTTCGCCGCGATGGAGCCACGGGAGCGCGGCATGGGCAAGGGCGAACACGGCGGGCATCTGGGCGCGGTCTATGGTGCCGCCTCGGCGGCGGAACTGGCGGAGAGCTACGACCATTGGGCGGAGAGCTACGAGGCCGAGATGCGCCAGGCCGGCTACCGCCACCCGCTGATCGCCACCGCGCTGCTTGCCCGCCACATGGCGCCCGGCGGGCCGCTGCTCGACGCCGGCTGCGGCACCGGGCTGATGGGCGAATGGTTGGGACTGCTGGGCTATGGCCCGCTCGCAGGCCTCGACCTCTCGGCGGGCATGCTGGCGGTGGCGGCACGCAAGGGCTGCTACGCCGGGCTGCACCAGGCGGCGCTCGGCGGGGCGCTGCCCTTCCCGGCCGGGCATTTCGCCGGCATCGTCGCGGTGGGCGTCTTCACCACCGGCCATGTCGGCGCCGAGGCGCTTGCCGGCCTTGCCGCCGTGGCCGCGCCCGGCGCCGTTCTCGTGGTCACGGTCAAGACCCCGCTGTGGCAGACAGGCTTCGTCGAAGCCGCCGCAGCGGCCGGCTTTCACCTCCTGGAGGCCACGCCGCCCTATGCCTCCATGCCTGGCGAGGCCGCCACCATCCCCTCCCTCGCCGCCGCCTTCCGCCTGACCTGACCCTCCCGCGACCTTCCGGTCGCGGGACCAGGCAAAGGGGGGCCACCGGCCCCCCTTTGCATCCCCGCACCGCTATTGCGGAGAGGGTGACGCCTCCGGCCGTCTTGCGCCCTGGCGGGCGCGCCTCGTGTGGCGCTCGTGTCTTTGAGCCCTGCTTTGGTGGAGAGACCCGGGGCGCTGCCCCGGGCCCCGGGGTATTTGTCCAAGGATGA
>CAZRQN010000140.1:0-7142 GCA_964602115.1 uncultured Rhodobacterales bacterium
GCACGTTCCGCTCCGTGGCCGTCAAGGCCCCGGGCTTCGGCGACCGCCGCAAGGCCATGCTGCAGGACATCGCGATCCTGACCGGCGGCCAGGTGATCTCGGACGATCTCGGCATGAAGCTGGAGAATGTCACCATCGACATGCTCGGCCGCGCCAAGAAAGTGTCGATCAACAAGGACAACACCACCATCGTTGACGGCGCCGGCGACAAGAAGGAAATCGAGGCGCGCGTGGCCCAGATCCGTCAGCAGGTCGAGGACACCACCTCGGACTACGACCGCGAGAAGCTGCAGGAGCGTGTGGCCAAACTGGCGGGCGGCGTCGCGGTGATCCGCGTCGGCGGCATGACCGAAGTGGAAGTCAAAGAGCGCAAGGACCGTGTCGATGACGCGCTGAACGCGACCCGCGCGGCCGTGCAGGAAGGCATCGTCGTCGGCGGCGGCGTGGCCCTGATCCAGGGCGCCAAGACGCTCGAAGGCCTCAAGGGCGCCAATGCCGACCAGGACGCCGGCATCGTCATCGTCCGCAAGGCGCTGGAAGCGCCGCTGCGCCAGATCGCCCAGAACGCGGGCGTGGACGGTTCGGTGGTTGCCGGCAAGGTGCGTGAATCGACCGACCCGTCGTTCGGCTTCAACGCCCAGACCGAAGAATATGGCGACATGTTCAAGTTCGGCGTCATCGACCCGGCCAAGGTCGTGCGCACCGCGCTGGAAGACGCCGCTTCGGTGGCCTCGCTCCTGATCACCACCGAGGCGATGATCGCCGACAAGCCCAAGGACGCGGCCCCGGCGATGCCGGGCGGCGGCGGCGGCATGGGCGGCGGCATGGACTTCTGATCGGGCGACCGATCGGATCGGGAAAGGGGCGCCTTCGGGCGCCCCTTTTTCGTTTTCCGGCCCGGTATCGCGCCCGGTGGCTGCCATGTAAGGATCAGGGCATCTCGGTGCGGAGGCGCGAATGGGCGAGGTGGACTTCTTCTATTTCTTCGGCAGCGGCTATGCCTATCTTTCGGTGCTGCGGATCGGGGCGCTGGCGGAACGCGCCGGGGTCAGGGTCCATTGGCGGCCCTTCAACGTCCGGCCGCTGATGCGCGAGAACAACGTGATGCTGCGCGACGAGGCGCAGAAGGTGCGCTACCTCTGGCGCGACATCGAACGGCGTGCCGCCCAGCACGGGCTGCCCTTTGTCAGGCCGCCGATCTGGCCGACCGAGCCGGACCTTCTGGCCAGCCGGGTGGCCATGGTGGCGGCCGGGGAGGGCTGGGTGGAGCCCTATTCGCTGGAGAGCTTTCGCGCCTGGTATCTGGAGGGCCTGCCGCTCGGCACGCCCGAAAGCCTCTCCGCCATCCTGCCCCGCCTCGGGCAGGACCCCGCGCGTGTCATGATGCGGGCGGCCCTGCCCGAGGCGGCGGCGCGGCTCGAGGCCGAGACGGAAGCGGCGCGACGGGTGGGGGCCTTCGGCTCGCCGAGCTTTGTCGTCGGGGGCGAGCTGTTCTGGGGCGACGACCGGCTGGAAGAGGCGCTGGACTGGGCCGCCGGCCGCCACCCGGCGCAGAGCTGAGCAACAGCCTGGACCGCGCCGAGGACAGGTGCCGATGGAAATGCCGCGTCTCGTCATCGGGTTGACCACGGAGCAGGAGGGCGAAGCCGATGCCCTTCTGCGCGCCGCCTTTCCGGGGCCGGAGGAGGCGGGCCTTGTCCAGAACCTTCGCCGGGCGGGAGTGCTGGTCGGCGAGTACGGACTGGAATGGCAAGGCCGGATCGCCGCCTATGCCGCCGTCAGCTGGTTGGTGGCGCCGAAGGGCTGGGCCTGCCTCGCCCCGGTGGCGGTGCGGCCGGAGTGGCAAGGCGGGGCGCTGTGGGACGGCGATGCGCGGGCCGGGGACCGCGACCGCTGGCGCCTTGGCACGCGGCTGGTGCGGGCACTGGTCGAGGGGCTCGCGGCCCGAAGGGGGCAGCCGGGCATCCCGGAAACGCTGGTGGTTCTGGGCGAGCCCGCCTTCTACGAGCGCTGCGGCTTCTCCCTTGCCCGGGCCGCGCGGCTCGTCACCTCCTATCCCTTGTCGCACATGATGATCGCGCGACCGGGTGACGACGTTCCGGGCGAAGAATTGGTCTATCCCGCCGCATTTGACGGCGTCTGAGCGGATCAGTCGCGGCCCGGGCGGCGGCCGGCCAGCGCCTCGCGCACAAGGCCGGCGCCGGTGACCACGAGCCAGAGCGAGAAGGCGAGGTAGCCCGCGATGGCGGCGAGGCCGAAAGCCTCGCCATCCCGGCCAAGCGCCATCGCCACGCCCTCGGCGGAGCCGGCAAGCATCAGGAGCGCGGCGGAGGTGCCGAGCGCCGGG
This sequence comes from uncultured Rhodobacterales bacterium, assembly GCA_964602115.1. Taxonomy (GTDB): domain Bacteria; phylum Pseudomonadota; class Alphaproteobacteria; order Rhodobacterales; family Rhodobacteraceae; genus JANOGU01. The sequence goes on from CAZRQN010000140.1 coordinate 2,348, forward strand.
GCGAGGCGCGCCCCTTCGGCACGGGTGGCCGCCGCCATGGCCAGCAGGAAGAAGGCGGTGAACAGATAGCCCAGGTGCTCGCCGATGCCGACGCCGCCCCATTGGTTGAGGACCAGAAAGGCCTGCGCCTGGCCCTCGGGCAGGGCGGCGAGCGCCGGGACGGCGAAGACCCAGCGGACAAGCCCGATGGCCTGCACCGTGCCGGCGAGGCTGCCGAGGATCGCGGCGGCGATCCTGAGCGGCGAGGCGGCATTGCGGTGGAGCGCGAGGGCCAGCGTCAGCGGCACCATCAGCACGGCGGAGAGCGCGAAGGCGTACCAGGTGAGGACGAGCCGGGGGCCGCCGGCGGCGAAGGCCTCCAGCACTTCCGGCGCCGGCCGGCGGAGGATGTCGGGATAGTCGAACTGCGCCGCGAGCGCCGCGAAGGCGCCGTTGAACAGAAGTGCCTCGGCGGCGGTGGCGAGGCCAAGGGCAGCAAGGGCGGGGCGGGTCATCGGGCGTTTCTTTGTCACCATGTGGTGACATGGCGCATGATCCCCTTGGCGAGTCGAGTCAAGCGGTATATCACCGGGTGGTGACAAATTCGCGGGAGACCGGGTTGACCGAACCGAGACGGCGCGACCGTGAGGCGACCACCCACCGGGTGATCGCGGCAGCGGCGCGGATTCTGGCGGAAGAGGGGGCGCTCGCCCTGGGGGTCAACGCGCTGGCCAAGGCGGCGGACTGCGACAAGCAACTGATCTACCGCTATTTCGGCGGCCTCGACGGGGTGCTTGCCGCCCTGGGCGAGGCGGTCGCCGAACGGCTCTCCGCCGCGCTGGCCCGCGCCGCCCCGGCACCTGCCCGCAACTGGTCGGACTTCGCCGTCATGCTGGCGCGCGGGCTTCTGTCGGCCTATCGCGCCGATCCGGCGCTCGGCCGCATCCGCGCGGCGGAATTTGCCGGGCCGCCGGGCGCGCTGGCGGCCTTTGCCGAGGCGCGGGGCAGGGTGATCGCCGCCTGGGTGGCCTCGGTCCGCCCGCCGGTTCCGCCGCCGCCCGGCTGCGACGTGGCCGCCTTGCTGGCGCTGTTCACCGGCGCGATCGAGGGCGCGGTGCTGTCGGCGGCCGCGACCGGCGCCATGTCGGGCCTGCCGCTGGCCGGCGAGGCGGACTGGGCCCGGCTGGAGACGGCGCTCTGCGGCGCCGTGGCTTCCGCCTTTGCGGCCCCGCCGCCCTGACCGTGCCCGCCCGCCGCTATTCGGCAAGCACCTCCCCCGACCCGCCCAGTTCCGCCGGAAAGTCCCTGAGCTTCGGCAGACCGTCCTTAATCGGCAGCACCGTCTCGGCATAGTTGACATGCAACATCGGCACGAAGGCGAGGCTGGGAATGGTGGCGGCATAGACATCGACGAGGCCAAAGGTCGGGTGGTCGGTCATCACATGCCCGCCGCACCGGGTGCAGAAGGCGCGGTCCGAAGTCGGGCTCTTGGCGAAACGCCCCAGGTGCTCGGCGCCCCGGGTGACGGCGACCGCTTCGGGCTTCCACAGCGTGAAGGCATTGACCGGACCGGCGGACCACGATCGGCACGAGGCGCAGTGGCAATAGCCCATCGCCGCCGGTTCCCCGGTCACGCTGATCTCGACCGCGCCGCAGAAGCAGGTTCCGACATGGTGGCTCATAGGATGTTCCCTTCTCTCTTTCCGCGCCAGACCGACCGGCGCCGGAGGGGTCAGCCTCGGGCTGCGCGGCGCGGATCGCCAGTTCACGCGGAGAAGCGCCGCCGCTACAGATTGTGAACCGGTCGAGCCCCGGGGAGCCTGCACCATGCCGCTGCTTCTGCTTACGGCGCTGACCATGCTGGCCTTTGCCGGCAACTCGATCCTGAACCGGCTGGCGGTCGGTGGCGGCGAGATCGGCGCCATGCGCTTCGTCCTCGTCCGTCTCGTCGCCGGGGCGGCGCTTCTGGCGGCACTGGTGCTCGCCCGGCGCCTGGCCGGCGGACGGCCGCTGTGGCCCGGCTTGCGCGGCCGGATCGGCGGGGTGGGCGGCCTGCTCGTCTATCTCTTCGGCTTTTCCGCAGCCTATGTGGCGCTCGATGCCGGAACCGGGGCGCTGATCCTGTTCGGGACGGTGCAGATCACCCTTTTCGGCGCGGCTCTTGTCCTGGGCGAGCGGGTGCCGGCGCGGCGCTGGGCGGGGGCGGCGCTGGCCTTTGCCGGGCTTGTCCTGCTCCTCGCCCCGGGCATCGGCCAGGCGCCGAGCCCGCCGCATGCGGCGCTGATGGTCGCGGCCGGCATCGGCTGGGGGCTCTATACGATGTCGGCGCGCGGCACCCCCGATCCGCTGGCGGCGACGGCGTGGAATTTTCTCCTCGCCGTGCCCTTCGCCCTCGCCGCTTCGGCCATCCTCGCGGACGGCCCGGCGGCCGCGCCGGTCACGGTGACGGGCTATGCGCTGGCTGCGACCTCGGGCGCCATCACCTCCGGCCTCGGCTATGCGCTCTGGTACCGGGTCCTGCCCGCACTCGGCCCCTCCCGCGCCGCAGTGGCACAACTGACCGTGCCGCTGATCGCCGCCGCCGGGGGTGCCGCCCTGATCGGCGAGCCGGTGGGGCTGCGCTTCGCGCTTGCCTCGGCGCTGGTTCTCGGCGGCGTCGCCTGGGCGCTGGCCCGTCCCGGGCACTGATCCCGGGACGCGGCCCGGCCGGGGCGATTACCAGTTGCCGGCCCGCATCCCGGCGCGGATGGACAGCGAGGTGACGGCGTCCACCGAGGGATGGAGGCCGCAGGCCGGCCCGACCGGCCGCCCATCCTCCGCGCCGGAGGTTTCGGACCGCAGCCGGCGCAACTGCGAAAGGACAGCCACGACAGCGGTGGCGAGGAACCCGAGGGCGGTGCCCTGCGCGGGGCGGCGGAGCGTGGAGGCGGAGCGGGCGATCTGGAGGGTCATGACGGCATCTCGCGTCTGAAGGGTTGCGGTTTGTGTGCAGACTCTGCCCGCCCCCGGCTGTCGCGGGGAGTGCAGCGCCGGAAGCGCTTCCGATACAGTTTTTGAACTAGGCCCCCGGGGCGCCGGCGCAGTAGCCTGTTGCCGGGAGGACGACCGATGCCCGCAGCCAAACCCTATGGCCTGATCTGCCCGATCACCCGCGCCTGCGACCTTCTGGAGCCGCGCTGGACCATCCCGATCCTTGTCGCGCTCTGGAGCGGCGAGACGCGGTTCAACGAGCTCCGGCGTGCCGTCGGCAGTGTCTCGCCGGCGCTCCTGTCCCGGCGGCTGAAGGAGATGGAGGAGGCCGGGCTGGTGGAGCGCGTGGTGGACCGGGGCGCGGGCACCGTGGACTACATCCGCACCGACCGGGCCGTGGCGCTGGAGCCGGCGCTGAACGCGCTGGCGCATTGGGCGCAGCAGCAGCTCGAGGCCGAGTTCGCGCTCTGCACCGCCAGCGTCTCCAACCTGATGTGGAAGATGCGGCGGATGATCGACGCCGCCGCCTTGCCGCGCCGGCGGGTGGTCATCCAGTTCCGCTTCGACGAGCCGCTCGAATACGACACCTACTGGGTGCTGGCCCAGCCGGAGGCCCCGGTGGAGATCTGCACCTCGATCCCGGGCTTTGCGGTGGACCTGTTCGTCGAGACCACGACGCCCTCGCTGCTGGCAGTCATCCTTGGCCGCAGCACCTATGGCCGCGAGATCGAGAACGGCCATCTCTACCTGTCGGGCGACGCGCGGCTTTCCAGGACGATCGACCGCTGGCTGCCGGTGAGCGGCTATGGGCAGATCGAGGGGATCCGGATGCTGGCGCCGGACCGCCCGCAGGCCGGGCGCGCGCGGCAGGCGGCGGCGCGGGTCTGCTAGGCAGGCCGGGCGGGGGCGAAGCGCCCCTCGCGCAGGAAATGCGCGGTCTGGGCGATGACCTCGGGATTCAGCATCAGGAAGGTGTGGCTGACCGGCAGGGTAAGGTGATCGGCCATGCCGGCAAGCCGGGTCCGGGCGACCGAGACCTTGCCGTCGTTTTTCCCTTCGATCATCGCCGAATAGAGCGGATTGAGCGAACGGGTGCCGGCAATGACGCCCAATTCGTAATCCGGCTCCGGAAGCTGCGCCGGCAGGGCCTCGGGTCCGGTGCCGAGCGCCATGCCGGCCGGCCCGTTGATCCAGCGGAAGGGGGCAAGCGGCGACAGGCGATCGACCAGTTCCGAGCCGCCGTTGGGCGGGGCGAGCATGACCATGCGGCCCATCCGGGGCGGACGATGGCCGGCCAGCCACAGTCGGGCGATGAGGCCGCCCATGGAATGGGTGACGAAATGCACTCGCGCCGTGCCGCAGGCCGCAACCGCCGCCCCGACATGCGCCGCCAGCTCTTCCGGCGTGGCGCGGGTCGAGGGATAGCCGGCGTTGATCACCCTGAACCCCTGGGCTGCAAGCGCACGGGACATCACCGCCATCGAAGCCTGGCCGCGCCCCAGCCCGTGCAGGAGCACGACGCAGTCCTCGCCGGCGGCCGCAGTCGTCGGGGACAGAAGTGCGGACATGAGCGAAAGCGCGGCACGCATGCCGCGACACTGCCGCGCCACCGCTGCGCTGCCAAGCCTGACGTTGCGGCCTGATCCCGCGCGGCTGCGCCGCGCGGGACCAGGCAAAGGGGGGCCACCGGCCCCCCTTTGCATCCCCGCAGCGCCTCTGCGGAGAGGGTGACACCCGTCCCGTCTTGCGCCCTGGCGGGCGCGCTTCGCGTGGCGCTCATGTCGGTTCGGTCTGCTCTGGTGGAGAGACCCGGGGCGCTGCCCCGGACCCCGGGGTATTTGTCCAA
>CAZRQN010000141.1:0-7057 GCA_964602115.1 uncultured Rhodobacterales bacterium
ACCGGCGGAGCGGCCCCCTTCGGGCCGCGACAGAGGGCGGGAGGGCACGGGTTCGAAAGGATGCGCTTTCCCCTCGGCCTTCCCCGGCCGGGATCAGCCCGACTGCGCCATGGCGCAAAGCATCTCGAACATCAGCGTCACCCCGAGGAAGGCGGTGGCGCCGGAGGGGTCGAAGGGCGGGGAGACCTCCACCAGGTCGGCCCCGACGATATCGACGCCGGCCAGCAGGCGGGCGCATTCCAGCGCCGTCCAGGAGGTCGGGCCGCCGACCTCCGGCGTGCCGGTGCCGGGGGCGAAGGCCGGATCGACGAAGTCGATGTCGTAGCTGACATAGGTCGCGCCGCTGCCGGCTATCGACCGGGCCTCGGCCAGGACGTCCTCCGCCCCCCGGCGGTGCAGCGCCTCGACCGGGATCACCGTGATCCCGGTGGCACGGGCGAAGTCGCGATCCTCGGAATCATAGGCCGTGCCGCGGATGCCGATCATGCACACCCGCTTCGGCTCCAGCAGCCCCTCCTCCACCGCCCGGCGGAAGGGCGTGCCATGCGTGTACATCTGCCCGCCGAAATAGGAGTGGAAGAGATCGGTATGGCTGTCGAAATGGATCATCCCCAGCGGCCGGTCCCGGGCCAGCGCCCGAAGGACCGGCAGGGTGCAGAGATGGTCGCCGCCGGCGGTCAGAGGCCGGATCCCCTGCGCCCGCACCCGGGCATAGAAGGCCTCGATCCGGGCGAGGCTGTCGGTCAGGCTTGCCGGGTTCGGTCCGACATCGCCGAGATCGGCGCAGTTCAGCCGCTCGAAGGGGCGGATCCCGGTGATCCCGTGCTGGGCGCGAATCATCGTCGAGGCGTCGCGCATCTGGCGCGGCCCGTGGCGGGGGCCGGGGCGGTTGGTGGTCCCGCCATCCCAGGGCAGGCCGATCAGACCGACATCGACCTCGCCGATGCGGGGATGGTCAAGCGGCACATGCGGCAGGCGCATGAAGGTCGGGATGCCGGCAAAGCGCGGCAGGTCGAAGCCGGAGACCGGACGGAAGAACCCGTCGCCCGCAGAGTCATTGCCCATCACCGCCCCCGAATCCGCCGCACCATTCCTGCTGCGACAGAAACATCCCGCGACGCGCCTGTCAGCCCCGCAGTGGCGGCTGGCGGAAAAGCGTCACCTGTCGCGACGGGCCCTTGACCCTCCGGGGTGGTTCGGGGTCTATCGCTCAACCACCCGCCGTGCCCATGGTGCGGCCATCCGTCGGGAAATGCCCCATGACCAGCCTCGCCCCCGCCACCGATACGCCGGTCACCGCCCGCCCGCCGGGCCGGTCGGTCCTGTCCTCGGATCTGCATATCACCGGCGATATCGTCGCCGGCGGTTCGCTGGAGGTGATGGGCGAGATCGACGGCTCCATAACCGCCAAGAGCCTGATCCTGGCGGCGGAGGGCCGCATCGCCGGCACGATCCAGGCGGAAAGCGTCGATCTGCGCGGGCGGATGAAGGGCACGGTGACCACCGGCAGCCTGTCGTTGAAATCCACTGCCCGGGTAGAGGCCGAAGTGGCCTATGTCACCGTCTCCATCGAAAGCGGGGCCGAGATCGAAGGCACCTTCGCCCGCCCGAAGCAGGGCTGACGGCGGCGCGGACGCGGGCAAGTCGGGAGTTCGGACATGAAAGCCGCCGTGGTTACCTTCCCCGGGTCGAACTGCGACCGTGATCTCGCCACCGCCTTTTCCGAGGCCGGGGCCGAGGTGGTCCGGGTCTGGCACAAGGACAGCCAGCTGCCGGCAGGGGTGGATGTCGTCGGTCTGCCGGGGGGCTTTTCCTTCGGCGACTACCTGCGCTGCGGCGCCATCGCCGCGCAATCGCCGATCTCGGCGGCGGTCCGCGCCCATGCCCAGCGCGGCGGCTATGTGCTCGGCATCTGCAACGGCTTTCAGGTCCTCACCGAAACCGGCCTCCTGCCCGGGGTCCTGATGCGCAACGCCAGCCTGCGCTTCATCTGCCGCACGGTGGGCCTCAGCGTCGAGAGCGGGCAAAGCGCCTTCACCTCGGGCTGGGCGCGGGGCAGGGCGATCCGCCTGCCTGTCGCCCATCATGACGGCAATTACTTCGCCGATGCCGAGACGCTCGCACGGCTGAACGGCGAGGGGCGGGTGGCCCTGCGCTACACCGAAGAGGTCAACGGCGCGGCCGAGCGCATCGCCGGCATCCTGTCGGAAAACCGCCGGGTGCTGGGCATGATGCCGCATCCGGAGCGGGCGATTTCGCCGGAACTCGGGGGCAGCGACGGGGCGGCGCTGTTCCGGGCCCTGGTGGGCGAAGCCGTCGCCGCCTGACCGGCCGGGGCTTTCCACGCCGGGGCCGGCGCTCTAGGCTTGGCCATTCCAGCGGACAAGCCCATGACCGACACCGAAGCCATCCGCCTTGCCGACTACCGGCCCTTCCCGTTCCGCCTCACCTCGACGACACTGGATTTCCGCCTTGCCCCGCGCGGCACGCGCGTCGCCTCGCGGCTGGAGTTCGTGCCCCTGTCCCCCGGAGCCGACCTGTGGCTCGACGGGGAAGGGTTGCAGCTTCTTTCTCTGACCCTCGACGGTGCGCCGCTGGCCGTGGCGCCGGAGCGCCACGGGCTCCGCATCCCGGCCGCGGTCATTCCGGAACGGCCGTTCGCGATCGAGACGGAAGTCGAGATCGACCCGGAGGACAACACGGCGCTGGAAGGGCTCTACATCTCGAACGGCATGTATTGCACCCAATGCGAGGCCGAGGGTTTCCGCCGCATCACCTTCTATCCCGACCGGCCGGATGTGATGGCGCCTTTCCGCGTCCGTATCGACAGCGACCTGCCCGTGCGCCTGTCGAACGGCAACCCGGTGGCGCCGGGGGAATGGCACGATCCCTGGCCCAAGCCCGCCTATCTCTTCGCGCTGGTGGCCGGCAACCTTGTTGCCCATCGCAGCACGTTCAGCACCCGCTCCGGCCGGCATGTGGACCTCGCGATCTGGGTCCGGCCGGGCGACGAGGACCGCTGCGCCTATGCGATGGACAGCCTGATCCGGGCGATGGACTGGGACGAGCGCGCCTATGGCCGCGAATACGATCTCGATGTCTTCAACATCGTCGCGGTGGACGACTTCAACATGGGCGCCATGGAAAACAAGGGGTTGAACATCTTCAACGCCAAGTATGTCCTCGCCAGCCCCGAGACTGCGACCGACGACGACTTCGCCCGGATCGAGTCGATCATCGCGCATGAGTATTTCCACAACTGGACCGGCAACCGCATCACCTGCCGCGACTGGTTCCAGCTTTGCCTCAAGGAAGGGCTGACCGTCTTCCGCGACCGCGAGTTTTCGGCCGAGATGCGCTCCGGCGCGGTCAAGCGGATCGAGGATGTGCTGGCCCTGCGCGCCCGCCAGTTCCGCGAGGATGGCGGCCCGCTTGCCCATCCGGTGAGGCCAGACAGTTTCATTGAAATCAACAACTTCTATACCGCTACAGTCTATGAGAAGGGCGCCGAGGTCATCGGCATGCTCCGGCGCCTTGTCGGGGCCGAGGGCTACGCCCGGGCGCTCGATCTCTACTTTTCCCGCCATGACGGCGATGCGGCCACGATCGAGGACTGGCTCAAGGTCTTCGAGGACGCCACCGGACGCGACCTTGCCCAGTTCAAGCGTTGGTACGAGGATGCCGGCACGCCCCGGCTCGGCGTCTCCGAACACTGGCAGGACGGGCGCTTCACCCTGACCTTCCGGCAGGAGACGGCGCCGACACCGGGCCAGCCGGTAAAGGCGCCCCGGGTGATCCCGGTGGCTGTCGGCCTGCTGAACCCCAACGGGGACGAGGTCCTGCCGACCACCATGCTGGAGATGACCGAGGCCGAACAGTCATTCACGTTCGAGGGGCTGGCCAGCCGCCCGGTTGCCTCGATCCTTCGCGGCTTTTCCGCTCCGGTGATCCTTGACCGCCGGTCGGGCCCGGAGGAGCGCGCCTTTCTCCTCGCGCATGACACCGACCCGTTCAACCGCTGGGAGGCCGGGCGGGCGCTGGCCAAGGAAGTGCTGCTCCGCATGGTGCTGGACGGCGCGGCGCCGGGGCCGGACTGGCTTGACGCGCTGTCGCGGGTGGCGGTGGACGAAAGCCTCGATCCCGCCTTCCGCGCCCTGTGCCTGCGCCTGCCTTCCGAGGACGACCTGGCCCAAGGGATCGCCGATTCCGGCCGCCCGGCCGATCCCGAGCTGATCCATACCGCCCGTCGCCAGGCGCGGCTTGCGGTGGCCCAGCGGCTGCGCCCGCTCCTGCCCGGGCTGATGGCCGGGATGGCCGAGCCCGGACCCTTCACGCCCGAGGCTCGGGCGGCGGGGCGGCGGGCGCTGCGCAATACCGCGCTTGCCTTCCTGACCCAGATCGACGGCGGCACCGCGGCCGCCCGCGCCTTTGCCGAAGCCGACAACATGACCGATACGGTGGAGGCGCTGGCATGCCTGCTCGACTTCGGAAAGGGCCAGGAGGAGCTGGAGCGCTTCGAGGCGCGCTGGCACGGCAATGCCCATGTCATGGACAAGTGGTTCTCGCTCCAGGCCGCGCTCGCCCCGCCGGAGCGGGCGGCGGAGGTGGCCGCGAACCTGGCGCGCCACCCGGCCTTCACCCTGCGCAACCCCAACCGTTTCCGGGCGCTGGTCGGCGCCTTCGCCACCAACCACGCCGGCTTTCACGCCGCCGATGGATCGGGCTACCGCTTCCTCGCCGACTGGCTGATCCGGCTCGACGCGCTGAACCCGCAGACGGCCGCCCGCATGTCCGCCGCTTTCGAGACCCGGGCGCGCTACGACCGCGCCCGCCAGGCGCTGATCCGCGCCGAACTGCACCGCATCCGCGCCCGGCCGGGCCTCAGCCGCGACCTGGGCGAGATGACGGGGCGGATGCTGGGGGGAAACGCATGACTTCGCCATTGTCTGCAGACGGGCGCGTCGCTAGCGTCATCGTGCTTGGTGCGGAGACCCTTTATGCCGTTGATTCTTGCCGTTCTCGCAGCGATTGGTGCAGTTGCATTCTGGCTCTACCGCGCGCGCATGGCCGGCGCGGTTGCGCAGGACCTTGCCGGTGCTGCTGCGGATGTCTTGAATGCCGCGCGCCGTCTTGGCTTCAAGCGGCGCGCCGACCAGCACGCGGCCGATGGGGTCGATGAGCCTGGGTTGGCGATCGCTGCCATCGGCTCGGCGTTCATCGAACTTGATGCCTTGCCTTCGTCCGAGCTGCAGGCCGCCCTTGGCTCGGCGTTGCGCTACCACCTGTCGCTGGACACGCAGCGTGCAGAGGAAATGCTGATTCTCGGGCACTGGCTGGTTTCGCAGTGCCAGGGCCCGCAGCCCGCCATTGAACGTATAGCCAAACGGCTCTACCGGATCAACGGCGCGAAATCTCTCGAAACCCTAATGGCCGTGCTGAAGGAGGTCGCTCAGGCGTTTGGTGGACCGCTTTCGACGCGCCAGAAGGATGCGCTCGAGGACATTGCTCGCCATCTTCGGCTGCGGTGATCCGTCCGCCTCAGCCCTTCTGGCAATAGCTCTGCTGGCTGACCCAGCCGGCCATGTCGGTGCGCTTGGAAGCCTTGCGGAACGGCGCCCAGTCGCGGCCCATGCCCAGCGAGCCGTTGCCGGCCACCAGGCCGTCGGCGGCGACGTTGTCGGCCATGATCTCCACCGCACAGGCGAGATTGGCGGTGCCGTCCTTCAGCTCCGAACTCGTGGTCGCCTCACAGCCGTACTGGCGGGCGGTCGAAGGGGCGATCTGGGTCAGCCCGACCCAGCGCCCGCCGCCGCCGGAGGCGCGGGGGTTCCAGGTGCTCTCGTGCTTGGCCAGCGTCGAGAGCATCGCCACCCAGAAGGCCCGCCGCTCCGGCAGGCTGGCCTCGGCATAGCCAGGGCACCAGGTCTCGATATCGGCCGGGACGAGGTCGGCCAGCTTGGCATCCTCTTCCGCCACCGCCATCAGCGTGTTTCCGGTCCAGGCCGAGGCCTCGCGCGTGTGGTCCCAGCGCATGGCGGGACGGAAGTTCGACATGGAAAGGGAGGTTTCCCCTTCCACACAGGCCGAGAGCGACAGGGCGGCAAGAACCGCAAGAGTGAACTTCCGAAGCATCGAACCTCGATTGGCAACGCTGCGCTGCAGAAACGCGGCACGCCGTCCCTGGACGTTCGGGGGCTCACCTGTCTAGTCTCCCGCCCGAATCCCGCCACATTTGCGCGAGTTCCCGCGTGCAGCCGTCCCGGTGCTCGGCGGATTCCTGCGCAAATTCCGCGTCTTTCGCGCTCCGGTTGCGGGGGGAAGGTCGGGCGGCCGCTCAATGAAAGCGCGCTTGCTCCGCCCGATCCCCTGTCCTAAACGCGGGCGCGACAGGAGAAACGCATGCTCGACCTCGCCTTCACCCCGCCCGAACCCAAGCTCATCCAGGGGGCGAAAGCCGACTGGGAACTGGTGATCGGCATGGAGGTCCATGCCCAGGTCGCCTCGCTGGCCAAACTCTTCTCCGGCGCCTCCACGGCGGTGGGGGCGGAGCCCAATGCCAATGTCTCCTTCGTCGATGCGGCGATGCCGGGGATGCTGCCGGTGATCAACGAATACTGCGTCGAACAGGCGGTGCGCACCGGGCTGGGGCTGAAGGCGCGGATCAACCTTCGCTCGGCCTTCGACCGCAAGAACTATTTCTACCCCGACCTGCCGCAGGGCTACCAGATTTCCCAGCTGTACCACCCGATTGTCGGCGAGGGCGAGGTGATCGTCGAGCTGTCCCCCGGGGTTGCCCGACGTGTCCGCATCGAGCGCATCCATCTCGAACAGGACGCCGGCAAGTCGATCCACGACATGGACCCGGCGCTGAGTTTCGTCGATCTCAACCGCACCGGCGTGGCGCTGATGGAGATCGTCTCGCGCCCCGACATCCGCGGACCGGAGGAAGCGGCGGCCTATGTCGCCAAACTCCGCCAGATCCTGCGCTATCTCGGCACCTGCGACGGCAACATGCAGAACGGCAACCTGCGCGCCGACGTCAACGTCTCGGTCTGCC
>CAZRQN010000142.1:0-7034 GCA_964602115.1 uncultured Rhodobacterales bacterium
GCAAACTACCTCGCCAATGCAGGATATGCTTCAGCATGAGGCGATCACGCTCTAATCATCTCCTGTCTCCAAATATCCCGGGGGGAGCGCCCCCTTCAGGGCGCGGGGGGCAGAGCCCCCTCGCAGGCGCCGGGAGGAATGTTGCGCGGACCTGCGAAGCTTGGCAGGTTTGCCGCAACGCCGGGGGATCCGGACCCCGAGATTGGAGACATCACGATGCGCAGGAGAATGCTCGCCCTGGCCCTTTCAGCCCTTACCGCCGCGCCGGCCCTTGCAGACGGCGATGCGGAGGCGGGGGCCAAGGTCTTCAACCAGTGCCAGGCCTGCCATCGGGTGGTCAACGCCGCTGGCGAGGTTCTGGCCGGCAAGGCCGGCAGGACCGGTCCCAATCTCTATGCGCTGGCCGGACGCACCGCAGGATCGGAGGCCGAGTTCACCGGCTATGGCGACAGCCTTGTCGCGCTCGGGGCCACCGGCTTCACCTGGAACGAGGCGGATTTCGCCGCCTATGTCCAGGACCCGGGCGGTTTCCTGAAGGAAAAGCTGGGCGATCCGGCCGCCAAGGCCCGGATGTCGTTCAGGCTGCGCAAGGCCGAGGATGCGGCAGACCTCTGGGCATATCTTGCCAGCTTCGCGCCCGCGCCCGCCGCAGGAGGGGCCGCGCCGGCCAACTGAACCGGCCGCTGCGGCTTTCCGCCGCCCCTAGGGCCATTTCGCCACCGGCGGCAGGCTCATCAGCACCGCCGTCGCGTCATGGCCGGTGGCCAGGCCGAATTTCGTGCCCCGATCATAGACGAGGTTGTATTCGGCATAGAGCCCGCGATGGACGAGTTGCACCTCGCGGTCGGCCTCGCTCCAGGGCGTGGTGCGGCGGCGGTCGGCCAGCGGCAGCCAGGCCGGCAGGAAGGCACGGCCGATGTCCTGGGTCAGGCGGAAATCGGCTTCCCAGTCGCCGGAGTTGCGGTCGTCCATGAAGATGCCGCCCACGCCCCGCGCACGGCCGCGATGCGGAACGAAGAAATACTCGTCCGCCCAGTCCTTCAGCCTCGGGTAAAGCCCCTCGCCATGCGGCGCCACATGGTCGCGTAGCACCTTGTGGAAATGCGCCGTGTCCTCGGCCTGCTCGATGCAGGGGTTGAGATCCGCCCCGCCGCCGAACCACCAGGCCTGCGGGGTCCAGAACATCCGCGTGTTCATGTGGACGGCGGGCACATGCGGGTTCTGCAGATGGGCGACGAGGCTGATGCCCGAGGCCCAGAAACGCGGGTCCTCCGCCATGCCCGGAACCCCGCGCGCCGCCATCGCCTGCTGCGCCGCCGGACCCAGCCGGCCGAAGACGGTGGAGACATTGACCCCCACCTTCTCGAATACCCTTCCGCCACGCATCACGCTCATCAGCCCGCCGCCGGCATCGGAGCCGTCCTCCGACTGGCGACGGGTCGGGGTCACGGCGAAACGCCCGGCCGGCAGGTCGCTGCCGGGGCCGGTGGCGTGACGGTCCTCCAGCGCCTCGAAGGCCGCCACGATTTCATCGCGCAGGCGGGTGAACCAGGACGCGGCCTGCTGCTTCTCATCCTCCATCCCGGCCTGCATCCGCGCCTCCGCCTCCTCGACCTGCCACTGCCCACCGCAAGGGCCGCAAGCCGCGGCCGGCGTCAAGCGCCCGGTGCGAAAGCCGATCGAAAGACTGCGGCCCGTGTGCGGTGGCCGAGACGGAAAAGCGCGCCCGGCGGGGCGCGCTTTCAGGTAGATGGTGGGCGATAACGGATTTGAACCGCTGACATCTTCGATGTGAACGAAGCGCTCTACCGCTGAGCTAATCGCCCGTCGCCCGGCCGTTTAATCGCTGTCGCCGCCGCCCGCAAGGCCCTGCTTGGCCGGCTTGCCCTTGCGCCGCGCCGGCTTGGCGGATGCCTTGCCCGCCTCCGCGTCCTGCGCGCCGGTCTCGGACCGGGCCTTGGCCGGCCGGAGCTTGATCGTCATCGCGCCTTCCGCACCCTGGCGCTGCATCCGCAGGCGGCCGAGCGGCGGCAGGACCAGATCCTCGCCCTTGGCCAGACCCTCGGCCAGAAGCCGCAGCGCTGCCTCCAGGATTGGCTTGACGGTCTTCTTCTTCGCTCCCGAAGCCTTGACCAGGCGCTCGACAAAGTCCTTGGCCTTGACCGTCACCGCCGGCTCGGCCTTGGCCGGAGCGGCAGGCTCGGGTCCGGAGGCCGGCACCTCCGCCGCTGTCGCAGCCGTTCCTGTCGCCTTTTTCCGGACGGCCATGTTCAAGGACTCCTGATGCTCGGCCCGGACGGATCCGCGCCCCTGCCCCTCCGCATGGGGCGGCGGGCGCCCGAGGGCGCCCGCCTTTCGTTCAATGCGCCGTCTGGCCCTTGGCCGTCTCGCGCTCCGCCAGCCGAGCGGCGGCAGCGGCTTCCTCGGCCGCCTCGTCCCATTCCACCGGCACCGGATCGCGCACCAGCACCAGCTTCAGCACTTCGCGCACGTGCGAGACGGGGATGATCTTCAGCCCCGCCTTCACATTGTCCGGGATCTCCGGCAGGTCCTTGGCGTTCTCCTCGGGGATGAGCACGGTGGTGATCCCGCCCCGAAGCGCTGCGAGAAGCTTCTCCTTCAGACCCCCGATCGCCATGGCATTGCCGCGCAGGCTCACCTCGCCGGTCATGGCGATATCCTTGCGGACCGGAATGCCGGTCAGCACGGAAACGATGGACGTCACCATGGCCAGACCCGCCGACGGCCCGTCCTTGGGCGTCGCCCCGTCCGGAACGTGGACGTGGATATCCAGTGTCTCGAACTTCGGCGGCTTGATCCCAAGCTCGGGGCTGATCGAGCGGACATAGCTGGCCGCCGCCTCGATCGATTCCTTCATCACATCGCCAAGCTTGCCGGTGGTCTTCATCCGCCCCTTGCCGGGCAGCTTCAGCGCCTCGATCTGCAGAAGATCGCCGCCCACCTGCGTCCAGGCGAGGCCGGTGACGACGCCCACCTGATCTTCCTTCTCGGCCAGCCCGTAGCGGAAGCGCTTGACGCCCAGGAATTCCTCCAGCCGGTCGGGCGTGACCTCGACCGTCTTGGCCTTGCCCTTGAGGATCTCCGTCACAGCCTTGCGTGCCAGCTTGGCCAGTTCCCGTTCGAGATTCCGCACCCCGGCCTCGCGGGTATAGGTGCGGATCATCTCGTTGAGCGCTGCATCCGTGACCGCGAACTCGCCTTTCTTGAGCCCGTGGTTCTTCACCACCTTGGGCATCAGATGGCCCTTGGCGATCTCGCGCTTCTCGTCCTCGGTGTAGCCGGCCAGCGGGATGATCTCCATCCGGTCCATCAGCGGGCCCGGCATGTTGTAGGAGTTGGCCGTGGTGATGAACATCACCTGGGAGAGGTCGTATTCCACCTCCAGGTAGTGATCGACGAAGGTGTTGTTCTGCTCGGGGTCCAGGACCTCCAGCAGCGCCGAGGCCGGGTCGCCCCGGAAGTCGTAACCCATCTTGTCGATTTCGTCGAGCAG
Organism: uncultured Rhodobacterales bacterium; assembly: GCA_964602115.1. GTDB lineage: Bacteria > Pseudomonadota > Alphaproteobacteria > Rhodobacterales > Rhodobacteraceae > JANOGU01. Next base: position 3,515 of record CAZRQN010000142.1, read on the forward strand.
GAACAGCGGGTTGGTCTTCTTCGCCTTCTTCAGCGACGGGATGATCTTGCCCGGCATCGAACCGATATAGGTCCGCCGGTGGCCGCGGATCTCGCTCTCGTCGCGCACCCCGCCCAGCGAGATGCGGACGAACTTGCGGCCCATGGCCCGCGCGATGCTCTGGCCCAAACTGGTCTTGCCGACGCCGGGCGGGCCGACGAAGCACAGGATCGGGCTCCGGCCCTCGGGCGCCAGCTTGTGGACCGCCAGATATTCGATGATCCGCTTCTTGATCTTCTCGAGATCGTAGTGGTCCTCGTCCAGGACCTTCTGCGCCTCGGCGACGTCGATCCGGTCCGGGGTCTCCTTGGCCCAGGGCAGCTCGATCAGCGTGTCGAGATAGGAGCGCAGCATGCCGTGCTCGGCCGCGGCCTCGGGCATCCGCTCCAGCCGGCGTAGCTCCTTGTTGGCCTGGGTCATCACCTCCTCGGGCATGCCCGATTCGGCGATCGCCTTCTTCAGGTCCTCGACCTCGGCGGCGGTGCCCTCGTCCTCGCCCAGCTCCTTCCTGATGGTCGCCAGCTGCTCGCGCAGGATCGCCTCGCGCTGGCGCTTCTCCAACGTACCGCGGGTGGCCTCGCCCAGCTCGCGCGACAGGCGCAGCACGCCCAGGCGCTGGTTGAGGAAATCCAGTACCCGGTCGATCCGCCGCGACAGGTCGAAGGTCTCGAGCACCTCCTCCTTCTCGCTGGCGCTGATGTCCATGGTGCTGGCGACGAGATCGGCCAGCTGCCCGGCCGCGGGGACCGAGCGGATGGTATCGGCGAGCTCGCGCGGCGCCTGCGGCAGCAGCTCGACCGCCTCCAGCGCGCGCTCGCGCAGCAGCATGAAGCGCGCCTCGACCGCCGCACTCTTGTCCTCGGGCTCGTCGACCAGCTCGAAGCGGGCGGTCAGGAAGGGATGGCCGCCGGTGAACTCGAGGATGCGGAAGCGCTGCTGGCCCTGGCAGATCAGGTGATGATTGCCGTCGGGTGCCGTCATGTAGCGCAGGACGTTGGCCGTGGTGCCGACCCGGTGCAGGTCGAGCGGGCCGGGCTCCTCGGTGCCGGCCTCGCGCTGCAGGACCACGCCGATCGGGCGCTCGCCGCGCACGCCCGCCTGGGCCGCCGCGATCGAGCGCGGCCGCCCCATGGTCACCGGCACGACGGTGCCGGGAAACAGCACGAGATTGCGCACCGGGACCAGCGGCAGCACGTCCGCCGGCAGGTCGAGAACGACTTCGGGTTGGTCGGCCATAGCTCAGGCCAGCTTGCGCAGGGTAATGGTGAGGCAGCCCTGGGCGAGCTCGCGCCGGGTCAGCTCGTAGCGCCCGGGGGCGAGGCCGACGCGACGCTCGAAGCAGCCGTGCGGCAGCTCCAGGCGGCGGATCACCCCGGCGCCGCGCGGGGTCGGCAGCGTCCGCTCGCCCGCGACCACGATCGCCCCGTCCTCGAGCCGGATCTCGATCTGGTCCGCGGCGACGCCGGGGAGCGCTACCTGGAGCCAGACTTCGCTCTCGGTCTCGAACACGTCGACCGGCGGCTCCCAGCAGGTCGTTCGTCGACGCGCGCCGCTCGGGCGGAACAGATCGCGATGGGCGCGCTCGGCCTGGTCCAGCAGCTGCAAAGCCTGAGCCCACATCCAATCCGACCTGATCTGCGCCATCGCGGCACCTTCCGGCAGCTGCATCAGCAAGTCAGGTGCAATGGGCATCGCGGGCGGTCGCGTCAAGCCACCGGCCGCCCGCGGAGCTGCCCATTCCCTGGGCAGCAGGCACTAAGTGCGTGCGCCGCCAGCGCGTTCCAAGCCGCGCCGCGGCAAGTCCACAGCCCATCCCGCGCCTTATCCCGCGCCATGTGGAAAAGCCTCTCCCCAGCAGCGGCCGAGCGTTGCCCAATCGGCGCCCTGCGGCCGGCGCAGGCACTCGGCCAGCAGCTCGGCGAAGCCCGCCGGCAGGTCGCGCGCCGTGCCATAGCGCACGCGCACCGAGCCTTCGCGGAAGCGGTCGCAGGCGAAGCGCCACGGCGTGTGGCCCGGCCAGTGCAGTGCCATGCTCGCGGCCTCCGGCCGGTAGGCGGCCGTGTAGACCGTGCCGAAGCCCTGGCCATGCCGATCGGCGTAGAGCGGCGGGGCGAGGAACGCCGCCACCAGCGCCTGCTCCGTCAGGCCCTCGCGCGCCAGCAGGCGCGCCAGCGCCTTCCCCCGGCCGACCGTGTTCGAGAACCGCGCCCGCTCGTGCAGCTCGACCCGCCGCTGATGGTTGGTGGCCCAGCGCCGGGACAGGAACTCGGCCGGCCGGTCCGGGCCGATGAAGGCGGTCACGTGCCCGGCCCTCCGGTCGGCCAGGGTCAGGTTGTAGGCCATGTGCATGGGAAGGCGGCGCAAGGCGGCCATGGCTTCGCGGACGTCGGTGCAGGTCTCCAGCAGATAGCGCACGACCAGCGGCACACCGAAGCCCTCGCCCACGGCATTGCGGCCGCCAAATGCCAGGGACACCGCGAGGCCCGCCGCGTTGACGCCGTCGGCGGCACCTGCGATCCCCTCCATGGTCGCCAGGACGCGTTGGCCGCACCAGGCGCTGCGCAGCACGGTCGCCTCGTTGAGCCGCGGGTCGAGGTCATAGTTGCGCACCAGGAGATGGCCGTCGCGGTCGGTCAGGACGGCCTGGGAGCAATGGACGAGATAGGCGGGCGGGCTCCAGAAGGTCAGGAAGCGGGCGGCCAGCTCGCCGCCGCCCGCGAGCTCGACCTGGCGCTGCCAGGCCGGCACCAGCTCGGGCATGTGGCGGCGCAGCTGGCGCTCGGCCCGGCCCAGCCGTGTGTCGCCGCCACGGGACAGGTACCAGTTGCGCCAGCCCGGCCAGGCCGTGGCGAACGCCTGCCGCCACGCGCGGCCGGGAACCTCTTCGTCAAGCGCCTCAAACGTGAGTTCCATGTCCGATCACTCCTACATCATGATCCATAATGTAGAGCCGTGCCCCTTGGTTGCCAGAGGCCCGGCGCTTTGATCGTCGGCGAGACCGTCCGGCAGTCCGACCTGGCCCTGCTGCGGAGCAGCTACCGCCTGCTCGCCCCGCCCACCGTGGCGCGCGTGCCGCGCCTGCAGCAGGGGGGCGGCTACGGCGACCAGGGCAGCCACCCGTATGTCTGGGCGGTGTTCGTCACCGTCGACGGTCTCGCCCGGCGCGTGACCAGCGCCCGTGGCCATGGCCGGGAATGGAGTAGCCTCGACCGGCTCGAGCGCTGGCTGCGCGCCCAGGGCTTCCGGCACTGGCTGGTGGTCAACGAGGTCGACGCGCCGGGTAGCGAGGAGCCGTAGGGCGCTGCTCCTTCAGGCTGCGGCCCGGGCGTGCTCAAGGAACGCGTCCTCGACCCGTTGGACCTCGGCCTCGCTCGTCTGCTCGAGCCGCAGCAGCCGGTTGTGCGCGCTTTCGTTGGCGCGGATCAGCTGGAGCCGTCGCCCCCGGCGCAGGCGTGATGCCCTTGACGATGTGCGCCCGGCG
>CAZRQN010000143.1:0-7031 GCA_964602115.1 uncultured Rhodobacterales bacterium
CCGGCGCCTTCAGCGGCACGCCGGCGTCCATCATCGACAGCGACGAGCCGCAGACAGTGGCCATCGAGGACGAGCCGTTCGACTCGGTGATCTCCGAGACGATGCGCAGGGTGTAGGGGAAGTCGGTCGCCGCCGGCAGCACCGCCTGAAGCGCCCGCCAGGCGAGCTTGCCATGGCCGATCTCGCGGCGTCCGGGCGAACCCACGCGACCCACTTCGCCGACCGAATAGGGCGGGAAGTTGTAGTGCAGCAGGAAGTTCGAGCGGAAGTTGCCGTTCAGCGCGTCGATGATCTGCTCGTCCTCGCCGGTGCCCAGCGTGGTGACGCAGAGCGACTGGGTTTCGCCCCGGGTGAACAGCGCCGAGCCATGGGTGCGCGGCAGGATGCCGGTTTCCACCACGATCGGGCGCACGGTCTTGTTGTCGCGTCCGTCGATGCGGGCGCCGCCGTTGATGATGTCGCCGCGCAGGATCGAGGATTCGAGCGCCTTGATCGCCGGCTTGAGGTTGGCGTCGGCCTTGTCCTCGTCCGACAGCGCCTCGACGATCGCCTTGGCGGCGGCGTCGATGGCGCTGGTGCGCTCCTGCTTGTCGCGGATGGCGAAGGCGGCGCGCATCTGCGCCTCGCCCGCCGCCTTCACCCGGCCCAGCAGGGCGGAGTAATCCGGCGCGTCGAAGTGGAAGGGCTCCTTCGCCGCATCCTCGGCCAGGTCGATGATGAGATCGATCACCGGCTGCATCGCCGCATGGCCGAACTTCACCGCGCCCAGCATCTCGGCCTCGGTCAGCTCATAGGCCTCCGATTCCACCATCATCACGGCGTCCTTGGTGCCGGCGATGACGAGGTCCAGCCGCTGCTCGGGGTTCGAGCGCAGGTTGGTCATCTCGTCCATGGGCGGGTTGAGCAGGTACTCGCCGCCCTTGAAGCCGACGCGGGCCGCGCCGATCGGGCCCATGAAAGGCACGCCCGAGATGGTCAGCGCCGCCGAGGCCGCGATCATCGCCACGATGTCGGGGTCGTTGTGCAGGTCGCAGGAGAGCACGGTCGCCATGACCAGCACCTCGTTGCGGAAGCCTTCGACGAACAGCGGGCGGCAGGGCCGGTCGATCAGGCGGGAGACCAGCGTCTCCTTCTCCGACGGGCGCGCCTCGCGCTTGAAGAAGCCGCCCGGCACCTTGCCGGCGGCATAGTATTTCTCCTGGTAGTGCACGGTCAGGGGGAAGAAGTCCTGCCCCGCCTTCGCCGTCCGGGCGAAGGTGACGTTGGCCATCACGGCGGTCTCGCCGAGCGTGGCGATCACCGAACCATCGGCCTGCCGCGCAACCTTCCCCGTTTCCAGTGTGAGCGTCTCGCCGCCCCACTGGATGCTTTTCTTCGTCACGTTGAACATTCAGCTTTCCTCTGGAGACCCGGCCCCTGCCGGTGCCTCCCATATCTGGCGGCCCCATTGCCGCCGCCCCAATCCTGCGCATGTGCCCGGGGCCAAGGGCGTCACGTCTCAGATGGGCGGGGCGCATACAGGAAAGCGGGCCCAAGGGGAAGTGGCAGGGTTCGCAAGGCATCTGCGGCAGGCTGCGATCAAGGCGGGTCAGCGTGCGAGAGGCCGTCCGGCTTGCTGTTGGGGGCCGGCTGCTGCATAGCTGGAAGATGAAAAATCGCCTCGTGGAAATGGCCCTCCTGGCCGCCCTGATCGCCGGCTACTGGTATATCCGCCACCTTTGAGACCGGCCCGACCCTGCGGCTGCGGCGGTCGTTCCGGCGGACCGGGCCGCACCGACGCGGAATGACCGCGCCACCAGGCGGTGCTGTTCGGACAGCGCCTCTTCCCGACGCTGCGCGGTCCCTCCAGGTCAGAGCAGGGCCTGCGCGAGGATCATCAGCGCCCCGCCGAGCAGAGCATAGAAGACATCGACGCCGATGGCCGCCGGCGTCTTCTGCGCCCAGGCGCCGACCGCGCCGGCCTGCGCCGCCACGGCAAGGATCGCGGCCAGCGCGAGCCCCAGGCTTTGGGTCGTCTCGGTGAGGCCGATGACCAGCGCGAGCAGGACGAGCGCTGCGACCTGCCAGAGCATGGCGTCCAGGGGCGGGCGGGGCTGCGCCGCCACCCGGGACCCTTCGGCCCAGATCCTGCCGAAGCCGATGGGGCCATAGACGAGGAAGCCGGCGGCGAAGGCGGCGACAGCGCCGGCGATGATGGCGGGCCAGTTCATGACGGGAGCGCCTCAGCACAGGCGGCGAGGATCCGGCTCCAGCCATTCTGGTGGTTGTCGCGGCTTTCCGGGGAGGCAAAACGGACATGGTTCAGCCGCACCTCGGTGCCCCCCGGAACCGCCGCGAAATCGAGAGTCACGGTCGAGCCTTCCATCGAGAAGGGCGATTCCCAGGTGAACTGCAGCCGGCGCGGACGGTCGATGACGCGGTATTCGCCGGCATGGGGCATGTCGCGCTCGCCCGCGCGCATGACGATGCGGAAGCGGCCGCCGACGCGGGCGTCCACCTCGGCCTCGGGCACCGACATGTCGGGTCCGGGAATCATGAACCGGGCCAGCATCGCCGGATCGAGCCAGGCGTCGAAGACCCGCTCCGGCGGGGCGTTGATCGTATGGGTCACGTCGAGGGCCAGATCAGGCATCGGAATCGTCCTCCTTCAGGGCGGCTTCCAGAGCCGCAAGCCGCAGCGCCCAGATCGAGCGCAGGCTGGCGAACCAGTGGTCGATGGCCGAAAGCGGGGCGGGACGCAGCGCGATCAGATGCTCGCGCCATTCCGTGCGCCGCTCCACCAGCCCCGCCGCCTCAAGGACCTGGATATGTTTGGACACTGCCGCGAGCGATGTGGCGAAGTGCCGCGAGATATCGGTCACGCGCAAAGGCCCGTGCTGGGCCAGGAGCGTCAGGATTTCGCGCCGCGTTGGGTCGGCGGCGGCCTTGAGGATGGCCGTGAGGTCGGGCGTCTCCTCTCGTTCAACCATGAGATTGAATTACCTCCGCGACCCCTGTCAGTCAACCGATTCGTTGAACGATAGCGGTGGCGCCGCCGGAATTCCATCGGGCTCTGATCGGGCTGGCGAAACGCTGCGGTGCCGCCGTCCGGACGGGCCGGGCGACGCCGGGGTGCTTCTGGCCTTCGACGCGCGCCGCGGGTCAGGCGGCGGGCAATATCTGGGCGACGAGATCCGGCACGTTCCAGTAGGTCGCTTCGCGGCGGATGCGGCCGCCGCCGATCTCGGCCACCACCACCGCCCTGACCGCGCCGCGCCGGCCGGACGCGGGCAGCGTGCCCTCGGGCGTGACCAGCGGCGCGACCAATGTCGCGCGGACGGTGATTTCCAGCATGACAGTGCCTCCGTCCTGGGCCACCGAATGAACCTCGGTGTCCCAGTCGCCGAAGGCATCGGCGAAGGGCTGGTTGTAGGCCCGTGCGGCCGCCGCCCCGCGACCGTCGGGCACGCCGGGATAAGAATAGGTGAAATCCGGGGCCAGCAGCGCCTGCCAGCGGTCGAGATCGCCTTCGGCAAAGGCCCGGAACAGCGACAGCGCCAGGCGGGCGTCGGGGGAAAGGGTGAGGTCTTTCATCGCGGTGGTCCTTTCGGGTCAGGGATGTCGCTCCGACATCCGATGCCCCGTTTTCGGTCTCTCCGCCCTGAGCCGCATGAGGCAAATGCCCTATTCGGGGCGATGCAGGCCGTTCTCCACCGCGAAGAGAACCGCCCCGCCCCGGGTCGTGACCCCGAGCTTGGCATAGATGCTCTGCACATGATTGCCGGCGGTCTTGGGTGCGATTTCCAGATCGCGCGCCAGTTCCTTCACGGTTCGCCCGGCGGCAAGCCGCCGCAGCACCTCGATCTCGCGCGGGCTGAGGTCGGCCACCGGCCCCCGGGCGCGGAAGGCCGGGCGCTGGCCGGCCGCCTCCAGCACCGCCGCCCCGGCTTCGGGGCAAAGCCGACCGGAACGGATCTCGGCGTTGACCCGCGCCGCCGCCGCCTCCGGCCGCAACGCGGCGCGGAAGGCCCGGGGCTCGATGGCCGACTGATAGGCCTCTGCCGCTGCCAGCAGCCGCGCCGCCGGGGCGAGTTCGGCCGCCCGGGCGCCGCGCAGATATCCCGAGCCGTCCAGCCGCTCGTGATGCAGCGCCGCCACCGCCGCCACGCCGGCGAGCGCCCCGCCAGCCCGGGAGACGATGCGGGCGCTATGCCAGGGATGAAGCTGCATCTGCTCGCGCTCCGCCTGCGCGAAGGGCTGGGTCCGCATCCACAGCGAAACCGGCACTGCCAGTTCACCGATGTCATGCACCAGCCCGGCGCGGCGGACCCGCATGACGTCCGCCTCCGGCAGACCCAGCCGGCGGGCGCCGGCCGCCGCAAGGTCGGAGACGGCCCGGGAATGGCCGAGCGTATGGGGCATGCGGACATCCGCCATATCGGCAAAGACCAGGCAGGCGGCATCGACCTGCCCGGGGGTGAGGACGGCGGGCGGCCCGGCCACCAGTGCCTCAACCGCCCCGGGCTCCGGCGAGGGGCCAGGAAGCAGCCGGTCGAGGCGCGCGACCACAAGGGCCGCAAGGCGCGGATCATAGGCGCCGCCGCTCCGCTCGGTGATGCGGGCGCAGGCCGCCTCGGGCCCATAGGCATCGGAGAGGACCAGCGCATCCTGTGCCAGGCTCACCACGCGCACCGGATAGGGCACCGCCTCGCCCTTCAGCCCGGCCGGCATGCCCTTGCCGTCCCACCGCTCGTAGAGGTGATAGAGCGCGGCCGTGGTCTCGGGCGGCAGGTCCAGCCGCTCGGCGATGCGGCGGGCAACCTCGCAATGCCCGGACAGGATCGCGGCACTCTCCCCCGGCGCCCGGGCAAGCCCCCGGGCGATGGCGACCAGCATTCCGGCCGGCGAACTGCCGGCATGGCCGCGCCTGATCGCGCGCAGCACCACGCCGATCACCTCGCCGGGCCTTCCGTTGTCGATGCGGGCGAAATCGCGGCGCAGCGCATATTCGTCGCCCAGCAGAGCCGCCATCAGGAACGTGTCGGCATTGCAACCGATGTAGCGCAACAGCGCCTGATCGCGCACCGCCGCCAGCGCCCGGTCGTCGGCGCCGTCCTCTGCTGCCAACCGGACCGCGAGAACCGCAGATCGCAGGGCGAATTCCGCCGGCTGGCCAAGCGCTATGTCGGTGGCCAGCGACAGGGCGGCAAACAGGTCGGTGCGTCGGACGGCCGCGTCCAAGGGCAAACCCCGCAGAGACCCGGAAAGCTTAGCCGCGCTGGACCGCTTGCCGCCACCCCGAAACACAGACGCCCGCGCTGTCGGGCGCGGGCGTCGGGATCGTTGCGGAAGAAGAAGCTCAGCGGCGCAGGCCGAGCCGGGCGATGAGGGACTGGTAGCGGCCCTCGTCCTTCTTCTTCAGGTAGTCGAGAAGCTTGCGGCGCTGGGCGACGAGCATCAGCAGGCCGCGGCGCGAGTGGTTGTCCTTGACGTGCATCTTGAAATGCTCGGTCAGGGTGGCGATGCGCGAGGACAGGATCGCGACCTGAACCTCGGGCGAGCCGGTGTCGCCTTCCTTGGTGCCGTATTCCTTGATGAGGCGGGCCTTTTCCTCGACAGTGATCGACATCGGATCTCTCCTTCTTCATCTGGGTGACGGCGCAGGCCGGGATGTCGTCCAGCAAGGCCCTTCCCCGCCTGACGGACGGGGACGCGGGCCCATAGCGGATCGGCCGGCGGAAGGAAAGGAACTTCGCGGACGGACCGCCCGGCTGGGCCAAATTGAAGAAAAGACGAGGTACTTGCCTTGGCGGCGCCCGCTCGGGACCCGCGCCTGACACCGGGCGGCCCCGGCCAAGGCCGCGAATCGCGCCCAGACTCCTGACCCTGCGCGGGGCCGGTCCCGCCGGAAGGCAGGGGGTGGTCATGTGGGCCTTGGTGGGACTTCTGGGTGCGCTTGTCGCGGGTCTGGCCGCCGACGCGGTTCTTTCGGCCGGATCGCATGAGGCCGACGAGCCGGAGGGGCCCGAGCCGGAGGCGCCGGAGGGCGATGCGGACGACGGCGGCGACGGGGCCGACCTTCTCGACTGGGCGGGCCAGCCGGCATCGGGCGGCACGGCCCTGCAGGGCGACGGATCGGACGAGGTGCTCGCCGGCGGCGAAGCGGGCGACCGTCTGGCCGGCGGGGGCGGCGACGACCAGATCGTCGGGCGGGAGGGCGATGACCTTCTGGAGGGCGAAGCCGGGGAGGATCTGCTTCATGGCGGGGCCGGGGCGGATCTTCTCGCCGGCGGCGAGGGCGACGACAGCCTGCAGGGCGAGGATGGCGACGACGTCCTGTCCGGCGGAGACGGGGCGGACTGGCTGGCCGGGCATCTTGGCGCCGACAGGCTCTCCGGCGATGCGGGGAATGACGCGCTGATCGGCGGCGGCGGGGCAGACTGGCTGCGCGGCGGGGCCGGCGACGACTGGCTCGCCGGCGGGGCGGACGAGGATGATCTCTCCGGCGGCGCCGGGGCCGATGTGCTGGACGGCAATGACGGCGACGACCGGCTGGACGGGTCCGACGATCTCGAAGCGGATTCGCTGAACGGCGGCGACGGGGACGACCTGCTGCTGTCCGGGCGCGGCGACCTGGCGACCGGGGGCGCCGGCAGCGACCGTTTCGGGCTGGCCGGCTGGGAAGAGCATGGCGAGGGCGAGGTTGCGCGGATCGCCGACTATGATCCGGAGGAGGACGAGATCGTCCTCTTTTACGACAGCGCCGCCCATCCCGACCCGCAGGTCAGCATCGAGGCCGACGAGGCCACCGGCATGGCCAAGGTCCTGGTCGATGGCCTGCCGGTGGCCGAGGTCAGCGGCGGCGTGGGGCTGACGGCGGAGGCGATCCGCCTTGTCCCCGCCCTGCCCAAGGCCGCCTGAGGGGAGAGCGTCACACGGTGGGACACTCGTCTTTACTTAGCGATTCCATGTGGTTACATGGATCGATTCAGGGTTAGGTCATGCTACACGACTCCCTGCTTTTTGAGGGTATTTGGGAGGTTGAGCCATTC
>CAZRQN010000144.1:0-6986 GCA_964602115.1 uncultured Rhodobacterales bacterium
AGTGCCACGCCCCGCCCCCCTCCTGCGGCAGCGCGGCGGGCGAGCGCCCCCGCCCTTGGGCGGGGTCGAGCCCGCCGCTCCTCCCCCCAACCGGCGGAGCGGCCCACTTCGGGCCGCGACAGAGGGCGGGAGGGCGGCGGGCAATGAATGAACTGGCCCTCTGCGGAAGGCCTCCGCTCACGATCCGTCAGGCGAGGCAGCGGGCCAGTCCGGCCTCCAGTACGGCCAGGTCGGGGGCGAGGGAGAAGGCGCCGCGCAGGCCGGGATCGGCGAAGCCCTGGGCGATCACATGGTCGATCAGCCGCACCAGCGGCTGCCAGTAGCCGGCAGTGTCCAGCAGGAAGATCGGCTTCGCGTGGAGCCCGATCTGCCGCCACGTCAGAACCTCGAAGAACTCGTCGAGGCTGCCCGCGCCGCCCGGCAGGACGGCGATGGCGTCCGAATTCATGAACATCACCTTCTTCCGCTCGTGCATGTCCTCGGTGACGACGAGCTGCGTCAGGTCGCGCTTGCCGACTTCGCGTCCCAGCAGATGTACCGGGATCACCCCCATGGTCGCACCGCCCGCCGCCTGGGCGGCACGGGCGACGACCCCCATCAGACCGATGTCGCCGGCACCATAGACCAGCCGCCAGCCACGCGCGGCCAGCATCGCGCCCGTCGCCTCGGCGGCGGCGGCAAAGGCCGGATCGGCTCCGGTACGGGAACCACAGAAGACGCAGACGGAGCGCAGCAGGGTCATGGAGAGGTCCGGAATCCGGGGAAAGACGTTGCCTTGATCCCTGATATGCGGCTTCCTTGGCGGGGGAAAGGCGGCAGCGGCCCCTCAGAGACCGGCCGCCCGGGGGGAAGCCATGGCACGGGGGACGGATCTTTCGGGCAGCGTGAAGGGTGGGCTCCTCGCCCTTGGCCTTCTGATCGCCGGCGGCGCGGCCTTCCTGCTCCTGCGCGGCGGGGCGCCGTCGGTGCCGGAAACCCGGCCGGTGACGGTCGCGACCAGTGAACCCGCCCCGAGCGAAGCGACGGTCGCAGAGGAGCCTGGCCCGCAAGCCGACACGCCTGCGGCCGCTCCGGCCGGGGCGCCGGAGGCCGAAGCCGCCGCCTCGGCCCCACCGGATCCCGCGCCGGAACCTGCGGGGGAAACCGCCCCGGCAGCACTGCCAGTGCCGGCCTTCGACCTGGTTCGGCTGGAGCCTGGCGGGGCGGCGCTGGTCGCGGGCACTGCCGCGCCCGGCGCCTCGGTTTCGGTGCTGGTCGATGCCGAGGTGGCGGCGGAGACCATGGCCAGCGACCGGGGCGAATTCGTGGCCATGTTCACCCTGCCGCCTTCTGCCGCCACCCGGCTGATGACCCTGCTCGCCGTCGCACCCGATGGCCGCCGCACCACCTCGCCCGAACCGGTGATGCTGGCGCCGGCTCCTGCCCCGCAACCACCGGAAGCCTCCGCGCCCGAGCCTTCGCCCGCCCCCGCAGCGCCGGGCGGGACAGCGGCGGAGGCTCCTGCCGCGCCAGAGCCTTCCGCAGCGCCGGAGCCGCCGCCGGCCGCGATCCTTCTCGGAGGAGACGCGGCCGAGGTTCTGACGCCTCCGGCCGCCGCGCCCGCGCCGGTGGCTGTCGCCGCGATCAGCTATACCGGCGAAGGCGGGGTGCGGATTGCCGGGACCGCGACCCCTGGCACGACCATCCGCCTCTATCTCGACAATGTCCCGCTCGCGGAGATGGCGGCCGGCGCCTATGGCGGCTGGGGCGGAACCCTGCCGGAGATCGCGCCCGGCCTCTACACCTTGCGCGCCGACGAGATCGGGGCGGAGGGCCAGGTCCTGTCGCGCTTCGAGACGCCCTTCCAGCGCGAGACGCCCGAGCGCCTCGCCGAGGTGCTCGGCATTCCCTTGCCGGAAGCGGAGGCGGCGGCAGGGGCGCCACCGGCGGCAGCCGTGGCGGAGGCCGCGGTCCCGGAAGCGCCGCCGGAACCTCCGCCCGCGCCCCTTGCAGAGACCGCTCCCGTGCCGGAGCCCACGCCCGAATCTGCGCCGGCGCCCGGGCCGGCGGGCGAAGCCCTTGCAGCCGCCGATCCGGCGCCCGGACCGGAACCCCTGTCGGAACCGGAGCCCGAACGTGCCGCGCCGGCCCCCGGCGCTCCGGGAGCGTTCGCCCCGGCCCCTGAACCGGCGCCGGTAGCGGCCCCCCCCGCGCCGGAGGAAGCCACGCCGCCCGCGCCCGCCGTCGCCGCGACCGGAACCCCGGCGGCGGTTCCGCCTTCTCCGCCCGCGCCGGTCACGGTCACCGTGCAGCCGGGCTACACGCTCTGGGGCATAGCCGAAGGGCAATGGGGCGACGGGATGCTCTATGTCCAGGTCTTCGCCGAGAACCGCGACAAGATCCGCGACCCTGACCTGATCTATCCCGGCCAGGTCTTCACCATGCCGGAACCGGATTGACCGGGCCTCAGCCGGAAAGCACGTCCTGCGCCTCGACCGACGCCGGGGCCACGCCTGTTCCCGCGTCTCCGCGCCGGCAGCAGGCCACCACCTCCGGATGGTCGCGGCAGCAGTCGTTCAGCAGGAACGAGATCGTCTGCCCCAGGCCATGCGCATTGATGGCATAGATCACCCGCCGCCCGTCAGGGCGCGAGGAGAGAAGGCCCGCATTCTCCATCTGGGCCAGATGGAAGGAAAGCCGCGATGCCGAAAGCCCCAGCCCCCGGGCGATGTCGCCCGCAGCCATGCCTTCCCGCCCCGCCGTCACCAGCAGGCGGAGGAGGTCCAGCCGGTCGGAATGCGCCAGCGCGGACAGGGCAGCGAGGACTTGTGCCTTCTTCACGTTTCAACTACTCATGAAGCATTGAACCGTTCTAGCCACTCCCGCCGTTGAAATCAACCGGGACGGACCGCCCGGAGATCTGCGATGCGCCGCACCACTTCGACCGCAACCTCCGCCGACATGGGCAGCACCCGCGCCTCCGGCTGGCAGACGATACGCCGGGTGGTGCCCTATCTCTGGCCCGAGGGCGAGGCCTGGGTGAAGCTGCGCGTCGTCCTTGCCCTGGTGATGCTGCTTTTGGCCAAGATCGTCTCGGTCTCCACCCCCTGGCTCTACAAATACGCCGTGGATGCGCTGACCTCGGGCAAGGACAGCCCCGTTCTCTTCCTCACCGCCGGCGCGGTCGGCCTGACCGTGGCCTATGGCATGGCCCGGCTCGGCGCGGTGATCTTCGGCGAACTGCGCGACGTGATCTTCGTCCGCGTCGGCCAGCGGGCCCTGCGCAAGCTGGCGCTGGAGACCTTCACCCATATCCACCGCCTGTCGATGCGCTACCACATCACCCGCAAGACCGGAGGTCTCAGCCGCATCATCGAGCGCGGGGTCAAGGGCGTCGATTTCCTGCTGCGCTTCATGCTGTTCTCGATCGGGCCGCTGGTCCTCGAACTGGCCTTCGTCGCGGCGATCTTCGCTCTGGTCTTCGGCTGGGCCTATGCGGCGGTGGTGGTCTTCACCATCGCGCTCTACGTCACCTTTACCTTCAAGGTCACCGAATGGCGGGTGAAGCTGCGCCGCCAGATGAACGACCAGGACACGGATGCCAACCAGAAGGCCATCGACAGCCTGCTGAACTTCGAGACGGTGAAGTATTTCACCGCCGAAGCGCGCGAGGCCGGCCGCTATGACCGGGCGATGGAGGGCTACGAGACGGCTGCGGTGAAAACCGGCCAGTCGCTCTCCTTCCTAAACATCGGCCAGTCCTTCCTGATCACCTCGGGCCTTGTGGCGGTGATGGTCATGGCGGCGATGGGGGTGCAGGCCAAGGTGCTGACCGTCGGCGACTTTGTCATGGTCAACGCCTACATGATCCAGATCACCATGCCGCTGAACTTCCTCGGCACCGTCTATCGCGAGATCAGGCAGTCGCTGGTGGACATGGGCGAGATGTTCGCCTTGCTCGCCCAGCCGGCGGAAGTGACCGACCGTCCCGGCGCGCCGTCCCTGGCAGTCGGGGGCGGCGAGATCGTCTTCGACCGGGTGCGCTTTTCCTACGAGACGGAACGCGAGATCCTGCACGGCATCTCGCTGCGCGTCGGCCCCGGCGAAAGGGTGGCCGTGGTCGGGCCCTCGGGCTCGGGCAAATCCACCATTGGCCGGCTTCTGTTCCGCTTCTACGATGTCACCGGCGGTTCGATCCGCATCGACGGGCAGGATCTGCGCGAGGTGACGCAGACCAGCCTTCACGAGAAGATCGGTGTCGTGCCGCAGGACACGGTCCTGTTCAACGACACGATCTATTACAACATCGCCTATGGCCGCGCCGACGCCAGCCGCGAGGAGGTGGAGGCCGCCGCCCGCGCGGCGCGAATCCACGACTTCATCTCCCGTCTGCCGCAAGGCTACGAGACCACCGTGGGCGAGCGCGGGCTGAAGCTTTCGGGCGGCGAGAAGCAGCGCGTCGGCATCGCCCGCACGCTTCTGAAGAACCCGCCGATCCTGATCCTCGACGAGGCGACCTCGGCGCTCGACACCCAGACCGAGCGCGACATTCAGGATTCGCTGCGCGCCATGGGACAGGGCCGGTCGGTCATCACCATCGCCCACCGCCTGTCCACCATCGCCGATGCCGACCGGATCGTGGTGCTGGAGGCGGGCCGGATCGTCGAGGAAGGCCCGCACGAGGCGCTCCTCGCCCGGGGCGGCCGCTATGCCGCCATGTGGGCCAGCCAGAGCGACGAGGATGCCTCGGTCATGCGCTTCGGCGTCGGGTCGGAGTCCGTGGACGCGCCGGAGAAGGTGGAGCGCGACCGGGCGGTTCCCCGGGTGGCGATGTTCTGACCGACCCCGGCCTTGGCAAGGCCCGACCGCCCCGATAAGACGGGGACGGGCGCAGAGGCAGGCACATGAGCAACCCCGACAGTTTCATCGACGAGGTGACCGAGGAGGTCCGCCGCGATCGTCTGTTCGCGATGTTCCGCAAGTACGGCTGGATCGCCGTTGCGGTCGTCATCCTTGTCGTCGGCGGCGCCGGGGTAAACGAATGGCGCAAGGCCCAGGCGCGCGCGGCGGCCGAGGGCTTCGGCGATGCGCTCCTCACCGCGCTTGACGCGCCCACGCCCGAAGCCCGCGCCTCGGCGCTGGCGGCGGTTCCGGCGACGGGCGACGCCCTGGCGCTCCGGGCGCTGATGCAGGCCTCCGACCCGGCCAAGGACCGCGCCGGCGCCCTCGCCGCGCTGGAGGGTCTGGTGGCCGATGCCACGGTCGATCCGCTCTACCGCGATCTCGCCACCCTGCGCCTCGTCACCCTGCAGGGCGCCGAGCGTCCGCTGGCGGAGCGCCGCGCGGCGCTGGAGGCGATTGCCGTGCCCGGCCGCGTCTTCCGCACCCTGGCGCTGGAACAGATCGCCTATCTCGATGTCGAGGCCGGCGACACCGCCGCCGCCATCGCCGGGCTCAAGGCCCTGACCGAGGATCAGGA
Source organism: uncultured Rhodobacterales bacterium (assembly GCA_964602115.1). Classification (GTDB taxonomy): domain Bacteria; phylum Pseudomonadota; class Alphaproteobacteria; order Rhodobacterales; family Rhodobacteraceae; genus JANOGU01. The sequence goes on from CAZRQN010000144.1 coordinate 5,459, forward strand.
GGCGACGCAATCCCTGCGCGCCCGGGCCCGCCAGGTCATCGTCGCGCTGGGAGGCGAGGCATGAGAACCGCTCCGCTGCTTCCTGCCCTTCTGCTCCTCGCGGCCTGCGGGCAGCGCGAGGTGATCCTGCCCGGCGAAAGGTTCGACCCCCGTGCACCGCTCGATGCCTCGGTCCCGGTCGAGGGCGAGGCCGCGCCGGTGGACACGACCAATGTCACCGAGAACCGGGCCGAGCCGGTCGGGCTGCCCCCGGTGTCCGGCAGTGCCGACTACGCCCAGCGCGCCGGCAATGGCGCCCATCTGCCGCCGCATTCGGCGCTCTCGGCCCAGCCGCAGCTCGCCTGGTCGGCCAATATCGGCGCTGGCAACAGCCGCAAGCTGCGCATCACCGCCCAGCCGGTCGTGGCCGGCGGACGGGTCTTCGTCATGGACGCACGCGCGCAGGTCACCGCCCTGTCCACCGGCGGCGGCCTCCTGTGGTCGGCCGACGTCCGCCGCGAGGGCGAGAACAGCGAGGCCTCCGGCGGCGGACTGGCCTTCGGCGCCGGGACGCTTTTCGTCACCACCGGTTATGGAGAGCTGGTGGCGCTCGACCCCGACAGCGGCGCGGTGCGCTGGCGCCAGCGTTTCGACGCTCCGGTGGCGGGCAGCCCCCTGGTCGAGGGCGGACTGGTCTATGTCGCCTCGCGCGATTCCGCCGGCTGGGCGGTACGGGCGACCGATGGCCATGTCGAATGGCGCGTTCCCGCCGCCCCCACCGCCTCGGGCACGATCGGCGCCGCCGCCCCGGCGCTGGCCGGCGAGAATGTCGTCTTCCCCTATCCTTCGGGCGAACTGGGCGCGGTCGCGCGCGACACCGGCTCGCGCGTCTGGGTCACCTCGGTGGCTGGCGAACGCCGGGGCCGGGCCTATGCCGGGATCGACGGGCTGACCGGCGATCCGGTGGTGGCCGGCGGCACGATCTTTGCCGGCAACCAGGGCGGCCGCAGCGCCGCGCTTGATGCCGAAACCGGCCGCAGGCTGTGGACCGCGCGCGAAGGCGCCTATGGCCCGCTCCTGCCGGCCGGCAATGCCGTGTTCCTCATCTCCGACGAGGCGCGGCTGGTGCGGCTCGATGCCGCCACCGGCGAGACGGTCTGGGCGGTGGAGATGCCCTATTTCACCAAGGAAAAGGCCAAGCGCCGCAAGGACATCACCGCCCATTACGGCCCGGTCCTGGCCGGCGGACGTCTGGTCGTGGTCTCGGGCGACGGCGTGATCCGCTTCTTCAACCCCGAGGACGGGGCCGCGCTCGGGTCAGTGGACCTGCCCGGCGGCGCGGCGGCCCCGCCGGCGCTGGCCGGAGGCACGCTCTTTGTCCTCAACCAGCGCGGGCAACTCCTGGCCTATCGCTGAAGGTCCGCCCTCGGTCCTGATCCCCCCTCCCGGGGGGGGGGGCCCCCCGGGGCCCCGGCAAAGGGGGGCCCCCCCCCCCCCCGTGGGCCCCCCCCCCCCGGGGGGGGGGGGGGCACCCCCGCCCCCCCCCGTG
>CAZRQN010000145.1:0-6950 GCA_964602115.1 uncultured Rhodobacterales bacterium
GAGACCCGGGGCGCTGCCCCGGGCCCCGGGGTATTTGTCCAAGGATGATGCAGGGAAAGGCGAGAGAGGCAGGCGCCTGTCGTCTTTCGGCGCTTCCCCTCAGGCTCTGCACTCATCACCGGTTGCTCCGGGGATTGCAGGGGACTTCGCAAGCGCGGCGCGCGGGCAACGTGCGGCTGCGGCGATCCCGGCATGGCTGGACGAAACCTGCCACCGCTGGCAGTCTGCACCACAAGTTCTGGGGAGAGGCGCGTCGCGATGATACGGCCATGGCTTCCGCGACTGGTGACCCTGATGCTCTATGCCGGCCCGTTGCTGGCCGGGCTGGCCGGGTTCGGCTGGGTTTTCGTGGCGGGGTTCTCCGTCATCTTCCTGCTTTGGCAGATGGTGATGCGCCCGCTCGACTGGCCCCACGATCCGGCACGCTGGGCCGAGGGGCGGATGCTGGCCGCAGCCGGGGCGCGGCTGGCGCTTCTGGTGTTGCTGGTGACCCTGCTCTTCGCGCTCGGGCGCGGGTTCGGCGGGCTTTTCGGCCTGACGATCCAGCTGCCGCTGCTGGCGCCGGTCGGGCTGTCGCTGCTTGCCATCCCGCTCGCACGGCTGATCGGGGTAAGCGAGGCGCCGGTGGCCGCCGCCGAGGCGGGATCGCCGGACGCCGGGCATTTGGCAGCGGCCACGGCCCGGGCCGGGGAGCTGCTGCAGGCGGTGGCCGACCTGCCCGACACCGCCACACCCGAAGCGATTGCCGCCGAACTGCGCGCCATCGCCGCCAAGGTCGATGCGGCCCGCCTGCAGGAGGCGCTGGTGGCCCGCGTCAAAGCGGGAGGCGCGGCGCCGTCGCTGGTGACGGCGCTGGCGCTGCAGGGCTCGGACGGGGCGCTTCTCGCGACATTGCCGGGAAATGCCGGCACCACCGCCTTCCAGGCGCTGCCCGATGCGCCGGCGGCGCTGGCGCTGTTCGCCCGCCGCGCCGAGGCGGCGCTGGCCGCCGATCCCGGCCTGTGGTGGTCGCTCCCCTCCAGCGACATGATCGCGGCGCGGGCCTCGCATGTCGCGGGGACCGAGGCGGAAGCCGCGCTTCTGTCCTTCATGGCGGCCAGCGACCGGCTGGCGCAGCGCAACCCCGGGTAAGGCGCTTCCGTCGCCGGCGGCGCCGGGCTATCAGCGCGCCATGACCGATGACGTCCCTCCCCGCCGCTCGCATGGCCGCCTCAGCGCCAGGGCCAGCGTCGTTCCGCGCGAGCTGGGGGTGGCGGAGGACATCAGGGGCGCCTTTGCCGTCACCGTGGTGACGCTGTTCCCGGAGGCCTTTCCCGGCACGCTCGGCCTGTCGCTGCTCGGCAAGGCGCTGGACAGCGGGCTCTGGCGTCTGGACACGGTCGATCTGCGCCGGCACGGGATCGGCCGCCACCGCAATGTCGATGACACGCCGGCGGGCGGCGGGGCCGGGATGGTGCTGCGCGCGGATGTGGTGGCTGCGGCCATGGCGGAAGCGGCGGCGCTGGCGCCCCGGGGTGCGCCGCGCGTCTATCTCTCGCCACGCGGACGGCCCTTTACCCAGGCCATGGCCCGCGACTGGGCGGCGGGGCCGGGAGTGACGCTTCTTTGCGGGCGGTTCGAGGGGGTCGATCAGCGGGCGCTGGAGGCGCTGGATCTCGAGGAGGTGTCGCTGGGCGATTTCGTCATGACCGGGGGCGAGATCGCGGCGCAGGCGATGCTCGACGCCACGCTGCGGCTGCGACCCGGGGTGCTGGGCAATGCCGCCTCGGTCGAGCAGGAAAGCTTCAGCGCCGGGCTGCTGGAGCATCCCCAGTACACAAGGCCGCCGGTCTGGGAGGGGCGGGAGATCCCGCCGGTGCTGCTGTCTGGCAATCACGGCGAGATCGCGCGCTGGCGCCAGGCCGAGGCCGAGCGCCTGACAGGCGAACGGCGGCCGGACCTTCTGGCCCGGCCGCCGCGCTGACGCCCGTCAGGGGCGGTTCAGTTCACCATGCGGAAGTATTTCGACTCGAAGTTGTCTTCCATCCCGGTTTCGCACAGGCCCATCGACATGTTGGAGGTGCCCGAGATCGTGCCCCCCGCAACCATGGCGGTTCCCTGCATGCCATTGGCCCGGGCGGCGAAGTTGATGTCCTTCAGCGCCAGCAGCTGGCTGCCATAGACTTCGAGGTTCGCGGGGAAGCGCATGCCCCCCAGGGTGACGAGCTGCGCGCCGCCGCCGACGGCGCAATTGTCGTTCTTGCCCAGGATGAAGCCCGAGGGCGAGTCGAAGGACCGGTCGGAGGTGTTGGTGGTGGCGATCACCGAGTTTTCCACCTTCACGCCTGAGGCGAAGGTAATCTCGCAGGTCGAGACGATCACCACGTTCTGCACCACCGTGCCGCCTTCGATCGTGCCCTTACCGCTGCCCGGGCAGGTCCAGTAATGCACCCGGCCGGAGGTGAGGTCGGACGAAGTGATCTTCGACTTGGTGATCGTCTTCGACGCGCCGGAGATATAGTCCGGGTAGTAAACCGAGCCCGGCTCGTCCACCATCGCGATGATGTCGTCGATCCGCTGCAGGACACGGATGTTGTAACTGCCGACACGCAGCGCCTCGCGCAGGCCGGTGTTGGTCTGGAAGCCCGAGTTCGGGATGTCGAGATCGGCGAGGTCGGGCATCGAGACGACCGTGCCCGGCTCGAAGAAGTTGTTCGAGTTCAGCGACACATATTCGTTCGAGTGGATGCAGAAGCCGTTGTAGAAGGCGTTGTTGCTCTGGATGTCCACCACGTCATCGGCGACGAAGCCCTCGTTGAAGCACGACGAATTGTACGCCAGGAAGGTCGAGCTGACCGAGACGTTCCACTTGTTGAACCCCACGAGGTCCAAGAGGTAGGTCTCCACCGGATTGGCGTTGGCTTCCGTCTGCCGCAGCGTGACCTGCACGGCGTCGCGCGAAGTGCTGTCGGGGACGAAGCTGCGGGTGGTCGAATTCCAGCTGCCGAAGACGACGTCCACGCCGTCGAGGACCTCGCCGAAGGTCTGCTCGGACATGTTCTCCTCGGCGATTTCCACCGCCTTCGCCTTTGCGGCCTCGGCTGTGCCGAATTCGCGCGTGAGGATCGCCGCATGGGCCGCCGCATCGGCGGTGTTCTGCAGCTGTGTGCGGTCGGTCATCACGTTCGAGACGTCGATGGCATAGCCGCCGACCATGGCCAGGGCGACCACGAGCGACAGGCCGTAAACCGTCATGCTGCCGTCGTCGTCCTCGACGCGGCGGAGGAATTGGGTGAAGCGGTGAGCCACGGACATTTCAGGCCTCTGAAAGAAGATGGGACTGCACGCGGATCGTGATCTCGGCGAAACCGTCAAAGAAGCCGGTCGCGGTCAGATCGGACGAAGGCATGTCCACAGTGGTGAGAATGACGCCGCTGGTTACGGTCGTGGTGATGGTTGCGTTGGGGCTGATCTCCGAGATCCGCTCTTCCACGAAGTCCTGGGCTTCAGCCGTGGTGAAGAACTTGCCGACCGACAGGCTGCGGTTTGCATCCTGGACGACCCGCAGGACCTCGGCCTTGGCGCCGAACATCAGCGAGGCATCCGCGATCATCCCCAGGAGGAACGTGAAGACCGGTACCCAGATCAGCGCCTCGATGGTTGCCGAACCGTCCCGGTCGCGGAGAAAGCGGCCCACACTACGCGCCACACGACTCGGCAAACGCATGACAAACCCTTTCGACTCTTATGCCGCACCCAAACTCTGTGACTCGTCCCGGAATGCGGAGAATCTTGGGAAAACCCGGGCCGATTCAGTGAAGACGGTGGCGCAATCATGGCGGTCCTGTGGCGACGGGGCCAAATCGGCCAGGCGGAACCGGGCGCGCCCCGCCTTGACCGTCCCGCCGTCCCGCCGTATATGCCCGCCGGTCCGCCGGGAGCGATCCCTGCGCGGACCTCAAGCACATGCGCCTCACCTCCGGCGGGACCGGCCTCAACAGGCCCACGACCCCGCGCCTGAACGGAGCAATCGGGCGTGAAAACCTCTGCGGGACCACCGCAGGCAGATGGAGAGACAGCGCATGAACCTCATCGCGCAGATCGAGGCGGAGCAGATCGCTTCGCTGGGGAAAAAGATCCCCGAATTCCGCCCGGGCGACACGGTCCGGGTCGGCTACAAGGTTACCGAAGGCACGCGTTCGCGGGTGCAGGCCTATGAGGGCGTCTGCATTGCCCGTTCGGGCGGCATGACCATCTCGGCCTCCTTCACGGTGCGCAAGATTTCCTTCGGCGAAGGCGTGGAGCGCGTCTTCCCGCTTTACTCGACCAATATCGATTCGATCGAGGTCGTCCGCCGTGGCCGCGTTCGTCGCGCCAAGCTTTACTACCTGCGGTCGCGCCGCGGGAAATCGGCCCGGATCGCCGAGGCCGTCGCCAAGGACAAGGGTGAGTGACCTCCATGAAAGCCGAGACCCATCCCGACTATCACTTCATCACCGTCAAGATGACCGACGGGACGACGTTCCGCACCCGCACCACCTGGGGCAAGGACGGCGACACGATGTCGCTCGAAATCGATCCCCTGGCGCATCCCGCCTGGACCGGCGGCTCCGCAAAGCTGATGGACACCGGTGGCCGCGTGTCGAAGTTCAAGAACAAATACGCGGGCCTCGGCCTCTGAGCCGGCTGCTCGCTTGCGCCATCATGGTGCTGGCCGCCAGCGCGGCCAGCGCCGAGGATGCGCTGCATCGGATCGAAGGGGTCTGGGGCTGGCGATTCGCCGCAGACATGACCTGCGACGCCAATCCGCACGAGATCACCTTCGACCCCGCCACGAACCGCCTCAGTTTCCGCTGGCAGCACGATGTCCGGTATTCGGACGGCTCGCAGCAGAGTGGCGACGATTTCGACGTCTTGGCCGTGGCAGGCGACCGGATCGACCTCATCCGCCGGCGCGACGGCCAGCGCGGCGTCCTTGTTCTGTCGCCCGACGGCAAGCACTATGCCTATGGCACACCTCTCGACGGTTCCGAGCCGAGCTTCGAATTCCCTTACGACCGCTGCCTCCTGCCGGGGGCTTGAGGCCCGGGTTCAGTCGGGCGCGACCGCGCGCGGTCGCAGCACCAGCCCGGCGACAGCCCCGACCGCCAGTCCCCCCGCATCGAGCGCCACCGCCTGACCCCCGGCCAGGGCATAGGCCGCCATCCCGCCCAGCACCGACAGCAGCACGCCTGCGGCCGTCTCCCTTTCTCCCCGCCGCGCCGCCCAGACAAAGGCCGCGCCCGCCAGCCCATGTACTGCCCCCGAAGCGCCGCCAAAGGGCTGGACGCTGTTCCAGGCCATGGCAAGCGGGGCCACCAGCCATGCGGCATCGAGAACCGCCAGCGTCCGCAGCACTCCCGCCAGGCGCACCGCGATGGCGGACCACAGGAGCAGGAGCACGACAGTGACCGCCAGAACCGATCCCTTGGCGGTGACAAAGCCATAGGTCGCGAACATCGCCGCCGTCTGGCCCTGATAGACGGGCGTTCCCTGCCACAGTACCGGCGGCCAGAACCGCATGGCGTTCTCGATCAGGACCGCCGAGGTGAACGTGCCGAAACCGGCGGCCTTCATCGCCGCCAGCGCTGCCCAGACCCCGACCAGCAGCAGGGAAATCAACACACCCGGCAGATGGCGTTTCACCTCAACCCTCCGAAGGCCTAGGCAGCGGTTGCGTCCTTGCGTATGGAACGAGCCACGCAAGACGAGGCCCCTCATGGCGCATATCATCGTGGTCGGCAACGAGAAGGGCGGCTCGGGCAAGTCCACGACCTGCATGCATGTCGCCACCGCATTGGCGCGGCTCGGCAAGCGGGTCGGCGCGCTGGACCTCGACCTCCGCCAGAAGAGCTTTGGCCGCTATGTCGAGAACCGCCGCGCCTTCATGGCGCGCTCGGGCCTGAACCTGCCGACGCCCGACTACCGCGATCTGCCGGAGGTGACGCCGGCCGCCGGCGAAAACCCCTATGATGCCCGCCTTGCCGCCGCCATCGCCGCGATGGAGCCATCCTTCGACTTCATCGTCATCGACTGCCCGGGCTCGCATACAAGGCTGAGCCAGGTGGCGCATTCGCTGGCCGACACGCTGATCTCGCCCCTGAACGACAGCTTCATCGACTTCGATCTGCTGGCGCGGGTGGATGCGGAAACGGGCAAGGTCCTCGGCCCGTCGATCTATGCCGAAATGGTCTGGCAGGCGCGCCAGATCCGGGCGCAGGCGGGGCTGAAGCCGATCGACTGGATCGTGCTCAGGAACCGCCTCAACGTCCTGCAGATGCACAACAAGCGCAAGGTCGGCGCGGCGCTGGAGGAACTTTCCAAGCGCATCGGCTTCCGCGTCGCCCCGGGCTTTGCCGAACGGGTGATCTACCGCGAGCTTTTCCCGCGTGGCCTGACGCTGCTCGATCTCAAGGAGGTCGGCGTCGAAAGCCTGTCGCTGTCGCATGTCGCGGCGCGGCAGGAACTGCGCGACCTGATTTCCGCGCTGAACCTGCCGGGCGTCCGGCCGGATTTCTGAGCGCCGGGCGTCGCCGGTGTCCGCAACGGCTGCCATTGGGAAAGGCAAGGGCGAAGGCCCGGAATAGTTTTGGATCGCGCGATGAACCCGCTCTGGGACAGGCTCTTCGCTCCGCTCGAACATCGCCGGACACCGTTCCTGATCCTGGCGGACGGCGCGGCCATTTCCGGGCAGGCGTTCCATGCGCTGGCGCTGGGCTATGCTGGCCGGCTTGCGGCCGAGGGCGTGGCGCCCGGGGACCGGGTGGGCGCGCAGGTGGAGAAGTCGCCGCAGGCGCTGGCGCTTTATGCCGCCTGCGTGGCGGCAGGCGCGGTCTTCCTGCCGATGAACAGCGGCTATACCCCGGCGGAGGTAGCGCATTTCCTCGCCGATGCCGCGCCGAAACTTTTCGTCCATGACCCGGCGGCGCCGC